>NZ_JBIUBL010000045.1:0-47275 GCF_044548015.1 Streptomyces sp. NPDC052236 | reverse complement strand
TAACGCTCGGGCACATCGCGCCACGGGCTCCCGGTGCGGAACCGCCACATCACCGCGTTCAGGCGCATTCGCAGGTCAGGGATCGGCCCGCGCTCCCCCAACGGCAAGTGCGGCTCGATCAACTCCCACTCGGAATCAGTCAGATCACCACGCGTCACCCGATACATCTACCGCTTCGCGGCCACCCGACGGGCCGCATTTGACCGAACAGTGATCTGAACCTGGAACAGGCCCTAAAGCCACACCCAGGCCCCCGGGTCTCCCGATCGTACGAAGGACCGGAATCAACCCGCCAACACGGTAAGGAGCGCTTCAGTTGGCGGGTGAGTGCGCTACTTGGCGGAGCTGTGCGTTGTAGTTGGCGGGCTGGCTGTCAGGACGCTGATGGCCGGCCTGCCAACTACCTGCCCCACGGCGGTTGCCTGGAGTCGGCAACGTGGGGCCTGGGTTCTCTGCCCACTGTCTGCGTTACTTGCCTGCTTCTGCCGGTGGATGCTGTGACCCGTCGGAATCGAGGGTGAAACGCGCACGTCGCGGGTGCTGTGCGATGGGCCTTGGTACCTATGCGCTCAAATGGCGCCCGAGAGTTCGAGGTACGGGGGAGGAAAAATGGCTGAGGCGGCGTGGAAGCCGGGGCTGCGGGCGGTGGTCTGGATGCTGGTCGCCCTGCTGGTGGCCGGTCTCGGGGTGGCGATGGCCAGCGAGGTTCGCGGGGCGCTGGAGCGGGAGCGGGAGTTCCGGGCCGCGCCGGACTGCGCTTCCGTGCCGGTGAAGGTGTCGGCCTGTCTCTGGGAGCAGGACTTCACCGTCCGCAAGGCCGCACTGCACCGCGGGAAGAAGGGCAAGTCGCCGGAGGCGGAGCTGGTGCTGCCCAGCGGCAAGCCGTGGCACGTGACGTTCCGCAACACCGGTCAGGTGGTGTCGGAGATGGAGCCGGATGACAAGGTCGCCGGCCTGATCTGGTACGGGGATGTCGTCGAGGTCCGGGACGCCGACGGGCGGCGGCAGCAGACGTCCGACGGGCCCGTGAGCTGGCCGGAGGACCGGCTCGGTGGGGCGATCGGCTGCATATCGTTCGGTGCGGTGGCCTTCATCGGCGGTCTGTGGGGGCTGCTCGGCCGCCGCAGCCAGCGGCAGGTGGTGGCCGCGGCCGCCGTGCGGTGGCACGGCCTCGGGATAGGCGCCGCCGCCATCGTGACCCTGTGGGTGCACGCGGCCGCCGGCTGGCCGATGTGGTCGATTCCCGTGGGCTGGGGCGTACTGACGCTGCTCTTGCTGGGCTCCGCGGTTGGCTTTGTCGTCGCCGCACTCCGCGGCGCCATCAAATGACCAGGGGGTGAGCGCCCGGCTTTCCGGCCGTCGAGGGCTCCGCCTATACGTGCAGTCCTCGAGTCGCAGGTGAGGAGACGTGCCGCTCCCCAGCCCACCATCTGAAGCACTCAACCCGCCAACCCAAGCGCTCATCCGCCAACTCAAGGACTCAGTCTCAGGACCTTGAGACTTAGTGCTGTAGCCGACGGGCATACAGGCACACCGGCGCCGCTCGGCCCCTTCGGCCGCTGCGTGACGTGGGCCCGCGAACGTCGACGACTGTCCGCTCTGATGCGCCGGCGCACCGCTGTGGTGGAGGTCAGACGGTGATTGTGAAGACCCACAGGTGAGGGTCGGGACCCAAGAGGATCACGTAGTGGACGATGGCGGCGCTCGTCGTGATGACGCGCACCGTCTCGTCCATCTCGTACTTGTCGGCCTGTGGCCAGGACCAGGGATCAGAGCACGCGCGCAGCACCGCGGCGTGGAGTTCGCCCTTGGCCGGGCCCGGCAGGTTCTTGATCGTCTCGCCAACGTTCGCGGCGAACCGTGCGGGGATGGCCGTCACGCGCCGAAGACCTCATCCATGTCCATCGAGCCCTGTTCGGGCCGGCCGTCGCTCAGCCACTTCTTGTAGGCCACCGCGGCATGCATCCGGGCGCGAGCCTCGCGCATCTCCGGGCTGCCCGACGCGGCGGCCAGATCCGCCTCAAGCACCGACGCGACGTAGTCGCCGATGTCCATGCCGGCCCGCTCGGCGGCCAAGCGCACCCGGTCCGCCAGCTCTATGGGCACTCGAGAGTTCAACTGAGTCTTAGCCATAGCAGAATCCTAGCGATTCGCTACGCACCACGGGAAGGGCGTCATGCAGGACCAGTGCCGGATCCGGTTGGGCTCTCAGCGCGGGCGACGATGTCCAGGCGACCGGCGACCTCGCCCGCCGCGTCTTGCAGGCACTGCTGTCCTTCACCACGGACGGCGACGACCCGCAGGAGGTACGGGCCCTGTTTGCCCACCTGCGGGCAGACGCCCTGGATCATTCGTAATTCGCCGTTCAAGCTGGGTCGTCGCCCTCGACGCCGACACCCGCCGCCTCACGCAGATCGTCCGCCTCAACGACGCCCAGAACGCCGTCCAGGAGACGCTGTTCGACATGGGTGCCGGCATCCCGTGCCTGAACCCTTCTGGTCGATGGTGGAGGGCCAGCGCCCGGTGGTGCTCTGCGGGCCGCTGCACGGCGAGCCCACCACCCAGAACATGCACAGCGCCAAGGCAGCCGGAACGCTGAGAGGCATCGACGCGCGCTCACTGATCACATGACCGGGAAACCTCTGAGGTGGGACATCTTCGCTGTCACCGGTCAATCTCCCGCGTCGGTGGAGCCCGGTCCCGCGCCGTAACAGGACTCGTCGCGCACGGGCGCCGCAGCCCGGTCGGCGGGTCATTCGCGGAACGCGGCGAGGGTGCGGGTGGCGGCGGCGAGGAGGGTGGCAAGACCCAAGCGGGTCTCAGGTGCGTCCGTGCGCGGGGTGCGCCGCGCGAGCGAGTCGGCGATGGAGAAGGCGGCGGCGGACGCAATCTGTCGGTACCGCGCGACGGCGAACACGCCTGCCGCCTCCATGTCGGCAGTCAGGATTCCCTCGGAGGCGTACTGGCTCACCTCGGCTTCGGTCTCCCGGTACAGGGCGTCGGTCGTCCAGGTGCGGCCCGTGTGGGGTGTGGCGCCGAGCGCGGTGAGTTCTCTGACAGCCTGGCGGTCAGGGCGCTGGTCGGCGCGACGTACCGGGCGGGGGCCAGGTAGTGGTGGGAGAGTCCTTCGCCGCGAAGGGCCTCCTGTCAGACCACGAGATCGCCGACGCGGAGGCGTGGGTGCAGGGTGGCGGCCGTCCCGACCGTGATCACGACGCGGATTCCGAGGGCGATGAGCTGTTCCAGGACGAGTCCTGCGGCCGGGGTGCCCCGCCCGAAGCCGGAGCAGATCACGACGTTGCCGCGGATCAGGTGCAGATTGCCCGATACCCAACGCCCCAGCGGCTCCGCGCCATTGCCGCGTGCAGCCTCGTGGGCGAGGGCCTGCTGGTAAACAAGGATGGCGCCGGCGGTGTGGGTGAGGTCGGCGCCGGGGTGGCGGCGGCGGACATGGCGGCGTGTTCGCGGGGGTCGGTGAGCGCGGGCAGGGTGTGCTTGCCGGGGAAGTCCGTGGACGTCAGGGGGCCGGTGCCGGTCACCAGGTGGCCATCCGCTCGTCGAGGGCAGCCTGCAGCCGCTGCTCCTCCTTTGGGTCCGCCTCGTTGACGGTGTGCCAGGGCAGGACTGCGTCGTCGAAGTGCCGCAGGTGGCGGTCGAAGTCGAGGCCGTGGCCATCCAGGATGCGCAGCAGCTCTTCGCGGTCCAGGACTGTCAGGTCGGCGCCGCTGTCGTAGAGGTCCTCCAGGACGTGGCCGACGCGCCGGTCGCCCCGCAGGCAGATGGCTTCCAGGTAGAGGCGGCTTGTCTCCCCGTACAGCACCCGGTAGTGCGCGTCGAAGACCTGCTGGCCGACAAGGCTGCGCAGCCGGTCGGTGATCTCTTCGACGTAGCCGTCGAGGAGGGCCGGGTCTGTCATCTGCAGCCGCTGGGCGGGGGTTCCGGGTTCGGGCAGGAACTGGTGGATTTTGACGATCACGCTGGCGTCCGGCCGGCCGAGCCGTTCGCGGATCTCTTTGGCGCGGTCGGCGATGGAGAGGCGGTCCTGGGGCCGCTCTCCTGGTGCGCCGACGATGAAGTACAGCATGATCGTGTTGATGGCGTCCGAGGCTTCTCGGCACCGGTCGATGGCGCGGTTGACGCGCTCGGGCGTCATGGTCTTGCCGTGCAGGGAGATGAGGTCGGGGTCGGCGAATTCGGGGGCGATGGTGATGATGCCGCGGGCTTGGGTGAGGTTCAGCTCGGTGAACAGGTGCCCGAAGTCGCCGAGTTCGTTGACGTCGCGCAGGTAGTGGGGGGTCATTTCGTCGGCGCGGACCGAGCCGATGATCGTGCTCACGTTGATTCCGCGGGCCGCGGCGCGGTCGCGGTAGGAGCGGATATGGGCCAGCAGTTGCTCCCGGTGCCGGTACTGGGTGAAGGTGGGGGCGCTGATGATGATCTTCGGGACGCCGAGTGCTTCGAGGCGGTCGAGGTAGGCGGTGAGCATGTCCAGCGGTGCCTCGCGGTAGGGCGGGACGCGCAGGGTGCAGAAGTCGCAGGAGTGCTTGCAGCCGATCACGGGGATGAGGCCGGCGGCGGTGCCGTCGGTGATCGGGTAGGCGAAATGGGCCGCGTGGAGTTCGGCCAGCGAGAGCCACTGCGCGTGAACGGCCGCCGGGATGGCGGGGGGTTCGGGGCCTGACCGCGCTGACGCCGCCCCCGTCGACCAGGTCGCAGTCGCCGTCGAACCGAGCTTGGCCGAGAAGGGGATGTTCGGTGGTGGGGTCGCGCAGGGCGTCGAGTATCCGGGCCAGCAGGTCTTCGGTGAACGGGGTGCCGCGGTGGTCGATGTCGGCGCCGGAGGCCAGAGTACCCAGGTAGGCTGCGCGGTCAGCTTCGTCCAGGTGGGCCAGGCACGCAGTGTGTCCGGGGGCGTGGATGCCGCGGCAGCCGACCGGGTCCTCCTCGGTGGCGCCGTAGCCGCAATGCGGGCACAGCGGTGGGGTGATGGACGGTGGTTCGGGCGTTGCAGACGTCATGCCCTAGGGACGATCGGCGCGGCCAGGCAGTTGCCGCCCCGGTCGGGGAGCACTGAAGAACGTACTGAAAGGAATCGTGCGGGACACGTGGACCACCAGCGACTCCAGTAGTTGGCAACAAATAGCCGATAGTTACGGGGGGCTAGGGGTTGCGGGTATGACTCGCCACGGCGCATGCTTTCGATAGCTGCAGGCCAAGGAGCCCCGGCTCTCCGCCTATTGGGAGGCAATCATGATCCACATCACGCTGGGACAGATGCGCTACGTCAACCCCGACGAGGACGGTCTGGGTCGCGACCACGTCGGCTGGGACGCACACATGGACGACGCGGCCCTGTTCCGCGCCAACCGGGGATGCTGGGTCCTGGGGGAGCGGGCCGACCGGGAGCAGTACGCCCTGCTGTCCTTCAAGAACGTCGTGCGCCAGGCAATCGAGATTGACCGCCTGGTTCCGGTGACCGGCGGCAGGCGGGCCATCGAGGGACGGTTCCTGGAGGCGGGGCACCCTGTATACGACGCGTACGTCGGACAGGATCAGCCCGTCGCACCGGCCAGGAACCCAGTGACGTACTTCGAGTCGTCCCACGCGGCGCGGGATTGCGGATGCGGTTGCGGTGCGCCGGTCACCCTGGGCTGGTTCCTGACTGGTCATGACCAAAAGGCCCTGCACGACCGCGTTGCGAAGATCGGCACGGTCCACCAGTTCATCGAGTGGTTCGACCGCACGCACACGGGATGACGGTGCCCGCACGCGAGATCCGGTGCCAGAGAGAGGACCGGTGATGCGGGGGAACGGCAGGCATGTTCGCTCGCCAGGCTGGTCTTCTCCTGTGAACGCTTCGAGGTCGCTGGTCTTGTGATAACTCTGATCCGGTGGAATGGATCTTTGCGCGGGTGGGCCAATGTCGTTGACTTCTCAACTGGGTAACGGGGAACTGAGCACGTGGTGTGCCCGCCGGTTCACCGGTTCGGCGGAGGCTGTCGGCCGGTTGGCCATCGCCACCCGCGGCCGCAGGCGCGTGTTCCCGAGCGGGCAGGTCGACGGACGGCACTGGGCCTCGATCGGCGGCGCGTTCGGCGCCCGCCTGGCCGCCCTGGTGCAGCCCGCACCGCCGTACTACGCGCTGCATGGCCTGGTGACCGCCGGGCTGGTCAGCCGTGAATGGGCCGACGAGCAGGCCGCGCTCTACCCGACCCACGCCGGCCTCGGCAAGCGGGAACGCTCCAGGGCGCTCGACGTACGCCCGACCACAGCGGGGTGGCTGGACCTCGAACCCCCATCCCGGTCCGCACGGTCACGACGCAGCCCCAGTACGGAACTCGACAGCATCGTCACCGGCATCATGCGGCCGGGCTCCCGGGCCGACCGGCACATGGCGGCGGAGCCGGTGCTGGCAAACCTGTTCGACCGTACCCGCGCCTACTTCGCCCAGCACGCGCCCCCGGGACGCCTCGGCACCCCCGGCGCCGAGGCCGGACTCGCCCGTGTCTGCTGGCTGCTGGACATGTTCGAGGACGTCTACCGCTCCGGCACCATCCACGAGTCGATGCACCAGGTCTTCCGCCCGCGCGTCCCCACCGTGGAGAGGATGCGCGCGGCCGCGAGCGAAGCGGTCGTGGACGAGCTGACACGGTTGGCACGGCAGACAGAGATCCACGGCGCCCTGGCCGAGATCCGCCGACTGGCAGGCGATCCACCCGAGGGCCGGCCACTGGGCATCGCCGGGCCCGTCTTCGTCAACCACTGGGCCGACGGCGACCTGCTGATACCCGGCCCGACCGGCTCCACGCTGATCGACGTCAAGACGGTGGTCAAGACCGACAGACAGGACCGCTCCGTACGCTGGCTGTGGCAGCTGATCGCCTACGCCTGGCTGGACATCGCCGACCGCTACCGCATCCGCCACGTCGCGCTGTACCTGGCCCGGCACGGCGTGCTCGTCACCTGGAGCCTGGACTCGCTGACCAGCACCCTGCTGCGCGGCGGCGACCAGAACGAGGCACGCGCCGAGTTCCGCGCCCTGGCCCAGCGGGTGCTCATTGAGGAGGGAGCACGGCTGCCCGGCGCGGACGCGGACCTCCCGCGGTAGGCCGACGGTCGAGCCGCCGAGTCGGACGCTGCGACTCCCGTGACGCAGGGGGTGGCGCGACCGCCGCGGACCGGCAACGGCCTTCCCGTAGCAGAGGCGGTTCGTCAAGCCCAGACAAAGATCGCAGCAGGCTGGTCCTGTGACAGCGTGTGGACTGATTGCCACGGAAGTTGGCCACCGGTTTGTGACAGCGAAGACTGATCGCTCGAACGGCGGATTACGAATGGTCCAGGGCGTCTGCCCGCAGGTGGTCAAACAGGGCCCGTACCTCCTGCGGGTCGTCTCCGTCCGTGGTGAAGGACAGCAGTGCCTGCAGGATGCGGCGGGCGAGGTCGCCGGTCGCCTGGACGTCCTCGCCCGCGGTGAGAGCCCAACCGGACATCATGCTCAGTGCCACCGTGGTCATGTACGAGATGAGGCCCTCCCGCAACTCCGCCAGCGCCTTCTGCCGGTCAACCCCGTCCAGGCCTGCAATGCCGGTGACGACAAGCACCATGCTCTGCAGTCGGCTGGCGCCGTACTGGGCGACCAGTTCCGCAAGCGATCGCTCGCCATGCCCGCTGCGCGCCAGAGCGGCCAGTGCGTCATCGTCACCGGCCCACGCCGCTTCCAGCGCGGAAACCGCGCGCATGACCTGATCCGGGGTCAGCTCTGGTGACATGGGCAACACCGTACGTGAGTTGGACGGTGGCCTCGTAGCGGACAGCGAGCTTGTCGTACCGGATGGCGACGCCTCTGGCCTGCTTCAACAGGCCGATCCTGCATTCGGCCTTGTGCCTGCGCTTGTACATTTCGCGGTCGAAACCGGGTGGCCGGCCGCCCGCCGAGCCTCGATGGAGACGGTGTCCGGCCTGGTCCCGTTTCTCCGGGATGGTGTGCGGGATCTGCCGTCGGCGCAGAAACTCGCGGATCTCCCGGGACGAGTACGCCCGGTTCGGCCAGGACGCTGCCGGGCCGGGTGCGCGGGCTGCTGTCCAGATCCGCATACCAGTTATCACGCCACGTCAATCGTGCAGCAGGCGAACCGGACCAATCTCGACTACGCAACGCCCCTGTGTGACGAGCACGTCCCAGACGCGTCATCCGGACGGCACGGACCCGACGGGACCAGATTCGGCCATCACTTCCCTGTCGCACGTTCTTCCGGTCGCCATTCTCTGAGCGCTCGGAGACTATCGCGGATCCCGATGGATGCGAGGGGTTCTGCTGGTGACGGCGAGACTCCAGGGGATAGGATATCGCGCGCTGCTCGCGATGGCGGTCAGTGAGGTCGGGGTGGGGGCGAAGGCACCGTGATTGAGCTGCAAAAACACGCAACCCAGTGCGGTCTGCCCGCGGTCGTGAACGCGCGTTTGTTTTTCCTGGCCTGCCGCGCTTACAACTCACCCACAATGATCACCACAAAGCGGTCCACGCAACAGCAGTGGGCCCTTTTTTCTTCCGTGACGTTCGCGACCGGCGTCCGCGCCTGGGGTCACGAAGTGGACGTGTAGCGAGAAGCGAGTGCTTCGTTTTCACGACAAGAGAAGTGTGGAGTGTGATGCCATGAACCGACTCGGCAGAGACTCGCGCCGATTAGTCTGGAGGCTTGTGGAGCCGTCGGCGCGCATCGCGTTATCTGTTCTTTTGCTGGCAGGCGGCGCCGTGGGAGCGACGGCTGGACCGGCCGCCGCTTCGACCGCCGACGGCACGCTGACAGTTGAGGTACTGCGCGACTTCTTCGGCACCGGCGTGATCAACGCGACGATGGACGTGCCGCAGCGGGGCATGAAGGTGGAGATCTCCGACCCCGCTGGACACGTTGTCACCGGCGTCACGGATGCCACCGGAAAGATCGTGGTGTCGCGGTCGACCGTGCTGAGCGGCGGCCAGTACCGCGTCGACGTCAGCATCCCGGCGCCGTACAGCGGCTATCTGCAGGCGGCGCCTGCGTCGACGGCGGGGAACCACTTCGACAGCTTCACGTCGTTCGTGGATGTGTCGGGCGGAAAGAACGCCTCGGTGGTGACGGGGGTGTGGGATCCGGCCGACTACGCGCTGCCGGACTCGCGGTACTTCGTGCCGATCCACAACGGCGCCAACGGGACCGACAACCGGGCGTTGGTGGCGTTCGGGACGAAGACCCGGGGCACGTGTCCCACCGATGTGGCGTGCCCGACCACGCTGGCCACGCAGGACCAGGTGGGCACGACGTTCGGGTTGGCGTACGACAAGTACCGGACCCGGCTGTTCCAGAGCGCGTTCGCCCGCCGGTACGCCCCGTACGGGCCGCAGGGCGGGGGCGCGATCTACACGGTGCCGGTCAACGGCTCGGGTGCGCCGGAGCTGTTCGCGCGGGTGCCGGACGCCGCGGTGACGCGGCACGACACCGCCAACATGATCAAGGATCCCGGGTTCACCGACGCGCCGGGCAAGGAGAGCATCGGTGGCCTGGCCCTGTCGGAGGACGGCTCCACGCTGTACGCGGTGAACCTGCGGACCCGCAGCCTGGTGAGCTTCGACGCGACAGGGGCCACCGCCGCGGCGCCCAAGTCGACGGTCCCCATCCCGGACCCGGGGTGCGCGAGCCCCGACGACTGGCGGCCGTTCGGTCTCCAGGTCCACAACAACACGCTGCACGTCGGCGGCGTGTGCAGCGGGGAGAGCACGCAGCAGCGCGCGGACCTGAAAGCCTTCGTCTCCACCTACGACGGCAACCGGTTCACCACGGTGCTGAGCCACCCGCTCACGGACGAACGCGGCAGCGTCTACGGTTCCGGCGACAAGGCCACCCACTGGAACCCGTGGAACACCAGCCTGGACACGTGGGACGACCGGAAGACGGGCAACACCTTCATCGATCCGCAGCCGGAGCTGGCCTCCCTCGCCTTCGCCCGCGACGGCTCGATGATCCTGGGTTTCCGCGACCGGTTCATGGACGTGCTCAGTTGGGGAGGGCTGGACCCCCGCCCGGGGAACAACACGGCGGAAAACGGCATGTCCGGTGGTGACATCACCATGGTCTGCGCCACTCCCACCGGTGAATACCAGTGGGAAGGCACCGGGAGCTGCCCCAACCACGCCACCCCCACCAACAATGGCGGCCAGGCCGCCGATGTCGTCGAATACTTCCCGGGCGACTTTTACACCACCGCGCACCAGGAGACCGCACTGGGGTCGGTGGCCTATATCCCGCAGCAGCAGTGGGTCGTCAGCACGGAGTTCGACCCGGTCGTCAACGTCGCGACCTCAGGGACCGGCTACCACAACATCACGACCGGTCAGGGCCCGGGCAACAACCCGACCGCCAACGGGTTCCAGTTCGTCAGCCGGGAACAAGGCGGGTTCGGCAAGGCCGGCGGGCTCGGTGACATCGCGTACGCGGCGGCGAACGCGCCAATCCAGATCGGCAACGTCGTGTGGTTCGACGGCGACCACAACGGGATCCAGGACCCGGGGCACGTGCTGCTGCCGGGGGCGACGATCAACCTGCTGGACGCGGACGGCAAACAGGTCGCCACGACCAGGACCAATGCCGCCGGCGAGTACTACTTCGGTGGCGTCGGCGCCGCGTACGAGCTCACGCCGGACGCGAAGTACACGGTGCAGTTCGACGTGTGCACCGCGGACACCAGCCAGGTGCCCGAGCAGCCCCCGGCGAGCGAGCTGAGGTTCACGCTCCCACGGGCCGGTGCCAACCGTGCGCACGACTCCAATGTGACCCCGCCGACCACCGGACCGTTGTGCAACGGCAACGCGCCTGTCACGGCGCCGGACAAGCCGGGCGGGGTCGATCACACGATCGACGCCGGGGTGTACATCCCGAAGGAAACGCCGCCCCCGACCCCGACGCCGACTCCCACACCGACACCGACGCCGCCCGCGGCCTCCACGCCGCCGTCGCCCGCGCCGCCTGCCAACCAGCCGGCCCCGGCCGGTGGAGGCGGGGGTTCGCTGGCGAACACCGGTACGCCCGGGCTGGCGGAGATGATCGGCATCGTCGGTCTGCTGGTGGGTTCGGGCCTGGTCATCGCGTTCGTGACCCGGAATCGTCGCGCCCGGCAACACTGAGCGAACCGCACAACGGTGATCAGCCCGTCCGCGATCCGGACGGCGCGGACGGGCAGATCACGTCTCGGCCGGTCCACGAGGGCCGGCCGTGGCGTGGTCTGCCACCGGACTGCCGAGTGCCGCCGCGAGCCCGCGGCGGCCGGACGGTGTGGTGATCGAAAGGATGAATCGGAGAGTGTCAGCGTCGAACCGCGTGCGGAGCGTGAGAATCCGGCAAGCCCCACCGGGTCGTCCGGCTGACCGGCGCCGATGGCCGCGGTCGCGCCGGGCCGCGGCCGTCATCGGCATCGCGGCCGTCGCGGTGGCTGCGGTGGCCGCGGTGGCCGCGTTCCTGGTCGCCGACGGCGGCTCCGGCGCCGGCGGTCCGCGCCCGCTGACGACGGATGAGGCGAGCCGGCTGGCGATCACGCGATTCCGTAACTACCAGGCGCAGGGCCGCGCGGTGACGATCACCGTGCCGGGCACTGCCGGCGGGCTGACCGTCACCGGGTCCGTCGACTATCGGCGCAAGGTCGGTTACGGCGTGGTACACGGCACCGGGCGCGGCAAGTCCAGCGACGGGCTGATCCAGTGGACGCCCACCTCGGTGCACGTCCGCCCGATGACGGACGCCCCGGCGCACGCACCCGCGTCGCCGCCCCGTTCGGGGTGGTACGACCGTCCGCTGCTGTCGTCCGGCAGCGCGCTGGACACCTCCCTGTCCATCGCGCTCGGTCTCGGCGGCGACCGGCCGGACAACGCCGAACTGCTGCCGCAGAACGGCGCCGCCTGGTGGGGGCGGGAGCAGGTGGACGGGCGCTGGGTGGACATCATGACCGGGCCGTCCTCCCCTCACCGCTCCGGTACGGCGGGCAACGTGCGCTACTGGATCGGCTCCGACGGCACCATGTACCGGGTCCGCGTCAGCGTGGGTTCGCAGCCGGAGCCGGTGGTCATCGATTTCGACACCCACAAGTACGTTCCGGTCAAGCCGGCACCCGGAACCACCCCGACCCGGTAGCCGCTGTTCAGGACGTTTGCACCCGCGCGTTCGCGGCGAGCAGGGACGCCGGCGGCAGCCGGATGCCCTCCGTCTTCGGCAGGGCCGGGACGGGCGGGACAGCGGTGGGGCCCGCGGTGGCGGCGTCGGGGAACTGCGGCTGCGGAGCAGGCGCCGCGACCTCGGTGAACGGGATGCCACCGGGTGCCGTCGGCGCCGCCCACGTGCCGGCCGGCGAGGACGACCCGGCCGGAAGCGGGCAGGCCGCAGTCGTCGCGAGCCGGGCGGGCACGGTGATGCGCAGATCGTTGCCCCGCAGGCAGTTGCCCCGTCCCCGCGTGGCGGTGGGGAACATCCAGCCGACGTCGACGCCATTGCCGGTGAACGTGTTGTCCACGATCTGGTTGCCGACCGGAGGTATGTCGGCGGTCGCGGTGATCACCAGCCCGGCGTTGCGGTTGCCGGCGATGCGGTTGCGGATGAACCGGTTGTCGCTGCCGCCGTCGATGCCGGCGCCGATGCCCCACCCGCCGTCGGCCTGCTCCGGGGTGGCCGTCTGCTGGTTGGCGGCGATCAGATTGCCCGCGATGACGGAGCCCTTCTGCGGGAGCAGTTTCTCCTGGTGGTCGGAGTTGGTGGTGAGTCCGACCCGGTTGCCGACCAGGCGGTTGCCGACCACGTACATGTCCTCGCTGGCGTTGGTGCCTTCGTAACCGACCGCGTTGAGTTCGGCGACGTTGTCCCGCACCACGATGTTGCAGGGCTTGCACTGGCCGACATAGATCCCCGAGTCGGCGCCGCCCGACGCGTATGAGTGCTCGATGACACCGTTCTGGGCGGAGAACGCGTAGATGCCGTACAGAGCGTTGCGAGTCGCGGTCACGTGGGAGACCAGGAACGACTTCAGGAAGGTGACGGGCTCGTCGCCGGTGTCGTAGCCGCCGCTTCCCCCGGGCAGGCCGTCGGCCGCCTTCGCCGAACCGGTGACAAGGACCCCGTTCTGCGTGTTGTTCTCCACGGTCAGGTTCTCCACGGCCACCCCGGGCGCCGAGACGACGACGCCGTTCGGCTGCTGCAACCGCCCGTCGATGACGACCTTGTCCCGGGACAAACCGCGAAGAGTGATGCGCGCCGTGTCGATCTTCACCGACTCGTGGTACACGCCCGGCGCGACCAGCACCAGGTCACCGGGCCGAGCCAAGGACACCGCATCCGAGATCGTCGGGGCATCGGCAGGTACTCGGATCGTCACATGCGCACCGGCCGGGCGCCGGCCTTCGCCCGATCCGCCATCGCCGCCGCAGCCAACCACCAGTGTCAGCGTGCCCACTACCGCCGCCAACACGCGAAGAGCTAATCGAGGCATGATCCCAGTCTGGCATGACGCCCAATTCCACGCCAGAATCGCGAGGTTGACCGGCACGAACAATTCGGGTGTGGCACTCTGCACCCCATGCGCCGAGCCGATCACCACCCGTCACGCCGCACGTTCCTCGACGTCACCGGCGCCATGATGGCCGCCGGTCTGACCGCCGGGTGCACATCGGACTCCGCCCAGCCAGGCCAGCACGCCCCTACCCCAGGGGCCACGCCAAAGCCGGTTCCGGCGACGGGCCGCCATCAGGCAGGCATCACGCTCCCCCAGCCGGCACAGCCCAACCTGCTCGCCGTGGTGGCCGACCTCGGTGCCACCGTGGCTCCCGGCCCGTTACTGGCCGAACTCGGCCAGGCCATCCGCACACTCACAGCGGGGACCGACACGCGGCTGCTGGGCCTGCCGCCGGGCGACCTCACCGTGACCGTCGGCGTGGGCCCCCGGCTGGTGCGCACGGCCGGTGCCTCGCTGCCCGGCGCGGCCGACCTCCCGCGATTCTCCCGCGAGCGGATTGCCCCGCAAGCACGCGGCGGTGACCTGCTGATACAGATCTGCGCCAGCGACGCGCTGCTCTTACCGGTCGTCGCCTCCGCGCTTCTGGACCAGGCCGGTGACCGCATCCGCGAACGCTGGCGCCAGTCCGCACGCCGCGGTACGAACGTGTCCGTCGGCAACGGCCTTACCGCGCCACGCAACCCGCTAGGTTTCATCGATGGCATCGTGGGCCCGCACACGACCGCCGAACAACAACGCGACCTGTGGCTGGCGGGGCCCCCTACGGTCGCCGGCGGCACCCTTGCCGTACTGCGGCGTATGGAACTCAACCTGCCGCGGTTCGCCGCCCTGTCCGTAGCCGAACAGGAAGCGGTCTTCGGGCGGCGCCGGGCCAGCGGCGTCCCCCTCTCCGGCGGCCCCGCCGCCTCGGGCCCGGAACTCGGAGCCAAGACACCAGACGGGCGCTATCTCGTCCCCGCGGACGCCCACGTGCGCAGAGCGCACGCCACCGTGGTCGGGGTCGGGCTCATGCTCCGCCGCTCCTACAGCACCGACGAGCCCGCCCCCGGCCTGCTCTTCATCAGCTTCCAGAACGACCTGCGGACCTTCACCGCCACCCTCACCCACATGGACACCTCCGACGCACTGCTGCCCTTCACCACCACAACCGCCAGCGCCACATTCCTGATCCTTCCCGGCTTCGACCGGCAACACCCGCTCGGTTCCCAGCTGTTCGGCTGATCACGATCAACTTGAGGGCGGGGAGACCGCGATGCCTCACACTGCCTGTCGATTTGCATGCGTCGACGCACAGCTGACTGTCCTGGCATCGCCAGTCGCCCGGTCCGCAGGGGCTCGTTCTCGGCTACGCAGCGACCGCACCGGGGGCCATCGCGGAGGGCGTGGCCGTGTTTGGCGGACACTGCGCGCACTTGCCTGATGGTGGAACGCGACCGTGGTCCCACCGGAGAGCGCAGATGCAACCCGCAAGCGTCCCGATTCACTCGCGGATGGTCGTCGCCGCGGGCCCTGCCGCTCACGCGGCAGGGCCAAAACCCAACATCTTCATCGGCCTTCTAGCGGTCCTCGACGCTGATCTCGACCGGATCGCCGAACGCCACTGACCTGCCCCGGAAACCTGGGAATCTGGATGTGTCGGCGTGGGCTTGAACGCGGCCGAGACCCGAGAACCCTGCAGGTAGATGCGTTTGGTCGGTGCCCTCAGGGAGCAGCGTTGAGCAGCTGGGCGAACCGCGCGGGCACCAGTGCTGTGGAGTTCTGGTAGTGGGGGAAGAGCCAGGACTGGCGGCGGCAGAAGTCGCGCAGGTCGTGTCCGAGCCGGTCCGGCTCTCCGCTGATGCTGACCCGGTCGAAGCAGAACAGTGTCGGCTCCGCCTCCGCGCCGGGCCGGATGACGGCCAGTCGGAGTGTTCCGGCGCTGTCCCCGGCCGGCTGCCGTACGACGTTCCACGCCTCTTCGGTCTCGGGGTCGGCCACCCACCACTGGCCCTCCCCTGTGGGTTCAACGGCCAGGCCCTTGTGGGCCAGCCGGTCCAGCCAGGCCCCCGTCAGTGCCTGTACCGCCTCAGCCAGGGCGGGACCGTTGAGCGGACGAGGCTGCAGCTGCCGTTTCACCACGGCCGGGATTCCGGCCGCCAGCACCCGCGCGGGCAGCGACCGGTTGACCAGAGCCCGGGCGGCGACCTGGGTGTGGGCGCCGACCGTGACGCCGGGCAGCACACCCACGTCGTACGCCAGCCACACCCCGCCCCCGATCGTGATGCCCGCGAAGATGCCCGCGAACCCGTCCGCCGCGGCATGTCCGCTGTGGTGGCCGTGTGTCCACAGCGCGACTCTCGCGCTTATCCCCACGTCGTCGCCGATCGTCACCGGCTCGGTGGGGTTGACCCACACGTCCGGGGCGATCTGGCAGCACGAGCCGACCGTGAGCGTCGAGCGTGCCTCCATGCGCGCCCCCAGGCCCACCCGCAGCCGATGACCGAGATAGGTGGAATCACCCACCGTCATCGACCGGCACGTGACCTCGCTGCCGCCATCGAGGACCGATGCCCTGCCCAG
Organism: Streptomyces sp. NPDC052236; assembly: GCF_044548015.1. Lineage (NCBI taxonomy): Bacteria > Bacillati > Actinomycetota > Actinomycetes > Kitasatosporales > Streptomycetaceae > Streptomyces > Streptomyces sp. NPDC052236. Next base: position 31,189 of record NZ_JBIUBL010000045.1, on the reverse strand, counting down.
CACGAAGCGGTCGGCCGCCAAGACCCGCGTGCTCTCACCCACGCGCGCATCGGCGGCGAGCGTCAGCCGCGCCCAGCGCAGATCGCAGCCCGCACCGATCCGCACGCCATCGCCGATCCGTCGGCGCCCGACCTTGAACCTCACCCCGGGAAACTCCGCTTCCCCCATGGGGACCACCTCCTGGCGATGCCGGCAACTGGCCACCGGGTCTACGGGCGGCGTGCGATGAGCAGGTGCGCCTGCGTCTCGTCCCGAAAGCGCCCGGAGGGGTCGTGCTCCAGGAGCCGGGCCCGCAGATCCTCCTCGAACGCGGGCCGCCGGGCGCCGAGTACGGCGGGGGAGGAGAACGCCTTCGACAGCTGCCGGCCGACGATCTGCTCCAGCGTGTAGTCGACTACGTAGGGGGCGACCACGGCCGTCACATCGCCGAAAGCCGACCGGCGCAGCACCGACTCGTGATCCTCGGACAGCACCTCGGTATACCCGCGGCCGTCAACACCCTTGTGACCTCGCAGGAACTTCTCGCGGACCAGCTCCACCGCCGCGTGCCACGCAGGCCTGCCGCACCCGGGAGCCCGGCGCGAGAGCACCGCGATGAACGCGCCGCGCAGTGTGAGGAGTTCATCCAGAGTGCGCAGCGCCCTGTCCCGGTTCATCCAGTGAAAGGCGTCCGCGATCGTAACCCCCGCCAAGCGGTGCAGGCTCTCGGACGGCAGATGATCCGAATCGCCGACCAGCCACTCGATCCCCCCGGCCCGCACTCGGCGGCGGCCCTGCGCCCCACGTCAAGCATGTCGGGGTTGGGGTCCAGAGCCACGACCGGGATTCCGGGCCCGGCCAGCGCGATGGCCACTGTGCCCGGGCCGGAGCCGAGATCACACACCCGACCGTCCGGGCGGACGAGCGCGGCCACCCGGTCCACCAGCTCATCCGGATACGGCGGGCGGTAGCGGGCGTAGTACCGCGCGGTGCCCGCGAAGATTTCCCCAGGCGGCAGGGGCGTGACTGCCCCACTGGTTCCCCGGCTGCTGATGTCGTCCACGGTGGCCCTCGATTCCGTCGGCTGCCATCCATAGCAACGCAGCCAGGGCTAACCGGGGGCCGGGGTTCGCAAGGTTCACGCTGTCGGTCGCCCCGGAGATGACCTGGTGCGCCCTAGCGTTCCCTTATGTCCGCACAGCAGAAGAAGCGGCGGGAGCGGGTTCTTGCCGTTGCCGCGCACGCAGACGATGAGACCCTCGGAGCCGGCGGGACACTGGCCACGCACGCAGCCGCAGGATCGGATCTGTGCCTGCTCATCCTGAGCACCAGCGCTCTCAGCCGCCCCGGGGCCGACCACGCCGCCGTCAACGCCCACCGCCGCAGCTGTGCGCAGCAGGTCGCCGCGCTCTACGGCGCTCAGCTGCACCTCGAAGATCTCCCGGACAACCAGTTCGACACCCGCCCTCTCCTGGACGTCACCCGGCGCATCGAGAGTGTGATCGCCGACTTCGCCCCCACCCTGGTGTACACCCACGCCGCAGCCGACCTCAGCCGCGATCACCAGATCACCGCGCACGCCACCGCCGCCGCCACCCGTCCTCAGCCCGGAACCAGCGTACGAACGGTCCTCGCCTACGAAGTGCCCTCCGCGACCGGCTGGGGCATCACCACGGCGTTTCGCCCCACCTGGCACCAGCCTCTCTCCACACACGCCGTCAAGGTGAAGATGCAAGCCCTGAGAATCTACGACTCCGAAATGCGCCGCTGGCCGCACTCGCGTTCAGTCGAAGCGATCCGCGCTCAACTCGCCCATCGAGGAGCGCACGTCGGGGTGAACGCTTCGGAAGCATTCGAGGTGATCCGCCACATGGCGTGATCCTTTTACACAGCCGCTTCACGGTCCCCAGGGATGTCCGCGGCAGGGGGCAGAAACGACGCTTCGGCGCTCCCGCTGATCGCCTGCTGCAGTTTCTGCAGAGACCTTGCGTCGAGCCGAGGCAGGCCGTCACGCGGAAACCAGGCCACCTCCACCGACTCCTCGTCGTGCACATGGGCCTCCCCGGAGACCGGCGTACAGAGGAAGACCAGCTCCAGGTACTGCGCACGGTCCCCGTTCGGATGAACCCTGGGTGGGGAGACCGTCACACCCGTCAGCCGCTCCACGCGGACCCGCACCCCGGTCTCCTCGAAAACCTCACGCACCACCCCGTCCGCTGGTTCCTCGCCCGGATCGAGAATGCCACTCAGCAACGACCACACACCGTTGTCCGAGCGGCGATGCAGGAGCACACACCCGTCACCGTCCACCACGATCGCGTTCACTCCGGGCAGCCACAGCAGGTGCTCTGGGCCAACCAGCACGCGCAACTGGTGCGCATAGTCAGGAATCGACATGCCAACACTCTACGAAGACCGCAACCCGGTGACCAACGACGGCCGACCCTACTCAACGCCCAAGTTGCCCTGCTGCTCTGTACAAACCGGTAGTAGATCACAGTGAGTCATCGCGAGGCATTGCCCAACTCTTCACCGGAGCAGCCCAATTCGCCGCCCACCTGCGCCGTCCCGCCCTGCCCATGTTCATCCGGCACGAAGACAGCCGAGTCCTGGGTGCCTCAGGTGCCGTACACCAGCACAGCCGATCCCGACAAGGGAAGACTGGCTCTCGGCGCTCGCGCCAGGCCCGCCGTCTGGGGGCTTCCATCCGGCAGGGCCGGGAGGCCAGTTCCCGCCGGGGTGTGAGAGTCCCGCTGAAAGGCCCGTTCGGCATGGCGCGCTGGTCGGCGGTAACTGCTCCCCTGGTCAGGGAGCCAGCCGCCCTGTACGGCTTTACAGGTAGAGGCGGCTGGTGGGTGCGCACCCGGCGAGGGATCTACTAGGGCATAAGCGGCAATTTGGCTACATCAAACGCCCTCTCAGGCGACCCTATCCAGCCGCGGTGGGCGCGGGCAGACGCCGCAGAGTCATCACGCACGCACGGCGCCCGTCGAGACGGGGCAGCACCCGGTTCGCCTCGCGCAGCATGTTCTCCGACTGGACGTCACCGAGGTGGCGTCGAAGGGCGGCCTGGTGGGCGATCCACAGCCCGTACAGGCGCCGCCACATGGCGGGTTCGCCGGGCCGTTCGTCGATGTGCTCTCGGCGTTCTTGGCCTGCTCGCCGTAAGCCGTGCCGGAGTCCTTCCGTACCGCGCGGGTGATCATCGCGCGGCCGGGGTGCAGGATGCGGTGGATCTCCCGCAGGGCCGCAGTCCGGTCGGTGGCGTTGCTCATCGCGTCCACGCAGACGACTCCATGCGCATGGCCGCCGGGCAGGCCGGTCGCCTCCAGTGTCCCCACCCGGAACTGCGCCCGGCCCTGGGGGAGGAAGGCGGGGCGGCGGGCGGCGGCGAGTTCGATGGCGGTGGGGGAGATGTCGACTCCGGTCAGGCGCAGGGCGAGAGCGCGGGCCAGCCACAGGCCCACGCCGCCGGTGCCGCAGCCGATATCGGCAAGGACCTGGCCGGGCCGCAGGCACAGCCGAGTGACCATCGTGCCCAGGAGAGTGAAGTCGCAGGAGCTGGACGCGGCCACCTCCACGGGGTAGGCGTCGCCCATCGCTTCGGCGTACAGCCTGGTGACCAGATCGCTCGCCGCCCGTGCGGCGTGGAAGGCGTTGAAGTGCTTCTGGAGTTCCTGCTCGGTGGCGGACAGCGCGCTCATCGGCGGATCGACCTCCTGATCCGCCGATTGGCGGATCAAGGCGGGCGCGCACGTCACGCGCTTCGTAGAGTGGCGAGAATCCCTGGAAAGGACTGGCACGAACCCGTGACACCACAGATCGATTACCAGGCGCTGTTCGCGGCCACGCCCAGTCCGTACCTGGTGCTGGGCCCCGACCTGGTGATCGTCGACGTCAACGAGGCATACCTGCGGGCGACCGGCCGGAGCAGACAGGACCTGGTCGGGCAGTACCTCTTCGAAGCCTTCCCGGACAATCCGGCGGACCCCGACGCGGACGGAGTGCGGAACCTGGACTCCTCGCTGCACCGGGTCCTGCGCTCGAAAGAGCCGGACACGATGGCGGTGCAGAAGTACGACATCCCCGTCTCAGGTCAGGCTGGGGTGTTCGAGGAGCGGTGGTGGTCCCCGATCAACACCCCCGTGCTCGCCCCCGACGGGCAGGTGGCCGTGATCATCCACAGGGTGGAGGACGTGACCGAGTTCGTACTGTCCCACCCGAGCCACCGCCCGGCAGCGGGCGGTGAGGCGCTCAGCAACCGGGAGGCAATGGAGAGCGAACTGTACGCGCGAGCACGGGAACTGCAGCGGCTGAACGAGGAACTGCGCCAGTCCCACGCCCGGGAGCGCCAGGTCGCCGTCACCTTGCAAGAAGCCATGCTCCACGTGCCGGACCTGGCCCGGCACCGGGACGTCGCGGTGCGCTACCTGCCCGCCGTCGGGTCGCTGAACGTGTGCGGCGACTGGTACGACGTGGTCAACCTGTCCGACGACTGCATCGGCGTCGCGGTCGGCGACGTCGTCGGACACGGCTTGCAGGCCGCCGCCGTCATGGGCATGCTCCGCAGCGCGCTGAGCGCCGCCGTCAGAGCCGTCGACGGGCCCGCGAAAGCCCTGGAAGTCCTGGGTCTGTACGCCCGGGCCGTGGAAGGCGCGCTGGCCACCACCGCGGCCCAAGCTGTCATCGACACCCGCAGCCGCCGGATCACCTACAGCAGCGCCGGCCACCCGCCCCCCGTCCTGCTGCACCCCGACGGCACCTGCGACCTGCTGGACCGGGCCACCGACCCGCCCCTGGGAGCCCGCCCCCGACACGTCCCCCGCCCCCAGACCGACCTTCCCTACACCCGAGGCGACACCCTCGTCCTGTACACCGACGGGCTCATCGAACGCCGCGGCGAGGACATCGACGCCGGCCTGCGCCGGCTGACCGATGCGCTGGCTCTCTACAGCCGCCTGGGCCCAGAACGCCTCGCCGACGCACTGCTGGCGCGTCTCGGCGTGCCCAGCGGAGCCCGCGACGACATCGCCTTGATCGTCTTGCGCCTATGAACCCGCGCGCCGCGGGCCGCTGCCTCACTCCCGCAGGTCTTGGTGCAACCGCCGCGGCACAAACACCGCGTCGACACCCGCCCATTGCTCGAGCAGCCCCCGCACGGGCATCCTCTTCGTCCCATACGGCCGCCAGTCCCCGATGGTGTCGTGCTGCAGCGCCGGATGGTACACGCTCACTTTCACGGTCTCACCGCTCTGCGTGCGCGCCCCGCAGCCGTGAACAACTGCTGTCGCGAGCCGTGAATAAAGCCACCGCTGGTGCGCAGCAGGGCCACGCCGTGCAGGGCGGTGCCGAGCGGGCTGGCCAGCTCATGGACGTCACTGCCGAGCGCTGCACCGTCCTCGGCAGCGAGGGGCCATGAGGTCCTGACCGTCATCAATGTGCGGCGGAACTGTCAGCTTCAGCTGGTCGCAGTCGCGTGACTTCGGGAGTCTCCACGTGTTGAGGCAGATAGCACTCCTGGCGCTCCGGTTCGGATCGTACGGGCGTGATCCCGGAGGTGGACCATCACTATTCCAGAGCGGCCATCACCGCGCGTGCGGTTGCTTCGTCTGCGGTGGTGACGTCCAGGGCCACCAGGCCGCGCTCAGGTGCAGTGCGCTCTGGTTGTCGCGGCCGGTCTCCAGCAGCATGTGCTGCATGCCTACGGCGAGGGCGTGGTCTTCGAGGTTGCGCAGGATGAGACGTCCGAGTCCGTGGCCGCGTATCTCGGGGACGACGTACATGCGTTTGATCTCGGCGGTGGTGGCATCGCGTCGCCGTCATCCTCCGCAGGCCGCCGGCCCTGAGCGCAGATCGGCGAGGAGGAACAGTCCGTTGGGCGGGGCGTAGCCGGCTGGCGGGGTGTCGTCGGGGGTGGTCGGCGAATCCGTAGAGCTCGCGTTGCTCGTCGTGCAGGCGGTGCAGGAGCACCTGCGCGTCGGGGGGTGGCTGTAGGCGCGGACGGTGAGACGGGCCGCTGGTGCGGGGCGGTGCCGGGTCATCTGCCAGAGAGTGCCGCATCGAGCGCCTGGCGGGTATCCCGCGTCGGGCCCCGGACCCCGGGCTGCGCCGGTGCGGACGTGGCGGAGCATGGCGCGGCATCGTAGGGAGCTGAGGTGGCCGATGCCGTGCGCGGCCTGGACTACGGAACCCGGCTACGAGTATCAATGTCAGACCCTGCTCGTAGCGTCGTGGGTGAGGGCCTGGACCGGCCGGGCCTCTTCGCGCACGGGAGCGGGCCATGAGCGAGATCATTGTGAGCAGGCAGTACCTGGACCGGTTGCTCGCCGACAGTGCGAGCACGTATGGGGCGCCCTACCAGCGGGCCTTCACCGAGCTCGCCGAGACGCACCGCGGCCGTCCCGTAGCCGAGATCCTGCCGCTGCTGCGCCGGGCCGCCGACCAGGCTCTGCTCGGGTTCGCCCACGCCGATCTGCGTGAGCAGGCCGAGGCGATCAGCGCCGGTGAGCGGTACGTCCTGCGCGTCACCGTTGTCTGAAGCACCCGGTCGGCGCTCACCCGTCAAAGGGCTTGGGCAGCGAGGGCTGCACGCAGGTTCCTGGCTGATCCTGTTGCTGTGGCGATGGTGACGGAGCGCGCGGCGAGGTCGGCTGCCGTATCCCGGTCGCCGCTGGCCGCGTAGATGCGGGCGCTCGCGGTCAGCATTTCGGCTGAGCCGCGGACCATCGCGGCCGGCCAGGCGGCGCGGGCTTCATCGAGTGCGTTCTTGCCCGTGCTGAGGAAGGACGTGTTCCGCTGGACGAGGCCGACCATGGCGTGGCCGACCCATTTGCCCAGTTCGGCGGGGCCCAGGTAGCCGATGTAGGGGGGTTTCTCGCCGTCGTCGGCGCGCTCCAGCAGGTTCCAGGCGGTGTTGAGGTCGCTCTGTGAGGCGCGGGCGTTGCCGAGGCGGGCGTGGTGGTGGGCGCGTACGGCGTGCAGCCAGGACCGTACGGCGGGGTGGGCTTTGGTGCCGGACAGGCCAAGGGCGCTGTCGGAGAGCGTGCGGGCGCGGCGGTAGTAACCCTGGTCGGCGAGGATGCGGCTCATCTGCCCAATCAGGTGAGTGCAGGAGGACAGGTCACCCGCCTGCCGGGCGTCGGCGGCGGCGTCGCGGTAGTGCGCGGCGGCGTTCTCGGACATGCCCAGGTCGTAGGTCAGGAAGCCGACGAAGCCGCCGGTATCGGCTGCCAATGCGGCGATGCGCTGCCGCTCGGCCGGGCTTTTCGCGCTCAGGCCGGGCGCCGTGCTGGGGACAACGTCAAAGAGAGCACCCAGGGCTGGTCGGAGAGCATCTCGACGTCCCGGCGGCGGAGGACGCCGGTCAGCACCGCGCGCTCAGCGGCTTCATGACGCAACTCTCGCACTGCCCAGGACCTTCTTCTACTCACTGGAGGGCGCCTGCCGGAGGCGGATCAGAACGGTGAGCTCCCTCGCCTCCGGGGCGTGCATGGCTGACTGGGCGGCGCATACGGATGAAGGACACTCGCAGCTGGTGCGGACGCGAGGTCCCGTATGCCGACGTCGCCCGCAGTGCACGGTCGGCGGCCGGACCGTCGTTGCGCTCCGACTTCATGGTGCGGACGGGACTGCGGGTGAGCGAGTAAGCCAGCGTCCCCGTCTCCCGCTTCTGCGTGAATAAAAGGTACTCAAGGTGCATTACCGGTAATGTCGGCACGGGGTCAAGATCTCCTTTTGTCCCGCATGGTGACTCTCCCGGTGAAGGGGGGCATGGATGGATGATGTGCCACTCAGCCTCGCAGGTTTGCCGGGTGTGGTCGCCGGTCCGATTCTGCGCAGGGTCACTCGCACGCATGCCTCCGTCTGGGTGGCCCTGACACGCCCAGACGACATCACGCTTCACGTACGTCTGGCGGGGCGGCCAGAGACCGAGATCGCTGCTGGGACCGCAGTGCCGACGCAGATCGGCAGCAATCTGTGGATTACCGTCGTGACGGGTTCCGCGCCCGGCGGCGGCTTCGCCGCTGGCAACCTCTACGAGTACAGGCTCACCTTGCCGGGGTGGCCGGAGCCCGCGTGGGCGGATGTCGCCATCGGGACGGCGCTGCCCGCGTTCCCCGGGCCGCCGGCCGCGGTCGAGGACCTTGTCGTCCTGCACACCTCGTGCCGGAAGGTGCACGGACACGGCCGGGACGGTCTGGCCAGTGCGGCCGAACTGATCCGCGGAAGGATCACCGCGGGAGTGGCCCAGCCTCGGCCGCACCTGCTGCTGATGTCGGGTGACCAGATCTACGCGGACGAGGTACCCGCCCCGCTCGTCCCGCGGATTCGCCGTGTCGCGAGCGATCTGGTGGGGGTCGCGGACGACGCCCCGTTCGCGCCGCTGCCCCGGATCGGCGGTCGGCAGCAGCCGTCCGAGGCGCACAAGCTGACGTCGTCAGCGGCGAGCGACCATCTGTGGCTGTACGGGGAGTTCCTGGCGGCCTACCTCCTTTACTGGTCGGACGCGCTCTGGCCGACGGCCCTGCCAAGGTGGGCGGACGTCGTCCCCGCCGTCGATCTCGATCCGGCAGCGGGCCTCGACGAGGCACGCTGGACCGAGCTGCGGGACCTTGTGTCCACGTTCCGAGCGGGGCTGCCGGCGGTGCGCAGAGTGCTGGCCACCGTGCCGTCGCTGATGATCTTTGACGATCACGAGGTGACCGACGACTGGAACCTCGATCATCCGTGGGCCTCCGCGGTCTACGCCGACGCCGGGGGCAGCCGGGTCGTCTCCAATGGGCTCTTGGCCTACGCCCTGTGCCAGCACTGGGGGAACGTACCGGACAGGTTCGCGGTAGTCGGCACGCCCGAGGCCGCTCTCCTGGCTGCCGCGACCTGGACCGGCGCGAGCCCCGACAGTCCTGCCCTGCGCCACTCGCTCGGCATGCCCCCGGGTCCGCCGACCGCGCCGCCGTCGACGCTGCGCGACCTGACAGCGGCGGACGCCGTCCGCTACGACGTCTCGTTGGGTCCGGACGACGGCTGGCCGGTGCGGGTCATCGCCCTCGACGAGCGGACGGCCCGCGAGTTCCACCGGGTGGACCGGCCTGCGGCCCGGGTGAGTATGGCGGCGCTCGCGCTGATGCTGCCGGGGCCTGCCGGGGCGGCCGCGCCGCTGACCGTGGTCGTCGCCCCATCCCCGGCCCTCGGCACCCACATCGTCGAGCACGTGGTCCAGCCGGCGGCAGCTCTGTTACCCGGCGGCTCGGTCTACGCCGACTTCGAGTCGTGGTCGGCCGCGGTGCCGAACCACCAGGAATTGCTGCGCCGGGCCGCGGCGTACGGGCCTGTGGTCTTTCTCGGCGGAGACGTCCACTACGGCTTCACCTCGGCGCTGGAGTACACCCGTGGAGGTGTCACCACGCGCGCCGCGCAGGTGACGAGCAGCGCGGCGCGCAATGCCGACTCCAAGACGATGGTGCTGCATCTGCTCGGTGACCTGGCCATGCGTCTGGGGATCGAGCGCGTGCGCGATTTCGCCGGTTACCCGGGCCTCGGCGCGGCGCAGCGCGATCGACTCCTGTCCCCGCCGCCGGCGGGTACGTCACTTCCTTATGACGATCTCGTAGATGTCCTGCTGGGCCGTGTGCTCCGTGCCGGGCAGGAGGCCCCGGCGGTGATTTCCCGGGAGGTCGCGGACGCCTATGGCCTCGGCCCCGGGGAATGGCGCTATGTGATCGAGCCGGTGGACGACGAGACGTTGCCGCTGGCCGGGCCGTTGCTCACCGACCTGTCCGCCGCGCCGTCACCGGCGTGGGCGGGGTGGGATCCGGCGAAGTCGTTCCTGATGCTCAGGGCCCTGCGCGCGAGCGATCTTCACCGCATCGGGCGCGTGTACACCGGGCTGCCGCAGGTGTCGCTGCTGGAGTTCGGCACAGCGCCTCTCACTGTGCACCACCACCTCGTGGCCCAGGTCGGCGACGAGGCGTCCGGCACCACGGTGCACCGCACCGACACAGTGGTGGAGCTGACCTGATGGCCGAGAAATCCGTCATCGAGATGATCTCCGAGGGGTTCAGCGAAGCCATGCGCTCGGCCCTCGACGGCCGGAACCCGGGCCTGCCCCCGCTCGCCCCGCCGGACGCCGCGGGCGCACGCGCATCCCTCGCGGACCTCGCAGCCCTCGCACAGGCCGTTACCGCCGCCGCGGACCCGGCGGCCTGGCTCGACGCGCTCGTCACCTGGCGTGACAAGGTCCGCGAAGTCGCCGAGAAGGCGTTCGGCGGTCCGCGGGCGGCGGAAGCGGCGCTCGTGCGCTTCGCCGAGGAGCGTATGCCGCGCACCGCGGCGTTTCTCTCGCTCACCGGGGTGTTCGTCCACGAGCTGGCGGGGCCCGACCGTGTGGACCGGCTCAAGCTGCGTGCGCTGCTGAACGATCCGGGGACGCTGGTCAACGAGGCCCTGTGGGACGCGCTACTCGGCGATGTCGGCATCCCGGCGACCGGCCAGCTGCCCGCGGTCGTCATCGCGCTGCTCATCCTCGCTCCCCAGGCGGTCATCGCGCTGGCCCCCGGTGACGTCACCGTCGCGGGCCTGGCCGCCCCGCCAACCGCGTCGCCCGGTCCTTGGCGGACGTTCCGTGAGGCGAGCGAGGGGTGGATCTCCGTCACGGTGCCGATCGGCGACCCCGCCCGCCCGGCCCCGGTCCCCGACGACATCTACGACTTCGCCGCCGATCTCCTCCCCGACCTGACAGGCACCCTGGCCGTGCGCTCGCAGCGGCTCGCGAAGCCCGGCGGGGGCAATCTCACGGTCTTCGAGCTGTGGCTGGCCGTCGCCGTCGAGGGCGACAGGTGGCAGTACGACTTCGACGGTGGATGGTTCCTGCGCGTGGAACCGGGCCTCACCAGCGGTTTCGGCTACGACGGCAGCTGGCACGGCGCTTTCCGCCAGTTCGCCCTCGACCCGTCGCGGGTTCCCGGCCCTGGCGATCCGGTGGTCGTCAGTCTGGGGCGGGAGCGCGGGCCCGGGCAGCCGGACCTCGTCTTCGGTCCCCCGTACGACACGCGGCTGATCGCGAGTGATCTCGGCCTGTTCCTGCGGGTACGCGAGGACCACCCGGTCATCGAGATCGGCGCGTTCCTGCACGGGTTCTCGGTCGTGCTCACGAACCGCTGGTGGCGCACCTTCGGCATCACGGACACGCTGCTTCGGGACGGTGTCCGGTTCGGCCTCGATCTCGACATCGCCTACGTCGAGGGCAAGGGCGTCCAGCTCAACCTCAGCAGCGGACTCGACGTCACTTTCGGCGTCGACTGGGAGATCGGCAAGGACAGCGTCGTCGGCGCCAAGCTGCACACCGTCCGGCTGCGGGTGCCGATCGCGGCGACCGAGGACAGCTTCCGCATCCGTGCCGAGGTGCGCTTCCACGCCTCGGTCCGTGTGGGCCCAGTGACGCTCGTCGTCGACGGGCTCGGCGGCTGGGTGGGCTACTGGGCCGAGCCGGGCGCCGACCGGCATGCCGGCTTCCTGCCGCCGACCGGTGCCGGCCTGCAGATTTCCGCCGGTGTCTTCACCGGCGGCGGCTTCCTCGACTTCACCGGCGGGCCAAACGATCGGTTCGGCGGGCTGGTCCACGTCAAGGTGGCCGCCTTCGAGGTGACGGCCTTCGGCTTGCACGAGCTCACCGGGCAGCCCGGGGAGGCGAACCGCCGCACCTCCCTCGTCATGGTGCTGGGCATCCGGTTCTCGCCGGGGGTCCAGCTCGGGTTCGGGTTCGAGATCTCCGGATTCGGCGGGCTGGTCGGGATCAACCGCCGCGCGGACACCGATGCGCTGCGGGAGCGGCTCACCTCAGGTGCCGCCGGGAATGTGCTGTTCGCCGAGGATCCGGTGCGCAACGCACCGCGGATCCTCGGTGACCTCGGCGCCCTGTTCCCAGCCCACCCGGGCAGTCACGTGTTCGGCCCGACGGTCCAGCTGAGCTGGCTCAACCTCGCAGGCGCCAAGATCTTCAGGCTCGACGTCGGGATCTTCTTTGAGTTCCCGGGGCCGACGCGTGTCATCCTGCTTGGCTCGGCCCGGGCCCAGGTGCCTCCGGTGAAGGACGTACCGCACCTCGTCGACATCCGCTTCGACATCGTCGGCTTCGTCGATGTCCCCAAGAAGATCGTCGAGTTCGACGCGACGCTCATCAGCTCCACCATCATGCAGGTGTTCCACCTAACCGGGGACCTCGCCTTCCGCGTCGCTTGGGGTGATCACCCGTATGTTCTGCTGAGCTTCGGTGGGTTTCACCCGGCTTTCAAACCGCTGCCTGCCCGGTTCCCTGAACTGACCCGGCTCGCGCTGACAGTCAGGTCGGGCTTTCTCTCCGCCGGGGTCTTCTTCCGCGCCGAGGCGTACCTCGCCGTCACCTCGAATACGGTCCAGTTCGGCGGGCGGGTGGAACTCGGTTACGCGGTAAGCCGGTTCAACCTGGCCGGGTTCATCAGCCTCGACGCCCTCATTCAGTTCAGCCCCTTCTACTTCGAGGTCTCCGTCAGCGCGGGCGTCCGCCTGCGGTGGAACAGCAGGACGCTCGCCGGGGTACGGCTGGAGGGCACGATCAGCGGCCCCGGACCTGTCACCCTGACTGGGAAGGCGTGCTTCGAGATCCTGTGGTTCGACATCTGTGCGGACGCCACCATCGTGCTGGGCGGTCCGTCGGCGCCTGCGCCGCCCGCCGTGAGCAGTGTCGTGCAGGCGTTGGCGGGTGAGCTGCGCGATCCCGCGAACCTCACGCATATCGGCGGTGACGACGCCCAGGTGGTGCAGAAGCCACGGCCCCGCGTGGCGGGAGACCACCCGCTGGTCTCCCCGCTGGGCACGCTCCGCTGGACCCAGAAGCGCACCCCGCTGAACCTGCTGCTCGACCGCTTCGAGGGCCAGCCGCTCGCCACCGCGCAGGCGGTGACTGTCCACTGCCCGCTGGCGGGCGGCACGGCCGTCGACTGGTTCGCCCCGGGGGCGTTCGCGGACCTCAGCGAATCGGAGGCGCTCAACCGCCCGGGCTTCGAGCGGCTTGACGCCGGCATCGACATCGGTTCCGGCGAGTTGGCGGTCTCCGATGCCGTCCGGCACGACGTGACCGTCGTGGAGGTGCGGCTGCCGAGCCCGCCACGCCTCGGCGTCCTGTCTCTGCCGCTGCCGGCCGTGACCGTCGCCGCCGTCCGCGCGCGGAGCGGCCCGGCCGCAGTTCGGACCGCCACGGCCGCGATCGGCGTGCACGAGGAACGTTTCGCGGTCCGCGGATCGGACGGCCCGCTCATCGCCGATGGCCTCAGCGTCAGTGAGGCTCACCAGCGGGCGCGTGTCTCGCGCGCTGTCCCGCTCCACCCACGTGATCTCGTCGACCTGGGGGCGATCTGATGGCAGGCGTGCGGTTGGACTTCTCCGGCTGGAGCCGGTCCGCCATCTATACGACGGTGACGGACCCGGCGCTCACCGCGAGCGGCCGACTCACCGGGCATGTCGATGTGACGCTACGCAACACCGAGCCGCCCCGCGAGAGCATTGGCGAGACTCTCGCCTTCGACCTGCTGGGGCCCGGCGATGTCGCAGAGCTCAAGCCGGGCGGCGTCCTGCACATGATGCCGCCGCCCGGCACGGCCGACTTCGAGGAGACGAAGTGCGTCTACACCGAGCTGTCCGCGGCCGATCTGCCGTGGCGCTACACCCCGGAGCTCGCTGCGGGCCGCACGCTGCGCCCGTGGATCGTACTCGTGGTGGGAACCCCGGCCGAGGCCGCCCTCCAGCCGGGCGGGACCATCACGCTCACCGACGGCGTCCTGGCAGCGCACGACCTGCGTCATTCGGCACGCTGGGCCCACCTGCAGGATGACGCCGACCATCCTGGCCTGCACAGGGTCGTCCGGCTGCTCTCGCCAAGGGACTTGGCGGCCAACACCGACTACATCGCTGCCGTCGTGCCGGCGTTCGCAGCGGACGGCCGTCCCTCGTGGGACGCTGGCACGGCGCAGGTCACCCTGCCCGTGCATCACTGGTGGAGCTTTTCCACAGGCCAGGAGGGCGATTTCCCCACCCTCGCGGCACGGTTGAAAACCGGCGGGGCGGCGGACCTGGGCCGGGCGCCGATGCGGTACACGCCGCTGGACGGGGGCGAGCCGCTCCTCGTGCGCGGTGCGCTCGCCCCCGTGGGCAGCGTGGATGACGCTGTGCCGCCCAGCGTCGCCGCCGACCTTGCGCTGCGCACGGGCGCGCTCATCGACCCACGGCGACCGGTGATCTCCCTGCCGCAGTACGGCGATGCGTGGGTCGCCGATCCTTCCGCCACTGTGTGGGGCGGGGTGTTCCGGACTGACCCTCGCCATCGGGCCGTCGCCGGCCTGGGTTTGAAGGCAGGTATCGACGCACAGGACCTCCTGGCCGATGCCGCGTCGGCACAGGCCGGGGCGCTCGACGAAGCTGCCGCCCGGATCCGCCACCTGACGGCGGGCATCGCAGCGGCCAGGTCGCTGTGGACGCGTCGGCTCCCCGCCGATCCCATCCGCCGACTCGTGCTCCTGGGGCCTGCTCTGCGGCGCGTACTGACGCCGTCGGGCACCGTCCTTGCGAGGGCAACCGGAACGGGCCGACCGCTGCCGTCGGCCATCTTCTCGGCGGCTGCCCGGCGTGTGCTCAGGACAGGGCCCGCCCGCACGGCACTCGCGGCCGACCGTGCCACCGACCCGCGCGCCGTCCTGGTCGCGGCGAACACCTGTCCGCCCCTGCCGCCGCGGGCTCCCAAGGGGCTGCCGCACGGCGACAGCCTCAGCGAACACACCGGCACCGTCAACCTCGACAAGGCCATCGCAGCGGGCGTCGCTTCCGAGAAAGTGCCGCTTCGGCGCTTCAGTAGGCTCGTGGAGTCTTTCGACCGCTCTCCATACAGCCCGTCCACCGTGAGGACGTTCGACCAGGTGATGCGGTTCTGGCTGGACCGAGGCGCCGAGGGACAGCCCATCCCTCTGCTCGCGATGCTCACGATCCTGGACCCGCCAGACGGCGAACAGCCACCCGAGGATGAGCTGCTCACGTTGCTGCGAGGCCTGGGGCACGGCGACGCCGAACCGGACACCGACTCACTGCTGGAGCTGGCCACAGGGCTGGTCACCCGGCCCCCGGAACGGCCCTGCACTCCCGTCGCACTCGACGCACTCGCGACAGCCGTCGGCTCAGCCTTCAACCCCACCGTGGCCCGCCCGTTCGTGGCCGACCGCGTGCTGGAGACCATCACCGGGCTCGACGACCAGGCACTCACACCTCCGGAGCTCTGCCCCGACCTCGACGTCCCCGCCTGGCAGCTGCTGCGCGACCGCCACCCCGACTGGCTGCTGCCCGGGGCCGGCACCATGGAATCCGACCGCGTCATCGCGATGACGACCAATCCGGCGTTCGTTGACGCCTTCCTGCTCGGCCTCAACACGCAGACCATCGGGGAACTGAGGTTCCGCAACATCCCCATCCGTACCGGATGCACACCGCTGCGCCAGTTCTGGGCCCATACCCACCCGACGGGCGAGAGCTACGACGACGACATCGTCGGCGTGCACCGCTGGCCCGATGCCTCGCCTCTGGGCAGCCCCGGCCACCGGCCCCCCGCAGCCACCAGCGACCTCGTCGTTGTCTTCCGGACCCCGCTGTTCCGCCGCTATCCCCAGACCGTCGTCTACCTCGCGCCCACCCCGCTCAACGGAACCGACCCCGACTGGCAGGCCGAACCGGACCTGGCGAACCGGATCCTGCCCTCGTTCCAGGGCGTTGTGACACCGGAGATCGTCTTCTTCGGCTTCGATCTCGACCCCGGGCAGGCCAGCCGATACTGGGTAGTACTCGAGGAGCCTCCGCACGGCGTCCAGTTCTTCAGCGGACCCACCCCGGGGATGACGCCGCAGCAAGTGGCCGTCTTCACTGACCCCGCAGCCCATCCCGACGGCGGGAGCTTCGCCGATGCCGCCTTCGCCGACCCCTACCGGGTGATGATCCGCGGAGCCTCCCTGATCCCGGTGACGACATGACCGATTCTGCCCATGTGGGAAATGTGCTTGCGGCGGGCGCGTCGATCGGCGTCCTGCTGCCGCTGCGGTTGGAAACCCGGTTCTTCCCGCCAGCGGGAAACGCGGGCTGGATGCTCAAGGTGCGCATCGTGCCGGACGCGGCCTTTCTGGACAGACACTATGCCGTACCGACGGCCGCCGAGCTCGA
Source organism: Streptomyces sp. NPDC052236 (assembly GCF_044548015.1). NCBI lineage: Bacteria > Bacillati > Actinomycetota > Actinomycetes > Kitasatosporales > Streptomycetaceae > Streptomyces > Streptomyces sp. NPDC052236. The sequence goes on along the minus strand of NZ_JBIUBL010000045.1, from coordinate 14,983 downwards.
CGCCGTCGAGGCATTGTGGCAGCTGACCGCCAACGATCTCACCACACCGGACGGCATAGCACAGTGGCGGCGCTTCGCGGCACAGGTCGGTGCCGCCCGGGGGGCATGGCTGGCCCGTACGTTCCCGGCTCGGCCGGCTCCCGCCGGAGGGTGGACGATCAACCGCCCGGCACAGGTCCGCGAGGGCCTGGACAGCAGCCGGGTCGCCGGCCTGCCGCCGACCCTCGAACTGTGGCTAGGCCGCGGCGGCGCCGCGCCTTCACTGCTCGCCTCGCTGACGGTCGACCACACCCGGCTCGGTCTGGATCCGCCCGATCCCACCACGGGCGAGACGCGCTGGTGGACCTCCTTCGCCCGGGCGAAGGAGGTCGGGCTGGGCGCCGAGGTGGATCTCGGCCCGGACCGCCCCGACGACATCGACGTCCTGTATGTCACAGGGCTCGGTGACGCCGATCCGGCCGAGCTCTTCACCAGCCACCGCGATGCCGGGAATCTCGGTGTACTGGCCCTGGGCACGCCGACGAACAGCGTGGACGGCGAACCCGCGGCCGACCTTGCGCGCGATCCCGAAACCTGGCGCGTGCTGCTGACCACGCCCCCGCCACAGCCCGCCGCCGAAGCCCTCGGACTGGCGCTGACCGGCCGGCCCTCGGCGCTGGCCCCGCTGCCCGGCGCGGACATCTACCATGTGCCCCTCAACCAGGCGCTTGTGGCGGGCCTGTGGTCCGCACTATGGGGTCATGCAGTGAAGGACGTGTGGGGCCTCGGTGACCGCGGCCTCGCGGCAGGCCTCTGGGCACTGGACAATCTCGTGCCCGAGGGGCCGCTGCCGCCCCTGCGGATCGGCGACCAGCCCTACGGCGTCCTGCCCGTCTCCAGCAGTGAGCGCTGGGTCCCCGAAGCGTCGGACCCGGCGGTCGAGGCCGGTATCCTCCCCGTCGTCGCCGGTCTCACAGACGCCGCGGCGCGGGCCGCGGAGGCGGCCGGAACGGTCGTGGGAGCAGAAACCGAGCGGCTGCTCGACCTCATCGGCCGAGTCCCCATGTCACGCGGCTACGCCTGGCGTTGGGCTCTGCCGCTGGAACTGGTCCACCTCCTGGAGTGGGCTTTCGGCGACGGCGCAACGTTTCCGGCGCTGCGCTCGTGGTGGGACGCGACAGCGGCGCCGGTGCTCGCCCTCGCCGGACCACCGCGGCGCCGGTACGCAACCATCGGTGAGCCACAGGACCTGCGGCTGCCCCTCGTCGTCCCGGGCAATCTGCCCGAAGGCACCACCCTTGACGACATGCTCGAGCGGCTGCTGATGGCACCGCCGCAGCAGTTGGCCTCCGCCGGGCAGATCAGCGAGATCTTCCGCAGGAGGATTCCCACGAGCCTGCTCTTCCGGCTGCTTCTGCACGCCCGCCTCGTCGACGCCGCCGAAGTCGTCCGCGCCGCGAACAGGCAGACGGGACCGCTGCTGGAACCGATCCAGACACCAGCAGCTGATCCGACGGAGCTGGCCGGGTGGGGTGCGCGGTTCGCTCCTTCGCTCCTCACCCACGATGCGGCGGGCACCCTGTTCGGCGCTGGCCGCGCCGGGGTCGCCGCGCTCATCGGCGCCGACCCCGCGGCGCTCGAACGCGCCTTCTGCGCCACTCTCGACACCGCCTCCCACCGGGTCGACGCGTGGCTTACCGGAATCGCATGGCGGCGCCTGCGCGATCTGACCGCCCGCACTCCCCAGCCGGTGTTCCGGCTCGGCGCGTACGGCTGGCTCGACGCGCCACGGCCGCGGACGGCCGCCGCGCGGCCCGCGGAGTTCCTGCACGCGCCCTCCCAGGAACAGGCCCTCACCGCCGCCGTGCTGCGCGACCGCGCGCTGTCGGACGCCGAGCCGGGCCGCTGGCAGATGACCCTCGACTCCGACAGCGTGCGGCTTGCCGCCCAGCTCGCGGACGAGGTACGCCTGGGAGCGCATATCAGCGAGGTGCTGGGGCGCGCGGTCGAGCGCGCCGTCGGCGCCCGGTCCGCCGTGGAAAGCCTCCGTCGGCAGTTCCCGGTGCGTAAGGAGCACGCCGGGCGGCGGGTGTGCGACGGACAGGCCGTGCTCGCACGGTACGTCGCCAACCCGGCAGGCCTGGGTCTCAACGCCGGGCAGCTCGAGGCGCTCGCACCGCTCGCCACGGCCGTCGACGTGTACGGGGATCTCCTCGTGGCCAACGCCGTGTTCGACGTCGTGTCCGGCCGGGGCGGGATGGCCGCCGCGTCCATGGATGCCGCGGCGGGGCTGGCGGCACCACCCTCCCTGGACGTCCTGCGCACCCAGCGGGCAGGGCGGTCGGCACGCAGCACCGTGGCCGTCGCGCTGCCCGCCGATGCGCCACCGGCCGTCGTCGACGCGCATACCAGCCCGGGCGCGCTCGCCGAGCCCGCGGTGGCCGCCCTGCTCACCGCCGAGACCGGCGACCCGGCCGGAGCCGCATGGACGTGGCAGGTGGTCGACGAGCAGGCGGCCGTCCTCGGCACTGTCACCCTCGCCCAGCTCGGCCTGCAGCCGGTCGACACCCTGTCACTCTCGGGCGCGGACCTGCACCGGCTGGTACTCGCCGCCCTGCCAGGTGCGGCGGTCGTCCCGGAGGGCGACCTGCCAGCGCAGCTGGCGGCCCGTCGGCTCTCGGACATTCTCGGCGGCCGCCCCGTCGTGCCGGCCGACCTGTCCACGGTCGGCACTGCTCCCCCGGCAGCCGCCGTCCAGAGCGAACTCGCCGCCCGCTACGCCGCGGTGCACGCCCTGGCCCTGGATGTGCACGCAAGCCTTGCCGCCGCGCCAGGTGCGGGACCGGCCGCCTTGCGGCAGGCATTGGTGGACGCCGCACGCTGGGGCATCACCCCGCTGTCCGCCGACGGCGCCGGGGACGCGGTCCTCGTCACGAGGGCGGGCATCGCGCTGGCGGAGCGGCTGGAGCGCTCGCCGTCCGTCGCGGAGGCCACCGACCTCGCCCCGGCTGGTCTGGCCCGAGCCCTCGCCGAACTCGTCTCCCCCGAGGGGCGGTTGCCCGTCCTGTCACGGCTACCGCTGGACACTTTCCCCACACCGCTGTCCGCAGAGCCGTCCGCCGCCGGTACGGCGCTCGACCCGGACTGGCTGGAGGTCGTCTCGGCCGTACGCCCACACGTGGCCCGGCTGGAGGTTCACCAACTGGGGCGCCGGATCGCCGGCGGCGCACCGTTCAGCGCCTGGTCCAATCGTCCGGGCGATCCGTGGCAGCTCGACCCCTCACTGGACCCGATCGGCCCTCAGCCACACGGACTGGTACAGGAGACGAACCTCCTGGCCGTGTTCGGCCCGACCGGCACCCTGGAGCCCGGAGCCGATCCGCAGCGCAGCGTCGCCTTCGGCCTCCTCGACTCATGGAGCGAGGTGATCCCCTCCGGCGAGCACGTGACCACAGCCGCCTTCCGTATCGACGCACCCGGCGCACGAGCCCCTCAGGCCGTGCTCATCGCGGTACCGCCCGATGTATCCGTGCCCTTGGACACCTCAGGACTCATCGACATTCTCGGCGAGGCGCGCCGACTGGCCCGGGCCCGCGCCGCCGGCCCGGACGAGCTCGATGCCTTCGCCGCGGGCGAACCCTTGACTCTGCTGCCGGTCAACCAGCCAACCGGCGTGAGACTGGAGCCGAGATGATGCGCTACGACATCGGTCGTCGGCTGGAGCCGATCCGCCCAGTCGCAGATCTCGACCGCGGATTCCGCGCGGAGGTCGCCGATCCCACGTGGTTCCTCGCCCGGCAGTGGCAACTCGGCGAGCACCAGGGCGAGGACGCGGCCTCCCCCACCCTCGTACGGCATGTGACAACCCACGACCCCATCGACCCGCTCGACGGCGATCCCGCCACGGATCCCACCCTGGTGCCGGCCGAAGCGATTATCGAGTCAGAGCCCGACGAATGGTGGACTCCAGGCCGTCGCATCCGCATCGGCCGCGACGCCGCCCCAGTCGTGCCCGCCGACCATGCCGCCGACGCCAGCCTGCGCTTGGCCGGGCTGCCGGTGCCGTATGACCAGTTCGACGGGTCAGGCCTCGACGGACTTGCCCTCTACCGGAGGCGAGCGGAACTGGGTCTGCCCGATACGCTCTTCGCAGACGTCCCCGCGCCACCGGCCGACCTGTGGGACCCGTCCGAGTTCGTGCACTCGGCAGCCTTCACCAGCGGTCCGGCCACCCTGTCCGTTCCCCGGCACGACGGAGGCGCCGTCGACTGGTACTCGGTCTCGGCTGACCGGCCCCTGCCCGGACCGCCGATCCCCCCGGCACCCGTCGAGGTGCTGCCAGCCCGAATGAAGTACCCCGGTGCGCCGCATCCGCGCTGGTGGCAGATCGAGAACGCGCACGTCGACATCGGCGGATTCCCGCCCGACCGCAGCCACTTCGCCACAACCCTGCTCATCGACCTGGTGATGTCCCACGCGGACGACTGGTTCAGCTTTCCCGTCCAGACACAGGCCGGCAAACTCGTCACACTGCGGAAGGTCATTGTCCTGGACGCGTTCGACGAGAAGACGATCCTCCAGCCGCCGTCGGACTGGTCCCTGTTCCGCGTGACAGGGCTCTCCGCCACCACGCTCATGGTGTGGCCGACCGCGGTCACCCCCCTGACCAGCCAGCCTATGGACGATGTTGTCATCGGCGTGGATGAGGACGCCAACTTGCTGTGGGCCGTCGAACAGCGGGTCGGCGGCTGGGAACTGGCGCCTCCCCCACCGGCGGAGCCGACACCAACGCCCGCACCCCCCGGGCAGGTGCTCGCGAACGAACGTGTCCAGTACGACTACCTCCTGAGCAGCCGACTGCCACGGTACTGGCATCCATACCAGATCCACGAGCCAAACGGCCGCCGCACCTTCGTCCAAGGCCGCCTCGCCGATCTGCAGGCAACCCCGCCGGCGCCGATGTCGGCGCCCGTCAGCCCGCTGCTCCACGACCCCCACGCGCCAGCATCGGGCCCGGCCCACCGCATCGAACCATCCGCGGTCCCCGCCACCGGCCTGCGGCTGCAGCGGCAGTGGGTGCTTGCCCGGCGCACCAACGGTGTTCCCGTCCTGTGGATGCAGCGACGGCGGCTGCCCCTGCACGGTCCGCCGGTCTCTGGTTTGCGGTTCGACGTCGTCAGCGAAGTTCCCACCGTCACGACACCGTAAGAGGCTCGCAAGACCAAGACGTCGTTGTATTCGGCTGTGGTGGGCCCGTTTGTTTGTAGCACCCCCCTTGAGACACTCCCAGGCTGGAACAGGTTGACAGACCGCATAACGGCTTCGGACAGCCACGAGCACCACGCCGGCACAGGTTGACCGGAGGCGGTGCCCAGAAGGTGCTCGGCTGCGTTCAAGGCACGCAGGGTGGCCCTTTTCTCCCCCTGGGCTGCGTGTGCGCGGGCGAGGCGGAGCTGCAGCAGCGAGCGGGCGGCGGGGTGCTCGGTTCGGGCAAGGGCGTGCTCGAGAATTCCGGCGGCGGTCTTGCTGTCCTTGCGCCAGGACGCCTGGTAGGCGAGGTCTACATGACCTCGCCGGCCGGTTTCGGCATCGAGATCGGCGCGGGCGGCGTGCAGGTCGACGAGGGCACCTGGGTCAGCCGGGTCTACACCGCCGACATCTGGGGCCATCACCCGGCTTCGTGAACCCGACGTCGCCGCTCGCCCTGCTCGACGAATCCCTCCGACGAAAGCGGTCTGTTCGCCATGCTCCAGAGCTATCTGCAGGACACCTGGATCACTCCCACGGCCACGGCCACGGAGGCGTCGGCGGCCGAGGTGCACGACGCGGTCACCGGTGACCTGGTCTGCCACGTCTCCTCCGAAGGCCTCGACCTGGCCGGGGCGTTCACCCACGCTCGGCGCGTCGGCGGCCCGGCCCTGCGCGCCCTCACTTTCCACCAGCGAGCCGATCTCCTGGACGCGATGGCCGCGGTCGTCCGCGCCCGCCGCGAGGAGCTGTATGTCCTGTCGGCCCGCGCCGGAGCCACTCTCAACGACGCCCGGTACGACGTCGACGGCGGCATCCGCGTCCTGCGCGACTACGCTGCCCGGGCCCGCGCCGAGCTGCCCGACACCCCCTTCCTCGTCGAGGGACCGGCCGAACGCCTCGCGCGCGGCGAGGACTTCCTAGGCGTCCACCTGTGCACCCCCTCGCCGGGCCTGATGCTCCAGGTGAACGCCTTCAACTTCGCCGTCTGGGCCCCGCTGGAGAAGCTGGCGCAGGCCGTGGTGGCCGGTATGCCGAGTGTGGTGAAGCCGGCCACCCCCACTGCCTACCTCACTGCCCAACTGGTGCGTATCGCCACCGAAGCCGGAGTCCTTCCGCCCGGAGCGCTGCAGATGGTCGTGGGTTCGGTACGCCCGGCCCTCGACCTGCTCGAAGAACAGGACGTGCTCTCCTTCACCGGCTCGGCCGCCACCGCCGCGAAGCTGCGCACGCACCCCAACGTCGTGGCCCGGTCGGTCCGCTTCAACGCGGAGGCCGACTCCGTCAACGCCATCGTCCTCGCACCGGACGTCCAGCCCGGATCACCGCTGTTCGACGCGTTCATACGCGAAGTCGTGACCGAGATGACGGTCAAGGCGGGCCAGAAGTGCACCGCCATCCGCCGCGTCCTCGTCCCACGGGAGCACGAATCCGCCGCCCACGAGGCGATCTCGGCCGAACTGGCGGGCGTGACCATCGGCAACCCCACGGCGGAGGGCGTCCGGATGGGCGCCGTCGTCAGCCTCGCGCAGCGGGACGACGTACGGCGGGCAGTGCGCCGGATCGCCGAGTCCGGCCGCTTCGTCCACGGCGACCCCGACAAGGTACGGGTGATCGACGCGGACGCCGAGCGGGGCGCCTTCCTGGACACCCTGCTCATCTCGGCAGACCCGGACGCCGCCGCGCCCCACGAGGTCGAGCCGTTCGGCCCGGCGGCGGCCGTGCTGGCGTACCGCGACACCGCCCACGCCACGGATCTGCTAGCCCGCGGCCGGGGCAGCCTCGTGGCTTCCGTGGTCGGCGACGACCTCGCCTGGACGACCGCGTTCGTGCAGAAGGCGGCACCCTGGCACGGGCGACTGCACCTCCTGGACTCGACGAACATGGCCCAGACGACCGGCCACGGATCACCGCTGGCCGCCCTGCGGCACGGCGGCCCTGGGCGGGCGGGCGGCGGCTCGGAGATGGCCGGAACCCGCGGCGTCGTAGACCTCATGCAGCGCACCGCGATCCAAGCCTCACCACGGTGGCTCGCCTCACTGCACGGGGAACCGTCGCCCGCGGCGTCCGACTCCGCCTGACGCCATGAAGACTTCCATGGATTCGGCAACTGAATAGGACCCCGGCCCACGAATGGGGCGCACGCGCCCTGGAATCGGTGGTTCTGCAGAAGTGCTATTCGGCGCTGCGCCGCACACACGAAACGAGCCCTACCGGCGGTCCTGCGCGATGTCCGCTAGCAGGGCGGTCACTCGTGCCTCGGCTCGTTCGTAGACCCCTCCTCCGGGCGCGACGTGCACCCGGTCCGCTTCGACCGCCTCGAGCGCGGACTCGGCGACCTGGCGGGGGGAGAGGGTGCCGCCGTGCGCGGCAGCCAGTTTCCGCATGGCTGCTGGGCCCATGCCCGGTGGCAGCTCGATGGCTCCGAGGGCTGCGGAGTTGGGACCGATGGGGGTATCGACGAGCCCGGGGCACAACACGGTCGCGCCGACATCCGGCCAGGCCGTCCTCAGCTCGGCCTCGAGGGTTTCGGTGAGTCCGACGACGGCGTGCATGGTGCCCGTGTACGGCGTTCTGCCGGGCAGCGGAGCCAGACCTCCGGATGACGCGGTGGTGAGGAAGTGCCCGTGGCCCTGCCGGATGAGGTGCGGTGCGAACGCGCGGACCCCGTGTACGACACCGAGGACCTTGAGATCGAGCGTCCGTGTCCAGCGTCTGCTCCCACAGGGGGCGTCGGGGCAGACCACACCGGCGTTGTTGCAGACCAGGTCTACGCGTCCGAACTCTGCGAGTGTCCGCTCGGCGAGCTGGTCGACCGAGTGGGGATCGGTGACGTCCGTGACGACCGGGACGACTCTGGCCCTGCCGACCCCGAGGGCACCCGCCGCCGTGGTCACCGCTTCGGCGCGGACGTCGCTGAGGACGACGTGCACGTCCCGGGCGACGAGGGCCTCGGCCAGGCCGTGGCCGATGCCGCTCGCTCCGCCGGTGATGACCGCGACCTGTCCTGGCTGGATCTTCATGCCTGGCCGCTCTTCTCCGCTGCGCTGCGCTGGTAGCGCAGTCCGTGCCGAAGCGGAAGAGGGGGTCGACGGTGTCGAAGGGGACGTCGGTGCGGCTGGCTTCCACGGCGGCCATCGAGCGCGGCAGATCCACGGGCAGTGATCCCTCCGGCTCGGCCTGGCCGAAGAGGACCTCGACGAAAGGGCGGTCGTCGGTGCCGAAGGAGGCGAAGACCGCGGCCGGCGACAGGACGTCCGTGAGGACGGCGGGACGGTCGAGGTAGACGTCGAGGACGGTGGGCACCTGCTCGGCGATGGACCGGATCCGCTCGCGGTCCTCCGGGCGGAATTCGAGGCTGCCGTTGTGCAGGGAGCCGAGGGGAAGTGCAGAGCCGGATCTGCGTAGTCGGGGGGCGCGGGTGCGCACGATGGCGACATCCGCCTCGGCGGGGTCGGCGCCACTACAGATGCCACGCTTCGCTGAGACAGCAGAGCCCCTGAGACACCCGAAGTGTTCCTAACGTCCGCGGCTTGCCCAAGGGAACGCCGTCGCCGTTGCGCGAGTACGCCCGCCTCGCCCCGACCCGGGCCGCCGTCATCAAGGGCTTCGCGCAGGGCCTGGCCGACCGGCACGGCGTGACCGTGTGGGCCTGGAACAGCCCGTACTCCGGTGGGTGGGAGCTGGACTGGGAGCGCGCCAGCGGCGGCCCGACCAAGGAGCAGGTTCGCCAGGAGCTGGCCGACGACCCTGCGGCCGCCTCGTACGCCGACGAGGTCACCCTGTGCCCGACGTGGGGGCGGCTGACGCGCAAGGCGCGCGAGCTGCTGGAGCCCGACGCGGCGGTCATCCTCGACACCGTTATCCGGGCAGAGAGCTGTCTCACCAGCGGATCTGTCTCGGCGGATGTGTGGGAGAGATTCACTCGATCGAGCACGTTGTCTCCGCCCGGAGGTGCCGTCTGATGGCGGAAGCGACGGAGGACAGTCGGCGGAGGCACTTCTCGACCCGGGTGAGCAATAGTCCCCGAGTTCCGTGTTCGTCCGCAGCTCCCTGGCACGACTGAGAGTGCCTGGACCTGGGCCTGTTACCTCGTTCGGGTGACTGCTGGCCGTTCTGACCCAACCTCGTCCGTGGTGCGCAAGCCTCATCCCTGTCGGGATTCCTTCAGTCTGGGTGAAGTCGTGGAGGCGTGGGTTGGCTCTGGCCGTAGTGCGCGATCTGCGCGAGTACCGGGCGCCGGTGAGCGAGGAGGAGCTCGCCGAGTTCGAGACCGATGTGCTGTCGGGGTTCGTGCTCGCGCGAGCCTCAGCCGGTCTGGTTGACGGCACGATCCGCAACGACACCAACCACCTGGAGCTGATCCGAGACTGGTTCGGCCGTCCGCTGTGGGAGATGGAACCGGCCGACGCCGACGTCTACTTCGGCAAGGTGCTCCGCGACGCCAAGCCCTCGACCCGGACCGGTCGGGCGGGCGCGCTGGCGGTGTTCTTTCAGTTCCTTGAGCTGCGGCACAAGGTCGAGCTGCACAACCTCACCGGCCGTGTGGTCGAGTGCCCGCTGGATGAGATGAACCGGCCGCGGGCCTCGGTGGAACCGCAGCTGCGGATCCCGCCCAGCGAAGCGGAGATCGAGGCGCTGTTCGCCGGATGGCGCGAGGAGCTGGTGACCTGCCGCAAGTTCGGTCCGGCCGCCCGTAATTACGCGGTGGCCCGGCTGGCGGCGGACGTGGGACTGCGGATCAACGAGGCACGAATGCTCGACCTGGACGATGTCCGGTGGGAGTTGGGCCGGTTCGGCAAGCTCAACGTCCGGCACGGAAAGGGATCCCGGAGGCGTGGGCCGAAGCCGCGGCTGGTGCCGCTGATCAACGGCGCCGACCGCAACCTGCGATGGTTCATCGAGGACGTATGGGGCCACTTCGACGCCGACCACACCAGGCCCGGTGCCCCGCTGTTCCCCTCCGAGCGCAAGAACCGGGACGGCTCCTGCTCGCGGGCGACCGCCGACGTCTTCCGCCGGTCGCTGGCCGATGCCGCCGCCCAGCATCTGCCCACTTGGGCCGGGAAGCTCACCCCGCACGTGCTGCGGCATTTTTGTGCCTCCCAGCTCTATCTCGCCGGTATGACCTTGTTCGCGATTCAGGAGCTACTCGGACATACCTGGACCGGCACCACGGCCCGGTATATCCACGTCCACGGCAGCCATGTCGAAGACGCCTGGGTCGCCGGACAGCAGCGTGCTACCGACCGATGGAAAGGACTGGCCCAGTGAAGTGGAACCTTCGTCTGGCGGCTGCCAACCGCGGCATCTGGAAGGCCAGCGAACTCCAGCGGATGCTCGCCGAACGTGGCGTGGTGATCAGCGCGGGGAAGATGTCGGGCCTGTGGTCCGGCCAGCCGAACACCGTCAAGCTCGACGAGCTGGACGTCATCTGCGCCGTGCTCGGCTGCGGCGTCGAGGAACTGCTCCAGCCCGAGCCGGAGCGAGTGCCGGAGCCGATGCTGGCGACCGACTCACAGGCCGCTGCGGTGGGCCAGCCGCGCGCCGTCGCCCCGCGTCCTCGCACCGGCCGGTCTCTGCCACCGCGATGACCTGCGTGCACTGTGGCAAGCCGCTGCCCGATGGGTCTCGGCGAGACCGGGCGTACTGTGACAACAAGTGCCGGGGCCTGGGCTCCTACTACCGGCGCAAGGCGGGCGTCCCACCCCCGCCGCGCTGGCAGCATCCCGCCTTGACCTCAGACAACCCCGCGCTGCGGTCGGCTGCGGCCCACGCCAAGCAGCTCGGCGAGACCAACGGATGGTCGCCGTCACTCGTGCGGTGCGCGATGGACGGCCTGACGGCGGTGCTGGAGGGCGGCCCGCCTGGCAAGCCCGTGAAGCTCACCGAAGTCCGTGCGCGAATACCGCGACACGCTTCCAGCCATCGGGTCGCCGAGGTCCTCACCGACCTGGAACTCCTGGAAGGTGACAGCGCCTTGGCGATCCGTTCCTGGATCGACGACCGCACTGCCGAACTGCCCGCCGGCTTCGCCAGCGACATCCGCGCCTGGCTGCTGGTCCTGCTCGACGGCGACAGCCGTGCCAAGCCCCGGTCCCGTACCTGCCTCTACGTCTACTTCGGCTGCGTTCGCCTCCTGCCGGAGAACTGGGCGGCGACCCGTGGGCACCTGCGCGAGATCACCGTCACCGACGTCACGGCCGTGCTGTCACCCCTGCGCGGATGGCAGCGGCGCAACGCGATCGCCGCACTACGCTCCCTGTTTCGCTTCGCCAAGAAGCGCGGCCTGATCTTCGCCAACCCCACCACCCGCCTGAAGGCCGAGGACATCCAGCGCAGCCTCTGCCGATGACCGACGCCGAGGTACTCGCCGTCGAGCGGATCGCCGTCACCCCGGCGCAACGGCTGGTCGTCGCCCTGGCCGCCGTCCACGCCGCCCGCGCTACGGCCATCCGACGCCTCACCTTGGACGACCTCGACCTTCCCAACCGCCGGATCACCATCGCCGGACACATCCAACGACTCGGTGAACTGCCCCACCAGACCCTGCTGGCCTGGCTCGCCCAGCGTCGCGTCACCTGGCCGAAGACCCCCAACCGGCACGTTCTGATCAACGCGAAGACCGCCCTGGGAAGCGAGCCCGTCAGTGCCGAATACCTCAAGCGGCACCTACTGCACCAGGGCGTCTACCTCGAACGCATCCGCGGCGACCGGGTACTGCACGAGGCACTGAGCGTCGGCGCCGACCCGCTGCACCTCGCCCTCGTCTTCAACATGTCCCACACCGCCGCGAGCCGCTACGCGGCCATCGCCCAGAACCTGCTCGACGACCAGATCGAGCAGGCCGCCGAGGGTGAATGAGTATCCTGTTGATTCAGTGGCGACTGTCTCGTCTCATGCTAATTGGCCCCTGTAGCAGGTGATCTGGTCCGATTCGCTCGTCGGCTCAGGCGACCTGGTCTGGTGGCGCTACTCATGTCACGCGAGACCTCGACCCGCACTGCGATGTAACCCCGGGATCTCGGTGACCAGCACGCGCCACTACTGTGGACCGATGTCATCGATCAAGAAGTTCCAAGTCACCTTCGACTGCGCAGAACCTGAGCGCCTTGCTCGTTTCTGGTGCGAGGTGTTGGGGTATGTCGTACCGCCGCCACCGGAGGGGTTTGCCACTTGGGACGATTTCAAGCGCTTGCAGCCACCTGAGCAGCGGGATTCATGGTTCGCCTGCATAGATCCCTCAGGTGTGGGCCCGCGACTGTACTTCCAGCGCGTCCCCGAAGGCAAGGCCGCCAAGAACCGGCTGCATCTTGACGTGCGGGTCGGCACTGGACTCGTGGGTGAAGAGCGCCTCGCCGCGCTTGAGGCCGAATGCGCACGACTGGTCCCGCTCGGCGCGGTACACGTGCAAACGTTGTATGACGGCAATGATTCGTGCATCCCGATGCAGGACATCGAGGGCAACGAGTTCTGTATCGACTGAGGGGCCACGAACGTGTCCTCGTTCTGCCCCCATGGGCCAAGACGAAGAACCGCCCCCGACCTGTCAGGTCGATGGTCTTCAACTGCTTCGACCCGCAGGCACGGAAGCTCCGGCCCTAACCGGAACAGCAGCGACGAACCCACCGCACTTCCGAGCCTGCCTGCCGAAGGCGTCGTGGGTTCCCGGTGAAAGTCCCTCAGTCACGCTGAACCCACGGCCGTCGTGCCGGTAAGAAACGTGTCACCAGCCGCAAAGTAGGCCGGGAACCGGAAAGCCGTCAGTGTCGAGGCGTTCTCGGCGGTGGGTGGGCGTCGTTGAGTTGAGTTACTCGCGGACCTGAGCGTTCACTGTGGGATGCGCGTCACCGCTGTCCGCGCCCAGGCCCGCGAGCAGGCGCAGCCCGTCCTCGGCGGGGCTGCCCGGGGCCGCGGACAGCACCAGTAGCTCCATGCCCGATTCGTCCGGTAGCGCGAAGTTCTCCTGGTGCAGGTCCAGCAGTCCGACCAGCGGGTGCCGGTACGCCTTGCGTCCATGTCTGCGGGCGCGCACGTCCGCGCGGGCCCAGAGGCGGCGGAAGCGCTCGCTGCCCATCGCCAGCTCGCCGATGAGCGAGGCCAGGCGGGGGTCCTCAGGGTATTTGCCGGCGGCCAGGCGCAGGTGCCCGACCACGTCGAGGGTGCATTTCTCCCATTCCGCGTAAAGGCCGCGCTCGGCCTCCTCAAGGAAGATGTGCCGGGCGGTGTTCAGGCCCGGCATCGGCCGGCCGTAGAGGAGCCCGGCGAGGCGGTTCCCGGCGAGCACGTCCAGGCGGTGGTCCATGATCAGCGCGGGTGCGTCGGCGACCAGGTCGAGGACGCGCAGCAGCTCCGGCCGGAGCCGCCCGCCCGGCGCCTTCGCGCGGCGGCGGCGCTGTCGGGCGAGCCGGTAGAGGTGCCCGCGTTCGGTCTCGTCGAGGCCGAGGACACGGGCGAGCGCGTCGAGGACCTGCTCGGAGGGCTGGGTCGCGCGGCCCTGCTCCAGGCGTACGTAGTAGTCGACGCTGACTCCGGACAGGTGCGCGACCTCTTCGCGGCGCAGCCCTTCGACCCGGCGGCGGCTGTCGGTGGGGATGCCGACGGCCGCCGGGTCGACCCGGGAACGCCGGGTCCGCAGGAAGCCCGCAAGATCGTCCATGCCCCCAGTATGGCCTCGGTGGTGCCCGTGAAGGTGGTCCTGCCGATACCAGGAAGTCCCGTCCGATGGAAGAGGCGCCCCTGAACGCCGGGCGCCGCGGCGCCCAGAATCAAAGGCACTCGATCCGAAGGAGTTCCCATGAAGACGCTGATCGTCTACGCCCACCCGGAGCCGAAGTCGCTCAACAGCTCGCTGAAGGACCTCGCGGTGTCCACATTGGAGACCGCCGGGCACGAGGTACGGGTAAGCGATCTGTACGCGATGAACTGGAAGGCGGCCGTGGACGCCGCGGACTACGGCCCCGACGCCTCAAGTCCGCTTAAGGTCGCCCTGGACTCGGGCCGGGCCTTCGACGCCGGGACGCTCACCCCGGACGTCCTCGCCGAGCAGGAGAAGCTGCTGTGGGCCGACACGATCATCTTCCAGTTCCCGCTGTGGTGGTACACGATGCCCGCGATCCTCAAAGGCTGGGTGGACCGGGTGTTCACCTACCACTTCGCGTACGGCGTCGGCGAGCACAGCGACACCAGGTACGGCGAGCGCTTCGGCGAAGGCACCCTCGCGGGCAGGAAGGCTCTGCTGTCGGTGACCGCCGGCGGCCCGGAGTCGCATTACGCCGCTCGCGGGATCAACGGCCCCATCGACGATCTGCTGTTCCCGATCCACCACGGCATCCTCTACTACCCGGGCATCGAGGTGCTGCCGCCGTTCGTGCTGTACGGCACCGACCGGATCACCGGCGAGGACTATCCGGACGTCGCCAAGGCATGGGAGCAACGCCTGCTCACCCTGGAGTCGACCGAGCCGATCGCGTTCCGGCGGCAGAACTTCGGGGACTACGAGATCCCCTCGCTGCACCTGAAGGAGGAACTGGAGCCCGCGGGCCGCACGGGTTTCGGGCTGCACATGCGCGGCTGACCGCCGGCCCGATACCCCGAGCTGGGCGCAGACAATGCCCAAACGGCGTGCTGCCTCAGTCGGCAGCTGGGGATGGTCTCGCCAGTGAGCACTGTGCAACATGAAGTACGCAGGTCACGGGTCTGGTGTGCAGGGCAGGCGGGATACTCACGCTGGTCGTCGGCGGGTGTCCACGGTGAA
>NZ_JBIUBL010000044.1:0-47485 GCF_044548015.1 Streptomyces sp. NPDC052236 | reverse complement strand
AAGCTCGCGGACCAGGTCAGTGCGGGTCTGGAGGGCATGGAGGTGCCGCTGCGGGTGGCGGTGATGGGGTGTGTCGTCAACGGTCCCGGTGAGGCTCGTGAGGCGGACCTCGGTGTCGCGTCGGGCAACGGCAAGGGGCAGATCTTCGTCAAGGGCGAGATCATCAAGACCGTGCCCGAGTCGAAGATCGTGGAGACCCTCATCGAAGAGGCACTGAAGATCGCCGAACAGATGGAGAAGGACGGCGTCCCCTCCGGTGTGCCGGTGGTCGACGCGGTCGGCGAGCCGGAGCCCTCGCGCGGCTGACCCCTTTCCTTTCACCGGCTTTCCTTTCATCGGCCCCGCCGCACGCCCACCGCGTGCGGCGGGGCTTTTGTGTGGGCCCGGCAGCCCGGGGCAGGGGCTTCTCGGCACGCCCTGGAGCCGCCAGGTACAGTGCGAGAACCAGCAGACCGTATGGTGAGGCCCCTCGTGTTGACGCAGACGACCACCCGGGTCCTCGAACCCCGCGACCTCGGAGCAGCGCTCGCCATCCTGGAGAGCGAGCCCGTGGTGAATGCTTTCGTCACCGCTCGCGTCCAGGTCGCCGGGCTCGACCCCTGGCGCCTCGGCGGCGAGATGTGGGGCTGGTACGCCGACGGGCGGCTGCGCTCCCTCTGCTACTCCGGCGCCAACCTCGTGCCCATCTGCGCGACCCCCGAGGCCGTACGCGCCTTCGCCGACCGTGCGCGCAGGGCGGGCCGCCGCTGCTCCTCCATCGTCGGACCTGCCGACGCCGCCACCCAGCTGTGGCGGCTGCTGGAGCCGGCCTGGGGCCCCGCCAGGGACGTACGCCTGCGCCAGCCGCTCATGATCGCCGAGCGGGTCCCCGACGACATAGCCCCCGACCCGTACGTCCGCCGCATCACCCAGGACGAGGTCGGCGTGATCATGCCGGCGTGCGTGGCGATGTTCACCGAAGAGGTCGGCATCTCGCCGATGGCCGGTGACGGCGGACTGCTCTACCAGGCCCGGGTGGCCGAACTCGTCACCGCCGGGCGGGCTTTCGCCCATATCCATGACGGCAGGGTCGTCTTCAAGGCCGAGATCGGCGCGGCCACCTCCAGGGCCTGCCAGATCCAGGGAGTCTGGGTCGCCCCGGAATTCCGCGGCCGCGGACTGTCCGAGACCGGCATGGCGGCCGTACTGCGCTACGCCCTGGATGTCGCGCCGGTGGTCAGCCTGTACGTGAACGACTACAACACCCCGGCCAGGGCCGCGTACCGGCGGGTGGGCTTCCGCGAGGTCGGGGCCTTCATGAGCGTGCTGTTCTGAACGCGTGCGCGAAGTAGGGTTCGCGCATGGCAGCACTTTCAGGAGGCCGGCCCCAGACCCCCAGCGTCGAGATCGCACCGGTCAATCTCGCCGCACGCGTGGACGACGCGCTCGCGGTGCAGGCCGTCGCCTTCGGCCTCAGCGACGACGAGATCGACGTACGCCGCCACATCGTCCTACGGCACCTTCTGTACCCCGGGGCCCGCGCGCTCGGCGCGATGACGGAGTCCGGACGCCTCGTCGGATTCGTCTACGGCATGCCGAACGACCGCGGCCACTGGTGGTCCACCGTCGTCGAGCCGTACCTGCGCGCCACCGGCACCGACGACTGGCTCGACGACTCCTTCGTCATCACCGAACTCCATGTCCTGCCCGGCTTCCAGGGGCGGGGCATCGGCCGCTCGCTGATCACTACGATCACCGACAGCGCGGAGCAGCCGCGCTCCATCCTCTCCGCGATCGACTCCGAGAGCCCGGCCCGCGGCCTGTACCGCGCGCTGGGCTACCGCGACCTCGCGCGGCATGTGCTGTTCCCCAGCGCGCCCAGTCCGTACGCCGTCATGGGCGCGGCGCTGCCGCTGCTGCGCGCCCACTGATTTCCGCGGTGGAATCGGTTACTGATTTCCGCCTGCCGGTACGCCCCGGATAACCTCCTGCTCATCACACATTCCGAGCAGGAGTTCACCATGGCCCAGGCCCCGGTCCAGCGCATGTCCCGTCTGATGGTCAAGACATTGCGTGACGACCCGGCGGACGCCGAGACGCTGAATCACAAGCTGCTCGTGCGCGCCGGCTACGTGCGTCGTACGTCCGCCGGCATCTGGAGCTGGTTGCCGCTCGGCAAGAAGGTCCTGGAGAACATCACCCGGGTCGTACGCGAAGAGATGGACGCCATGGGCGGCCAGGAGGTGCTGCTCCCGGCGCTGCTGCCCAAGGAGGCGTACGACGCGAGCGGCCGGTACGAGGAGTACGGCGACCTGCTGTTCCGCCTCAAGGACCGCAAGGGAGCGGACTACCTGCTGGGCCCCACGCACGAAGAGATCTTCACCCAGATCGTCAAGGACCAGTGCACGTCCTACAAGGACCTGCCGGTGATCCTCTACCAGATCCAGACGAAGTACCGCGACGAGGCCCGTCCGCGCGCCGGTGTGCTGCGGGGACGCGAGTTCCAGATGAAGGACTCGTACTCCTTCGACACAACGGACGAGGGCCTGGCCGAGTCGTACGCGCTGCACCGCGAGACGTACATCCGGATCTTCGAGCGGCTCGGCCTCGACCACCGCATCGTCTCGGCGGTCTCGGGTGCGATGGGCGGCTCGGCCTCCGAGGAGTTCCTGGCCCCGGCGCCGGCGGGCGAGGACACGTTCGTCGACTGCCCGGCGTGTGACTACGCGGCCAACACGGAGGCGGTCACTTTCGTGGCGACCGACGGGGACGCCTCGTCCCACGGGCCGGTCGAGGAGCTGGACACGCCCGACACCCCCACGATCGAGACCCTCGCCGCGCACCTGGATGTCCCGGCGTCGGCGACCCTGAAGAACCTGCTGGTCAAGGTGGACGGCGAGATTGTCGCGGTCGGCGTACCCGGCGACCGCGAGGTGGACCTCGGCAAGCTCGGCGAGCACCTGGCCCCGGCGGAGGTCGAGCTGGTCACCGCGGAGGACTTCGAGGGGCGCCCCGACCTCGTACGCGGCTATGTCGGCCCGCAGGGCCTGGAGAAGGTCCGCTACCTCGCCGACCCGCGCATCGCGCGGGGCACCGCGTGGATCACGGGCGCGAACAAGCCCGGCACGCATGCGCGCAATGTCGTCTGCGGCCGTGACTTCGAGGTGGACCAGTACCTCGACGTGGTCGTGGTGCGGGAGGGCGACCCCTGCCCGAAGTGCGGGACCGGCCTGAAGCTGGACCGCGCGATCGAGATCGGCCACATCTTCCAGCTGGGCCGCAAGTTCGCGGACGTCTTCCAGCTGGACGTGCTGGGCCAGCAGGGCAAGCCGGTCCGGGTGACGATGGGCTCGTACGGCATCGGCGTCTCCCGCGCGGTGGCGGCCCTGGCCGAACAGACGGCGGACGACAAGGGCCTGTGCTGGCCCCGCGAGATCGCCCCGGCGGACGTCCACGTGGTGGCGGCGGGCAAGGCGCTCCAGACGGAACTGGCGCTCGAGGTCGCCGAGAAACTGTCGGCGGCGGGCCTGCGGGTGCTGGTCGACGAGCGACCCGGTGTCTCGCCGGGCGTGAAGTTCACGGACGCGGAGCTGATCGGCGTCCCGAAGATCCTGGTGGCGGGGCGGCGGTCGGCGGAGGGCGTGGTGGAGCTGAAGGACAGGCGGACGGGGGAGCGGGAGGAACTGACGGTGGAGGCCGCGGTGGCGCGCCTCAGCGCGTGACCTTGCGGGGTGCGGGTCTCTTGTCGGGGGCGCTGCCCCCGAACCCCCGGTACGGCCGAAGGCCGTACCGGGGGTTCGGGGGGCGGAGCCCCTTGGTTAAGGGATGGGGCGGGGTGGGGCTACAGCCAGCTCGCGAACTCCATGCACAGCTCCCCCTCCTGCCTCCGCCCCGCCCCCACCGCCCTCGCCCCCGACTCCACCGCCCGGAACAGCGTCCACCCCCGCAGCCGCTCCCGGTCCACCTCCAACGAGTCCGCCAGCCTGCCGACCCGCCGACGCGTCGCCGACGGCCCCGCCGAAGTGGCGATCAGGTCATCGATCCGGTCCCGGGCCAGCCGCGCCAGGTCGTAGGCGCGTTCGCCCACCAGTGGCTCGGGGCCGACCGCGAGCCAGGGAGTGCGGTCTGCGGCCAGGACCTTGCCCTGGCGGAAGTTGCCGTGCAGCAGCAGAAGCTCGGACGAGGACGCGATGAGCTCGTCGCGCGCCGCGAGAGCCGCCGCGACCAGGTCCGCCGTCGCCGGGTCGGCGAAGGCGGAGGCCCGCAGCGCCTCCGCCTGACCCGCCGTGTGCTCGGCGACCGTCCGGAACCCGTGGTCCGCCGGCGGCTCGACCCACAGCCGCCGTACCGTCCCCGCCGCCTCCAGCAGCGCCTTCGCCTCCGGCAGCGACCGCAGCGAGACCTCCGGGTGCAGCCGTTCCAGCAGCAGCGCACCGTCCGAGTACGCCAGCAGACGTACCGTGCCCCAGCCGTCCCAGTGCTCCAGCGCCGCCCGCTCCAGCGCGGGCGCGGCGAACGGCGGGGCGATCTTCAGCGTGGCGGGGGTGCCGTCCGGCTGACGTACGAGAACGACCAGGCTGCTCCGGCCGCCCGGTGCCATCACCCGCTCGACGGCCAGCCCGTGCCGGTCCACTGCCTCCTGGGTGAGCTCGGGCAACCGCCGGAGCCAGTCGTTATTCTCGCCGACTGCCCGGACGAGCCGCTGCGGCGGTTCGAAAGCCACGAAAGCCATACGTCCGTCGTTCCCTTTCCGCTTCAGCGCGCTCCACTCCCGGTCTGCTCGGCGAGCCCAGGAAAGGCTACGCCGGTGCCGCGCCAGCGCACCGCGCGGACGGCCGCCTCACGCAGCGCACTCGCGGCCTCCCGGCGCAGCGGCCCCGAGCCGGCCCGTACGAGATCGGCGTAGACACCCGCGACGCGGTCCTCGATCACCGCGGCGAGGCGCACCGCTGCGGCACTGTCCTCCACCGGGAAGGGCAGCGCGTACGCGGCGGAGGCCGCGACCGGCTTGCCGCCCAGGTCGCGTGCCGTGCGCGCCATCGCGTCCCGGCGGGCCCGGTGGGACGTGTACGCGGCGGTGGCCTCGGCCTCGCGGTCGTCGCCCATCCGGCCGCCGGCGATCCCGTACCCGTACACCGCCGCGTGTTCCGCGGCCAGCGCCGCCTGCACGGCGTTCAGCGTGCTCTTCGTGCTCCTCGTGCTCATCGTGCGTCCGCCTTCGTCAGGAGGTACGCGTGGGCGGCGCCGGCCGCCGCCACCGAGGCCAGCAGGCGGGCGAGTTCGGGCTCCGCGTCGCTCAGCGACGCGGTGTGCGCGTCGGAGGTACGCCGCTCGGCCGCCGCCAGTGCCTTCAGCGCGTCCCCGGGACCGGCAGGAACGGGCGAAGCCGCCAGAGAGGGGGCAGAGGCCGGAGCGACCGTTCCGGCAAGCGCCGTCACATGCTCCGCGACCGCCGCCCGCAGCGGAGTCAATCGCCCGGCCAGCGAAGGGTGCCGATTCAGCACGGCGTCATACTGATCCCGCAGCGCCACGCTCGTCGCGGCGAGCCTGACCCGCTCCGCGGCCTGCTTGCGAGCGGCATCGGGCACCGACCCCGACGTACGCCGTTCCGCCGACTCTCCGGCCGAACACCCCGTCAAGCCCGTAAAAAGTCCGGCCGCCGCGACCGCCCCTGTCGCCATCAGCGCACGTCTCCGTGTCGTCCCCGTGCGCCCCACGCAACTCTCCCTCGGACCTCGCCCTGATCATCCTGATCATCGCCGCAGGCGAGCGTACCCGCGGGTCAGCCACAGGTGGACGGCAACACCCCCCGCGACCGGATACCCTTTGACCTGACACACGACGATCCAACAACAGCACACGCGGCCGAGGAGTCACCCGGATGAGCACCACCCAGAGCGAGAGGCTGCGCGGGCTGCTGGAACCGCTCGTCAGCGCCGCGGACCTGGATCTCGAAGAGATCGAGGTGTCCCGGGCGGGCAGGCGCCGCATGCTGAGGATCATCGTGGACTCCGAAGAGGGCGCCACGCTGGACGCCTGTGCGGAGCTGAGCCGCGCCGTCTCCGAGAAGCTGGACGAGACGGACGCGATGGGCGAGGAAGAGTATGTCCTCGAAGTGAGTTCCCCGGGCGCCGACCGCCCCCTGCTCCAGCACCACCACTACGTACGCGCCACAGGGCGGCTGGCAAAGTTCCAGCTCAACGACGGCGACGAGTTCGTGGCGCGCATCCTCACCGTGGACGACGAGGGACTCGACCTCGAAATTCCGGGCGTGAAAGGGCGCAAGCCCACCGCCCGCCGTGTCGCTTTCGCGGACATCGCCAAGGCACGCGTAGAGCTTGAGTTCAGCCGCAAGGACAAGAAGGAAGAGGAGGCGTAGCCGTGGACATCGACGTAAAGCTCCTGAAGGGCTTGGCACAAGAGAAGGAGATCCCCTTTGACCTGCTGGTCGAGGCGATCGAGTCGGCCCTCCTCATCGCGTACCACCGCACCGAGGGCAGCCGCAGGCACGCGCGCGTCGTGCTCAGCCGGGACACCGGCCATGTGACGGTGTGGGCGAAGGAAGACCCCGCGGACCTCGATGAGGGCCAGGAGCCCAAGGAATTCGACGACACCCCGTCGGACTTCGGGCGCATCGCCGCGACCACCGCCCGCCAGGTGATCCAGCAGCGGCTGCGGGACGCCGAGAACGACGTCACCTTCGGCGAGTACTCCCGCCGCGAGGGCGATGTCGTCGCCGGCATGGTGCAGCAGGGCAAGGACCCCAAGAACGTCCTGGTCAGGCTGGACGACAAGCTGGAGGCGATCCTGCCGGTGCAGGAGCAGGTGCCCGGCGAGGAGTACACCCACGGCCTGCGGCTGCGTACGTACGTGGTGCGCGTCGCCAGGGGCGTCCGCGGCCCGTCCGTGACCCTGTCCCGCACCCACCCGAACCTCGTGAAGAAGCTTTTCGCGCTGGAGGTCCCGGAAATCGCGGACGGGTCGGTCGAGATCTCGGCGATCGCCCGTGAGGCGGGTCACCGCACCAAGATCGCCGTCCGCTCGACGCGCTCCGGCCTCAACCCGAAGGGCGCCTGCATTGGCCCGATGGGCAGTCGTGTGCGTAATGTCATGGCCGAACTGCACGGCGAGAAGATCGACATTGTCGACTGGTCGGACGACCCGGCCGAGATGGTGGCGAACGCCCTTTCACCGGCGCGTGTCAGCAAGGTCGAGATCGTCGACCTGGCGGCGCGCTCCGCGCGGGTGACGGTCCCCGACTACCAGCTGTCGCTGGCGATCGGCAAGGAGGGGCAGAACGCCCGCCTGGCCGCCCGCCTCACCGGCTGGCGCATCGACATCCGTTCGGACATGGAGCAGAGCGACGACCAGGGCGCGCACCAGCGCTCCGACCGGGGCTCCGACCGCCGCTGACCAGTCACTGACCAGTGCTGAGGAATGAATCCCGGCGGGACCCTGTTCTGTGAATGGTGGGATCCGGCCTGGATCCGGACAACAACCGTTCGATTTTTGCCCCGCGCGGGTGATGTCGGTGCGGGGAGGTAGACTTAAACGTGTCTGGCCGGACGCAGACCAGCGCATGCCCTGAGCGAACCTGTGTGGGTTGCCGGGAGCGAGCGGCCAAGACCGATCTGCTGCGCATCGTGATGACCGGGGAATCATGCGTCCCCGATGATCGCGGTACGCTGCCCGGCCGGGGTGCTTACGTACACCCCGCCTTGGTCTGCATCGACCTGGCGGTCCGCCGCCGAGCGTTCCCCCGGGCCTTCAAGGTCAAGGGGCCGCTCGATACCGCGGATGTACGCCGGTACGTCGAGCAGGCAGCACCGTAAGAAACCGCAAGAAGAAGCACGGCACGGATTCCCGTGCGGTCAGGTACCTCGCGAGTTGGAAGTAGGTCGAGATTGCGATGAGCACTCGATGAGTACGCGATGAGTACGCCCATGAAGTAGCGACGGTCCGGCGGTAACCCGGACCTAAAAGGAGCGAAGTGGCTAAGGTCCGGGTATACGAACTCGCCAAGGAGTTCGGAGTTGAGAGCAAGGTCGTCATGGCCAAGCTCCAAGAACTCGGTGAATTCGTCCGTTCGGCGTCCTCGACGATCGAGGCGCCGGTTGTACGCAAATTGACTGACGCACTGCAGGGGCCCGGCGGCAACGCCGGCAAGTCCGCTGCCAAGCCCGGCGCGCCCCGCAAGGCCGCGCCTTCCCCCGCGGCGGCCAACCGCCCCGGTGGTACCCCTACGCCCGGCGCGCCCTCACCGGCGCCGTCGGCCCGTCCCGGTGCTCCCAAGCCCGGCGTCCCGGCCAAGCCGGCCGCAGCCGAGGCTCCTCCGGCGAGCACCACCCCCTCCGCGGCCCCGGCTTCCGGTGGCCCGCGTCCGGGTCCCAAGCCGCCGACGCCGGCCAAGCCGGCTCCGGTGACTCCGGTTCCCGCGGCCGAGTTCTCGGCCCCCGAGCCGGCGCAGCCCACCGCACCGCAGGCCTCGCGGCCCGCGGCTGCTCCCGGGCCGCGCCCCACGGGCGCCCGTCCGGCTCCGGCCGGCGGTCAGCGCGACAGCGGCCGTGGCGGCGAGCGCGGCGGCGAGCGTCCGGCACGTCCCGGCGGTCAGGGCGCCCAGCGCCCCGGCGGTCGTCCGGCCGGTCCCCGTCCGGGAAACAACCCCTTCACCTCTGGTGGCTCCACCGGTATGGCGCGCCCGCAGGCGCCCCGTCCGGGTGGCGCGCCGCGTCCCGGTGGTGCCGCTCCCGGCGCCCCGCGTCCGCAGGGTGGCCCCGGTGGCGCACCGCGCCCGCAGGGCCAGGGTGGCGGCGGTTCTCGTCCGACTCCGGGCGGCATGCCCCGTCCGCAGGCTTCGCCCCGTCCCGGTGGCGGTCCTGCCGGTAACCGTCCGAACCCGGGCATGATGCCGCAGCGTCCCGCCGCGGCTCCCCGTCCTGGTGGCGGTCCTGGTGGCGGCGGTGGCCGTGGTCCCGGTACCGGCGGCGCAGGCCGTCCCGGTGGCGCGGGTGCCGGTCGTCCCGGCGGCGGCGGCTTCGCCGGTCGTCCGGCCGGTCCCGGCGGCGGCGGTCGCCCCGGTGGTGGCGGCGGCTTCGCCGGTCGTCCCGGCGGTCCTGGTGGCCCCGGTGGCGGTGGCGGCTTCGGTGGTGGCGGCGGTGGCCGTCCCGGCTTCGGCGGACGTCCGGGTGGTCCCGGTGGCCGTGGTGGCACACAGGGCGCCTTCGGCCGTCCCGGCGGCCCCGCGCGTCGTGGCCGTAAGTCGAAGCGGCAGAGGCGCCAGGAGTACGAGGCCATGCAGGCCCCGTCGGTCGGCGGCGTGATGCTGCCTCGCGGCAACGGCGAAGCAATTCGCCTGTCGCGCGGTGCGTCGCTCACCGACTTCGCGGAGAAGATCAACGCCAACCCGGCGTCGCTCGTCGCGGTCATGATGAACCTCGGCGAAATGGTCACCGCGACCCAGTCCGTCTCCGACGACACGCTGAAGATGCTGGCGTCCGAGATGAACTACACGGTTCAGATCGTCAGCCCGGAGGAGGAGGACCGCGAGCTTCTCGAGTCCTTCGACATCGAGTTCGGCGAGGACGAGGGCGGCGAGGAGATGCTCGTCTCCCGTCCGCCGGTCGTGACCGTCATGGGTCACGTCGACCACGGTAAGACGCGCCTCCTCGACGCCATCCGCAAGACGAACGTCGTTGCGGGCGAGGCCGGCGGTATTACGCAGCACATCGGTGCGTACCAGGTCGGTACCGAGGTCAACGGTGAAGAGCGCAAGATCACCTTCATCGACACCCCGGGCCACGAGGCGTTCACCGCCATGCGTGCCCGTGGTGCCAAGTCGACCGACATCGCGATCCTCGTGGTCGCGGCCAACGACGGCGTCATGCCGCAGACGATCGAGGCGCTGAACCACGCCAAGGCCGCCGGCGTCCCGATCGTCGTCGCGGTCAACAAGATCGACGTCGAGGGCGCGGACCCGGTCAAGGTGCGCGGTCAGCTCACCGAGTTCGGTCTGGTCGCCGAGGAGTACGGCGGCGACACGATGTTCGTCGACATCTCCGCCAAGCAGGGTCTGCACATCGACTCCCTGCTGGAGGCCGTGGTCCTGACCGCGGACGCCTCGCTCGATCTCCGCGCCAACGCGGAGATGGACGCGCAGGGTATTGCGATCGAGGCTCACCTCGACCGTGGCCGTGGCGCCGTCGCCACCGTGCTTGTCCAGCGCGGAACGCTCCGCGTCGGTGACACGATGGTCGCCGGTGACGCGTATGGCCGGGTCCGGGCGATGCTCGACGACAACGGCAACAACGTCGAGGTAGCGGGTCCGTCGACCCCCGTCCTGGTCCTGGGTCTCACCAACGTCCCCGGCGCCGGCGACAACTTCCTCGTGGTCGACGAGGACCGTACGGCCCGCCAGATCGCCGAGAAGCGCGCTGCGCGTGAGCGCAACGCCGCCTTCGCCAAGCGCACCCGCCGGGTGTCCCTCGAGGACCTCGACCAGGTGCTCAAGGCC
This sequence comes from Streptomyces sp. NPDC052236, assembly GCF_044548015.1. Classification (NCBI taxonomy): domain Bacteria; kingdom Bacillati; phylum Actinomycetota; class Actinomycetes; order Kitasatosporales; family Streptomycetaceae; genus Streptomyces; species Streptomyces sp. NPDC052236. The sequence continues at coordinate 36,996 of NZ_JBIUBL010000044.1, read as the reverse complement.
GGTCTGGTCCAGGATCTCAACATCATCATCAAGGGCGATGCGTCCGGTTCGGTGGAGGCTCTCGAGTCCTCGCTGCTCCAGCTCGACGTCGGCGAAGAGGTGGAGATCCGGGTCCTGCACCGTGGTGTGGGTGCGGTCACCGAGTCGGACATCGACCTGGCGATGGGCTCCGACGCCATCGTCATCGGGTTCAACGTCCGTGCGGCCGGTCGTGCCGCGCAGATGGCGGACCGCGAGGGCGTCGACGTCCGGTACTACTCGGTGATCTACCAGGCCATCGAGGAGATCGAGGCAGCCCTCAAGGGCATGCTCAAGCCGGAATTCGAAGAGGTCGAGCTCGGTACGGCGGAGATCCGCGAGGTCTTCCGCTCGTCCAAGCTGGGCAACATCGCGGGTGTTCTCGTCCGCTCCGGCGAGGTCAAGCGCAACACCAAGGCCAGGCTCCTGCGCGATGGCAAGGTCATCGCGGAGAACCTCAACATCGAGGGTCTGCGCCGCTTCAAGGACGACGTCACTGAGATCCGCGAAGGCTTCGAGGGCGGTATCAACCTCGGAAACTTCAACGACATCAAGATCGACGACGTCATCGCGACGTACGAGATGCGCGAGAAGCCTCGCGGCTGATCGTCCCGTCCTACGGCACAGGTTGCCGTAAGTCGTACAGCGTCAGTCGGGGCCGGTCGGCGGAGCATATTTCCGTCGATCGGCCCCGGCTGTTGCGTGTACGGTTCTGATGTCCCTGCCAAGTCGTTGGCGGGGGACGTCTAACCCGCACCGGCGGGATATCCGGACACACATGTACGTGGGGACACTGTCCTTTGATCTGCTCCTCGGCGACGTACGGTCGTTGAAGGAGAAACGCTCCGTCGTCCGGCCGATAGTCGCCGAACTCCAGCGCAAATACGCGGTGAGTGTGGCGGAGGTCGCCGACCAGGATCTGCACCGCAGGGCCAGGATCGGCGTGGCGGTGGTGTCGGGGGACACGGTCCACCTCACAGACGTACTGGACCGGTGCGAGCGCATGGTCGCCGGCCGGCCCGAAGTGGAGCTGTTGTCGGTACGACGCCGACTGCACAGCGACGAAGACTGAGCAAGGAAATGAAGGAGAAGGACCAGTGGCCGACAACGCGCGGGCGAAGAAGCTGGCGGACCTCATCCGGGAGGTGGTCGCGGAGAAGCTGCAGCGCGGCATCAAGGACCCTCGGCTGGGCACGCACGTGACCATCACGGACACCCGCGTCACCGGTGACCTGCGGGAGGCCACGGTCTTCTACACGGTTTACGGGGACGACGAGGACCGGGCGAGCGCGGCAGCCGGGCTGGAGAGCGCCAAGGGCGTCCTGCGGTCGGCGGTCGGGGCGGCGGCGAAGACGAAGTTCACGCCCACCCTCACTTTTGTGGCGGACGCGCTCCCGGAGAATGCCAAGACGATCGAGGACCTCCTCGACAAGGCGCGGGCCATCGACGAGAAGGTACGGGAGGTGTCCTCGGGCGCGGCGTACGCGGGCGAGGCCGACCCGTACCGCAAGCCTGAGGACGAGGTCGAGGCCGACGAGGCCGAGACAGCGTCCGAGGCAGGGCCCGAGGCCGGGTCCAAGACTGCCGGGTCCAAGACTGAGGATGAAGCCTCGGAATGACAGAGCAGAACAAGACGCCGGACGGCCTTGTCATCGTTGACAAGCCGTCCGGCTTCACTTCGCATGACGTCGTCGCCAAGATGCGCGGCATCGCCCGGACCCGGCGGGTCGGGCACGCGGGCACGCTGGACCCCATGGCCACCGGTGTGCTGGTACTCGGCGTCGAGAAGGCCACCAAGCTTCTCGGTCACCTCGCGCTGACCGAGAAGGAGTACCTCGGCACGATCAGGCTCGGCCAGAACACCGTCACCGACGACGCGGAGGGCGAGACCACCTCGTCCGCCGACGCCTCCTCGGTCACCCGGGAGGCCATTGACGCGGGCGTCGCCCGGCTGACCGGCGCGATCATGCAGGTGCCGTCGAAGGTCAGCGCCATCAAGATAGACGGCAAGCGGTCGTACGCGCGGGTGCGCGGCGGCGAGGAGTTCGAGATCCCGGCGCGGCCGGTCACCGTGTCCTCGTTCACCGTGTACGACGTACGGCAGGCCGTCGCCGAGGACGGGACGCCGGTCGTGGACCTGGTCGTCTCCGTGGTCGCCTCCTCCGGTACGTACATCCGCGCGCTCGCTCGCGACCTCGGGGGTGGTCTTGGCGTCGGCGGGCATCTGACGGCGCTGCGGCGGACCAGGGTCGGTCCGTACGGAATCGACGCGGCGAAGACGCTCGACCAGCTCCAGGAGGAGCTGATCGTGATGCCGATCGCCGATGCCGCGGCGGCGGCGTTCGCGCGCTGGGACGTGACCGGGCAGCAGGCGAAGCTGCTGCTCAACGGCGTACGGCTGGACATGCCCGCGTACGACAGGACGCCCGTGGCGGCGTTCGGTCCCGACGGGCGTTTGCTGGCGCTGGTGGAGGAGCAGAAGGGCAGGGCGAAGAGCCTTGCGGTCTTCGGCTGAGCCTGGCCTTCGCTGAGCTCATCGTGGAACGGGCACGGCCGTTGCCCGTTCCACGATCCCCCTCCTCAGAGGGTCTGTCCGCCCCGGCGGCCGGATTCACCCCACCGGGCAGGCGCTTGGAGGGAACCAAGGGGTCACTGGGGGGCGCTTTCGGACAGCGGCCCGATGCGGACCGACGGCCACGGGCATGGCAGTCTTAGACCTGCGTCATCGGCGCATTCACGTTCACGTACACAGGTTCGGGCGAGGAGCGGTCACAGTGCAGCGCTGGCGTGGCTTGGAGGACATCCCCCAGGACTGGGGGCGCAGCGTCGTCACCATCGGCTCCTACGACGGGGTGCACCGCGGCCACCAGCTGATCATCGGCCGGGCCGTGGAGCGGGCGCGTGAGCTGGGGGTGCCGTCGGTCGTGGTGACCCTCGACCCGCACCCCAGCGAGGTCGTACGCCCCGGCACCCACCCGCCGCTGCTCGCGCCGCACCACAGGCGGGCAGAGCTGATGGCGGAGCTGGGCGTCGACGCGGTGCTCATTCTTCCCTTCACCATCGAGTTCTCGAAGCTGTCGCCGGCCGATTTCATCGCGAAGGTGCTGGTCGACAAGCTCCACGCGCGCGCGGTCATCGAGGGCCCGAACTTCCGTTTCGGCCACAAGGCTGCCGGGAACGTGGCCCTGCTGGCCGAGCTCGGCAAGACGTACGACTACGAGGTCGAGGTCATCGACCTGGTCGTGAGCGGCGCGGCGGGCGGCGGCGAGCCGTTCTCCTCGACCCTGACGCGCCGCCTGGTCGCCGACGGCGACGTGGAGGGCGCGGCGGAGATCCTGGGCCGCCCGCACCGGGTCGAGGGCGTGGTGGTGCGCGGGGCGCAGCGCGGCCGTGAGCTCGGCTACCCGACGGCGAACGTGGAGACGCTGCCGCACACCGCGATTCCGGCGGACGGGGTGTACGCGGGGTGGCTGACGGCGGACGGCGAGCGGATGCCGGCGGCGATCTCGGTGGGCACGAACCCGCAGTTCGACGGCACGGAGCGGACGGTGGAGGCGTACGCGATCGACCGCGTGGGTCTTGATCTCTACGGGCTGCATGTGGCGGTGGACTTCCTGGCGTATGTGCGGGCGCAGGAGAAGTTCGACTCGATCGAGTCGCTGCTGGAGGCGATCGCGGCGGACGTGAAGAAGTGCCGCGAGCTGACGGAGTCCTACGACACGGGCGCGGCTCGCGGCTGAACCTGCTGTCTCACGCCCAGTGGCAGGCCACCTGCGCCGCCTCCGTCTTGCTGGACAGCACCGGCAGCTCCTTCGTACGACAGCGGTCTGCCACGCCCGCGCGTTCGGCCTCGCCCGAGGCCAGCACCTGGCACCGGGCGTGGAAACGGCAGCCCGACGGGATCCGTGACGGGTCTGGCGGCTCGCCCGTCAGAACCACGGGCGGGGTCTCGGATTCGGGCAGGACGGACAGCAGCGCGCGCGTATACGGATGCTGGGGAGAGGTCAGCACCTCCTCGACGGTGCCCGACTCGACGATCCGGCCGAGGTACATCACCGCGACCCGGTCGGCGATGTTCCAGGCGAGGCCCAGGTCATGGGTCACCACGAGCGCGGCCAGGCCGAGTTCGTCGCGCAGGCGCAGGAGCAGGGCGAGGATCTCGCCCCGTACGGACGCGTCGAGCGAGGCCACCGGCTCGTCCGCGACGATCAACTCGGGCTCCAGCACGAGCGCGCCCGCGATGACCACGCGCTGCCGCTGGCCGCCGGAGAGCTCGTGCGGGTAGCGCAGAAAGAACCGCTCGGGGGGACGGAGCCCGGCGCGAGAGAGCGCCTCGGCGACGGCCTCGCGCTCGTCGCCGGAGTACCGGTGGATCCGCAGGCCCTCGGCGACGGCGTCGTAGACGGTGTGCCGGGGGTTGAGCGACCCGCTCGGGTCCTGGAGGACCAACTGCACGCGCTTCCGGTACGTCTTGAGGGCGCGGGACCTGTAGTCGAGCGGCTGACCGCCGAAGGTGACGCGCCCGGAGGTTGGCGGGACCAGGCCGAGGAGCGAGCGGGCGAGTGTGGTCTTGCCGCAGCCGGACTCACCGACGAGCGCGACGATTTCGCCTGCGCGGATGTCGAGGTCGACACCGTCGACGGCACGGGCGACGGGCCCGCCGCGCCGCCCGGGAAAGGTGACGTGGAGGTCGGTGGCCGAGAGGAGGGGAGGGGTGGTCATGACTGGCTCCTGGTTACGGCACCGGCGGTGGTGAGAATCGGTCTGTGGGCGGGTCGAGTCCGGCGGGTGATCCGACCGGGTCGCCCCGGGCGGCCTGGCCGACCCGCCGATCCCGGCGTCCGGGACGTCCGCGGTGGCCTGGTCGGCCCCGGTTGATCCGCCCGGCCTGCCGGGTCATGGCCGCCGGCGAAGCCCGCCTGCTCGCGGCGCGCGGAACGTGTCCGGTCGCGTCGCCTCACCGGGGCTCCTCGGCCGAAGCGGCAGGGGCCGCCGGAGTATCGAGGCCTGCCGGGTGCCGTGGGGCAGCCGGATCGTCGGGCGTTCCGGGGGCATCGAGCGTCGCAGGCTTCGCTGGGTCGTCCGGAACGGCCGGATCCGCCGGGGCGGTCTGGGCCTCCGGGCTCGCCGGGTTCCCCGAACCGGCCGGGTCTGTCAGAGCGGTCCGCGTCGCTGGGTTCGCCGGATCGGCGGGAGGCGCCGCGCCCCCCGGAGCCCCCGGCTTCCCCGGGCCCGCAGGCATCGCTGCGTTCTCTGAAGCGGCCGGATTCGCCGTGGCGGTCTGGGCACCCGGGTTCGCCGGGCTCCCGGAACCGGCCGGAGAGGCCGGGCCCGCCGGAGCATTGGGCGTCTTCGGAACACGCGGAGCCCTCGGAGTGTCGGGGGCCGCAGGCGTCGCCGCGTCGTCCGAAACGGCGGGGTTTGCCGGATCGGCCGGAGCCTCCGGGCTCGCCGGGGTACCGGAACCTGCTGGAGCGTCGGGCCTCTTTGGAGCTGCCAGTGCATCAGGTGTCGTTGGAGTACCGGGAGCGGCCGGGGTTCCCGGGGCATCGGGTGTCGCAGGCGTCCCTGCGCTGTCCGGAGCCTCCGGGCTCGCCGGGGTGCCGGAACCCGCTGGAGCGTCGGGCCCCTTCGGAGCGTCCGGACCTCCTGGGGCATCGGGTGCCCCCGCGGTCATCAGGCTCCCCGGAGCCGACGCCGCGCTTGCCGCAGCGTCAGGCACGGCCGGAGCCCCCGGAGCGGTCAGTGCATCAGGCGTCGTCGGCGCACGCGCAGCATCGGGTGCGCCGGACGCACCCACCGGCGCCGACGCCCCCGCGCCGCCCCCCACATGCACGCACGCCGCCCTGTGGCCCTCCCCCGCCCACGACAGCGTCTGGTCCTCCTCCGCGCACGCCTCCAGCGCCACCGGGCAGCGCGGGTGGAACGTACAGCCCCCCGGCAGTGCCGCCGGGTCCGGCGGGTCCCCCGGGAGGCCCCGGGGGGACCGGCGTGAAGACGGGTCGCCGATGCGGGGGAAGGCCGCGGACAGCGCGCGGCCGTACGGGTGTTTCGCCGCGTCGTACACCGTGCGGGCCGGGCCCTCCTCGACGATGCGGCCCGCGTACATCACCGCCAGCCGGTCGCACGTGTCCGCCAGCACCGCGAGGTCATGGCTGATCATCAGCAGGCTGATGTCCTGCTCGGCGACCAGCTCCTCGATCAGCCCGAGGATCTGCGCCTGGATCATCACATCCAGCGCGGTCGTCGGCTCGTCGGCGACGATCAGCCGTGGACCGCAGGCCAGCGCCATCGCGATCATCACGCGCTGCCGCTGCCCGCCGGACAGCTCGTGCGGATACGCCTCCGCCCGCGCCGCCGGCAGCCCCACCTGCTGGAGGAGCTCGGCGACGCGCTTCTTCGCCGCCCCCGCAGTCGCCTTCTGGTGCAGCAGCACCGGCTCCGCGATCTGGTCGCCGATCCGGTGCACCGCGTTGAGGGAGTGCATCGCGCCCTGGAAGACGATCGACGCGCCCGCCCACCGCACCGCCCGCAGCCGCCCCCACTTCATCGTGAGGACGTCCTCCCCGTCGAGCAGGATCTCGCCGGTCAGCGTCGCCGACGCGGGCAGCAGCCGCAGCAGCGCCAGCGCCAGCGTCGATTTGCCGCAGCCCGACTCGCCCGCGATGCCCAGCTTCTGGCCCGCGTCGAGGCTGAGATCGACCCCGCGTACGGCGGGTACGGCCCGCGCCCCCGAACCGTACGTAACCCGCAGGTCCTTGATTTCGAGCAGGCGCCCCGCGCTCATCGACTCACTCCCAGCTTCGGATTGAGCACCGTCTCGATCGCGCGCCCGCACAGCGTGAAGGCCAGTGCCACCAGCGCGATCGCGATACCGGGCGGCGCGAGATACCACCAGTGGCCGGACGAGACCGCGCCCGCCTCCCGGGCGTCCTGGAGCATGCCGCCCCAGGAGACGACCGTCGGATCGCCGAGGCCGAGAAACGCAAGCGTCGCCTCGGTCAGGATCGCGCTGGAGATGCCGAGCGTCGTCTGCGCCAGCACCAGCGGCATGACATTGGGCAGCACATGGCGGCTCATGATGTGACCGTGCCCGCCGCCGAGCGCCTTCGCGCGTTCGATGTACGGGCGGGACTCCACCGCGATGGTCTGCGCGCGCACCAGCCGCGCCGTCGTCGGCCAGCTGGTGACGCCGATCGCGATGATGACCGTCCAGATGTTCCGCGACATCACCGTCGCCAGCACGATCGCCAGCACCAGCGCGGGCATCACCAGGAACCAGTCCGTGACCCGCATCAGCACCGTGGAGAGCCAGCCGCCGTAGTGACCGGAGATGATGCCGACAAGGGTGCCAATCGCGACGGAGAGACCCGCGGCCAGCAGCCCCACGGTGAGCGAGATCCTCGCCCCCCACACCATCAGCCCCACCAGCGACCGCCCGAACTGGTCCGTCCCCAGCGGGAATTCACCGCTGGGCCGCTCCAGCGCCGAGCCCGGCGCGTTCGTCACGCTCTGCACGTCCCCGCCGGCGATCAGCGGTGCGCCGACTGCGACGAGGCCGATCAGCACGAGCGCGCCGAGACCGAAGAGCCCCGCCCGGTGCGTACGGTACGAACCCCAGAAGCGGGCCACCGAGTCCCGCCGGCGGGCCCAGATCAACGAACTGGAACTGGTCATCGGCCCACCCGGGGATCGAGCAGCGGATAGAGCAGGTCGGCCAGGAGGTTCATCACAATCATGGCCCCGGCGAAGACGACGAACAGCCCCTGGACGAGCGGCAGATCGGGCACGCTCAGCGCCGCGTAGAACAGCCCGCCGAGACCCGGCCAGGAGAAGACCGTCTCCACCAGGATCGAACCCGCCGCCACATGGCCCAGGTTGATGAAGACCATGGTGACGGTCGGCAGCAGCGCGTTGGGCACGGCATGGCGGCGGCGTACGGTGTCGTCCCGCAGCCCTTTCGCCCGTGCCGTCGTCAGATAGTCGCTGCCCATCTCGTCCAGCAGCGAGGAGCGCATCACCAGCAGCGTCTGCGCGTAGCCGACCGCGACCAGCGTGACGACCGGCAGCACCATGTGGTGGGCGACATCGGTGATGTACGCGAAGCCGGTCTCGTCACCCGACTCCATGCCGCCGGTCGGGAACAGGCCAGGGATCGGCCCGATGCCCACCGAGAAGGTGATGATCAGCAGCAGTCCGAGCCAGAAGGACGGCACGGACCACAGGGTCAGCGCCACCCCCGTGCTGACCTTGTCGCCGAGACTGCCGTGGCGCCACGCGGAGCGGGTGCCGAGCCACAGCCCGATCGCCGAGTAGATCACCACGGCGGCACCGGTGAGCAGCAGCGTCGCCGGCACCTTCTGCGCGATCAGCTCGCCGACGGGCGCGCGGAACTGGTACGAGGTCCCGAGATCACCCGTCAGCGCCTTGGCGCAATAGTCCGTGAACTGCTGCCACATCGGCTGGTCGAGCCCGAACTGACGGCGCAGCGTGGCCAGTTGCTCCGCCGACGTCGGCGTGCCGTGCGTCATGGCCTTCACCGGATCGCCAGGAATGATCCGGAAGAGGAAGAAACTGGTGACGAGCACGGCGAGCAGCGAGATCGCCGCGCCGCCCAGCTTGCCCGCCACATACAGGAGATACGCGCGGGTGTGGCCGCTCCCGGCGCGGGCCTCAGGGGCCCGCGCCACGGCGGTGGTGCCGGTCGTGGATGTGGTGCTCATCGACTACTCACGGTCTTCCGCGGTGGAACGGCGGCGCATCGCGGCGAACAGCCCGAGCCCGGCGGCGAGCACCACGGCCGCGCCGATACCGACCACGACACCCATGGAGGTGCCGCTGTCCGACCCACCGTCACCGGCGGCGGGCTCGGCCGACCACCAGCTCCAGTAGCCGTCCTGGCCCCAGAGATTGCCCGCGGCCTCCGGCATCGTCTTGATGGACTTGATCTGGTCGGTACGGTACGCCTCGACGGCGTTCGGATACGCGAGGACATTCATGTAGCCGGTGTCGTACAGCCGCGATTCCATCTGCTTGACCAGATCGGCCCGCTTGGCCGCGTCGTACTCGACGGCCTGCTTGGCGTACAGATCGTCGTACGGCTTGTCGCAGATGAAGTTGTCGGTCGCGCCGCTGTCCTTGGGGGTGGCGGGCAGCGCCGCGCAGGTGTGGATGGACAGGACGAAGTCGGGGTCGGGGTTCACGGACCAGCCGTCGAAGGCCAGGTCGTAGTCACCCTTGAGCCAGGGGTCGGAGACACTGTCGAGACACTCGACCTTGAGCCCGATGCCGAGCTCGCCCCACCACTCCTGGAGGTACTTGCCGATCGCCTTGTCGTTGGGGTCGGTGGCGTGGCAGAGGATCCGGAAGTCGAGCGCCTTGCCGTCCTTGCCGACGCGCTTGCCGCCACTGTTCTTCTTGTAGCCCGCGTCGTCGAGCAGCTGGGCCGCCTTCGCCGGGTCGTACGCGATTTTCTGGCTCGCCTCGGGCTTCCAGAAGTACGACGCGAAGCGCGGCGGGATGTAGCCCTCGCCCTCGACGGCGTGGCCCTGGAAGACCTTGTCCACGATGGTCTTGCGGTCGGTGGCGTGGAACAGGGCCTTGCGTACGGCCGGGTCGAGCAGGGCCTTGTGGCCGCTGCCGAAGGTCTTGCCGTCCTTGGACCGGGCCCCCGGGTTGGTGGCGAGGGCGAAGAAGCGGCGGCCGGGCGCGTCGTTGACCTTGATGTTCTCGGCGCTCTTCAGGGCCGTGGCCTGGGCCGGGGTGAGGCCCTGGACGAAGGAGACTTCGCCCTTCTGGAGCGCGGCGACCGCCGCGTCACCGTCCTTGTAGTACTTGAGGACCAGCTCGTCGAACTTCGGTGCGCCGCGCCAGAATTCCTTGTTGGGCTTGAGCTTGACGAACTGGTCGACCTTGAAGTCGGTGATGACGAACGGGCCGTTGCCGACGATGGGGAACTTCTTGTCGTTGTTGAACTTCGAGAAGTCGTCCACCTGCTCCCAGACATGCTTGGGCACGATCGGCACATCCAGCGCCGTCATGGTGGCCTGCGGCTTCTTCAGCTCGATGACCAGCGTTTCAGGGCTGGTGGCGGTGACTTTCTTGAAGTTGGCCGTGAAGCTGCCGTTGGCGGTCGCGGCGTTCTCGTCCGTCATCATCTTGTTGAACGTCCAGGCGGCGTCCTCGGCGGTGGCCTGCTTGCCGTCGGACCACTTGGAGTCCTTCCGGATGGTGTACGTCCACGTCAGCTTGTCCGGGGACGACTTCCACTCGGTGGCGAGTCCTGGGACGGTGCGGGCGTCCTTGACGTCGTAGTTCGTCAGATACTCGTACGTCAACCGGTGAATAGTGGTGGAGACCAATTTCTGGGCCAGGAACGGGCTCAGTGAATCCACGCTCTGCGAGACCGCGATCGTCAGGACTTTCTTGTCCTCGCCATCGGCGGCCTGAGCCGTGGGAGTCGCTGCTCCGGCCACCAGTACGGCGGCGGCGCCGGAGGCCAGAAGCACTCGGATGCGGTGTGGAACCTTTGTGGCCATGGACGGACACCTCGCGTCATCACTCGCTGGAAGAAGGCTTCGTGATCTCTGGATCGCCAGCTGATGAAGCGAAGGTTTATCAGCGGTGGCGTGTCGCGTCAACGGCCACCAAACCCCGTGTGGTCTGCGGGAATACAGATGAGGGCCCGTACCGTCGAGACGGTACGGGCCCTCATTGGTTGAGACCTTTGTCGCGTTACTGCTGAGGGGCTGGCGGTGGCTGCGGAGGCTGCTGCGGCGGCCATCCGGCGGGCGGAACGGGGCCCTGAAGTTCGGGTTGTCCCGGGGTGCTCTGCGCGCCCTGGTGAGCGGGGTTGGCGAGGTTGGCGGGGTTCGCGGGGTGCGGCGGTCCGGCGGGGTTCGCGGGGGACTGGGCCTGAGAGGGCGGCGACTGCTGCCAGCCCTGGGGTGGCTGCTGGCTGCCGTACGGCGGCTGATGCGGGTGGCTCGGTGGGTACGGCTGCTGCTGGGGCTGCGGCTGCTGGGGTTGCTGCGGCGCGTACGGCTGCTGGGGCGGCTGCCCGTGCCCCTGCGCCTGGCCCTGAGCCTGCCACTGCTGGCCCTGTGCCGGGCCGCCCTGTCCGTAACCCGGCATCGGCGGGGCCTGATGCGGGGGCGGGTTGCCGTCAGCCATCCACAACCCCTGCTGCTGCTGCGCGCGTACGAAGTCCTCGGCGATCAGCGCGGAGAGGTTGAAGTACGCCTCCCGGGTCTTCGGGCGCATCATGTCGAGATCGACCTCGGCGCCTGCCGACAGGTGCTCGTCGAAGGGCACCACGATCACACCGCGGCAGCGCGTCTGGAAGTGCTGCACGATGTCCTCGACCTTGATCATCTTGCCGGTCTCGCGGACCCCGGAGATGACCGTGAGGGAACGCTGGACCAACTCCGCGTACCCATGGGCGGACAGCCAGTCCAGCGTCGTCGACGCGCTGCTCGCGCCGTCCACGGACGGGGTCGAGACGATGATCAGCTGATCGGCCAGATCCAGCACTCCGCGCATCGCGCTGTAGAGCAGACCGGTGCCGGAGTCGGTGAGGATGATCGGGTACTGCTTGCCCAGTACGTCGATCGCGCGCCGGTAGTCCTCGTCGTTGAAGGCCGTGGAGACCGCCGGGTCCACGTCGTTGGCGATGATCTCCAGACCGGAGGGCGCCTGCGAGGTGAACCGGCGGATGTCCATGTACGAGTTGAGGTACGGGATCGCCTGCACCAGGTCACGGATGGTGGCCCCGGTCTCCCGGCGCACCCGGCGGCCGAGTGTGCCGGCGTCCGGGTTGGCGTCGATCGCCAGGATCTTGTCCTGCCGCTCGGTGGCCAGGGTGGAGCCGAGCGCGGTGGTCGTGGTGGTCTTGCCGACACCGCCCTTGAGGCTGATGACCGCGATCCGGTAGCAGGACAGCACCGGCGTACGGATCAGCTCCAGCTTGCGCTGGCGCTCGGCCTCCTCCTTCTTGCCGCCGAACTTGAAGCGGTTGGCGCTGGAGGGGTTGCGGCTGCTCTTGGCCTTCTGCTTGCCCCGGACCAGACGGTCGGAGGAGAGCTCGACGGCTGCGGTGTAGCCGAGCGGCGCGCCCGGCACGGAACGCTCGCGCTGATCGTGCGTGACGGGCGTGGGCCAGGCGGCCCCGGTCCGCGGGTCGACGGGCTGCCCGATCGGCATCTGCTGCTGCGGGGGCTGCGGCTGGGCGGCCTGCTGGGGCGTGACGGGAGCGGGCAGGTTGGGCGCCTGCGGCGGTACGGGCGCGGGCGCGCCGGGGTGACCGGGCTGGCCCTGCTGACCTGGCTGGGGAAACGGCCCGGGGATGGCAGGGGGCAGCGGAGCGCCCTGGCCCGGCTGACCGGGCTGGGGGAAGCCGTAGCCCTGGGGCATGGGTTGCTGACCGGGCTGACCGGGCTGTCCCGGCTGGGGGAACCCAACGGGGCCGGCGGCCGGGGGCAGTGCCGCGGCGGGCGTGGCCTGTCCCGGCTGCCCCGGCTGCCCCGGCTGGGGGAAGCCGTAGCCCTGAGGAGTGGGCTGCTGTCCGGGCTGGCCGGGCTGTCCCGGCTGGGGGAATCCGTAGCCGCCTTGCGGGTGCTGGGTGTTGGGTCCAGGGGTGCCGGGGGGCAGTGCCGCAGCTGGCTGGCCGGGCTGGCCTGGCTGGGGGAATCCGTAACCGCCCTGGGGATGCTGGGCGTTGGGCGCGGGGGCCGCCGGGGGCAGTGCCGCGGCGGGCGTGGCCTGCTCCGGTTGCCCCGGCTGGCCTGGCTGGCCTGGCTGGCCTGGCTGGGGAAAGCCGTAACCCTGCTGTGGGAGCTGCTGCCCCGGCTGCGGGAATCCGTAACCGCCGCCCTGCTGTGCAGGGATCGCGGGCGCTACGGGAGCCGCCGGGGTCGGCGTCGGCCACGCGGGCGGGGCCGGCGGGGCCGACTGGTCGGCCGTCTGCGCGGATACGGGCCACTGCGGGGCGTCCGACGGCGCGACCGGCTGGAAGGCGGGCGGCAGCGGCGGCAGTCCGGTGCCCTGCGCGGCGGGCGCCGGTGCCCAGGGCTGCGGCGGTACGGGTGCGGGCGGAGCGTCCTGGGGCGGCGCGGTGTCGGCGGGCTCGTCGGCCGGCACCTCCGCGGCGTCCGCCGGAGCGGCCTCGTCCTGGGGTTCTGCGGGTTCTGCGCCGTCGCTCTCGGGCTCCGGGACGGCAGCGTCCGCAACGGCTTCGGCTTCGGCTTCGGCCTCGTCCACGGACGCGACCGCGGCCTCGGCCACCTCGCCCTGGCCCTCGGCAGACGCCTCGGAATCGGCATCGGCATCGCCGGTTACGGCTTCGGCCTCGGCCGCCGCGGCCCGCTCCTCGATTTCACGCTTCAGCGCGGCGGGCGAGAACTTCATGGTGGCCCCGCTCTCCACGTCACCGCCCCCGAAGGGCTCCGGAGCGGGCTCGGCGGCGGCAGCCACCTCCGCAACGGGTGCGGGCGCTGGTGCCGGTACGGGCGCTGGTGCCGGCGCGGGCTCCTGCGGAGCGGGCGGCGGCGGCCCCTGCGCCCAGTTCGGCTCGAAACCGCTGCCCGCGGGCAGCCCCGGCAGGGCCACCGGCGCCCCATGGGGCGGGGGAGGAAGCGTGGGCCCCTGTCGGCCCGCACCCCCGCCCGACGTATCACCCGGCGCGGACGCGGCCCCGGACGTGGACGCGTTCTGCGTGTACCAGGCCGGCGGGGTGTAGTCGATGGTGAACTCACCCGTCATCTCGGCGGGCTCCGCGTCGGACTGATCATCGACGGGAATGTTCCAGCCCCCGTGGATCTCGTCACGATCGCCGTTCACTTTGCCTCCTGGTGTGGTCGAGCACCCTTGTGCCGTCGTGGGTGGGGGCGACCGCTGTCTTTCGATCGGGCCGGCTCTTCCCCTGGGACGCGTCCAACACGCCCGCAGGTTCTTCCTGCCGCGCCCTGACCCACCCTAATCGCCAATAACCTCGGTACGGCAGGCCCGTCCGCCCGTCGGCTGCTGTCCGGCACATCACGCCCTGCCCCGGGCCACCTGAGTGTGACAGAACGCGCCGCGGCAGCGGGAAGCAGGCAGTTTGTTCAGCCCGACCGCTCAGCCCGTCCGCTCAGTCCATCCGGCGAGCGCTGCCCAGCAATCCGGTCTCGGCGTCCGTGGCCTGCGTCATGACGAACTGGCGGTCCCGCGCCGTACACCACAGAGTGACGCCGTCCGACAGTGTGGACAGCGCCTCGGCCTCGGGCCGCGGGAGGTGCATGATGCGGGCGATCTGCGCGGCCTCGTCCGGCGAGACGCGCTGGATGCCCACCAGACCCGACTTCTCCATCAGCCGCGGCGCCGTCGGGCTCAGATACGGCAGCAGCGTCACCACCGACTGCCAGGGACCCGAGACCACCCGCCCGCGCGGCGGTCTCATCCCGCAGTCCCGCACCACGACGACCGGACTGCCGGCCGAGGCGCCCTGCGGCGGCACCCGCCCCACATCGTGCAGCGAGATGCACTGCTGCCCGCCGCCCGCCGCCTGCGCCAGCGTCGTCCACGCGGCCGTCCGGCCGGTCTCGACGGTGACCCGCGCGCCCGTCGCGGCCGCCCGCAGCGCGAGCACCTGCGCCGTCCACAGGCCGCCGATCAGCGTGACGTCGTACGCCGTGGGGCGGTTGATACCGAGCACCGCGGGTCTGTTCTCGGCGTCCACACCGATGACCACGCCGTCGTCACCGACCGGCAGCGCGAGCGAGGCCAGTTGGTCCACCGACAGCGCGTGCCGGTCGCGGCGGGGTCCGATGAGTCCGAAGCCGATACGAGGCTTGGCAGCGGGTGCGGGCATCAGCGGGCTCCCCCGAGCGGCAGTGTGGCGAGCATCCCGGGCAGCTGCTCACGGTCGAGCCGTACCAGACCGGTCTTGACGCCGCGGGCGGCGCGCTCCAGTTCATGGCGGGCGGTGACCAGTTCCTCGTCGCTGCGCCCGGTGATACGGACATGTCCGGTGACCGTCACACCCTGCCGGTCACCGGGGCCCACAGTGAGACTGAAGGTGGTGGCGAGCGCGGGTATGGAGGTGAGCAGGGCGACCAGCTGCGGCATCGACGCCCCGCCGCCGCCCAGTTGCGGCCAGCGGCCCACCCAGTACGTGGTGTGGCGGCGGTCGTCGACGCGCCAGGTGCGCGAGGTCTCCTGGGTGCGCCGCGTGGGCGTCTCCGCCCGGCCCGCCTGCGCGATGGCCATCGGACTGGCGCAGGAGGAGGTGGCGACGGCCGCCGTCAGCTCCTCCTCGGTCAGCACGGTCGCCCGGAACCCGGCGCCGGTCAGCCTGCTCGCCAGCTGGTCCGCGCTGCGCACCAGACACTTCTGCGCGCCCTCAAGACCGCCGCCGCGCGCCGCCACCGCTTCGGGGCAGAGCTCCGGGTCGAGCTTGAGCGCGATCCAGGTGATCCGGATCGACGGTGACCCGGTCTGGGCCTGCAACGGCGCGTAGTTGCGCGCGGCGATCGACTGCTGCGGCAGATGCGGCGCGGGCGCGGGCTGGGTGTGCTGGACGATCTGCGCCGACTCCAGCCGGATCGAATCGACGTCGAGCACATCACGTATGAGAGTCATCGGCAGCGGCCTGGCCGTCCGGTCCGGCCGCAGCGCCGTCGCGTCCGACTCGACCTGCAACACGGCCGTCAGGAACGTACCGTCGCCGATCATGCCCACCGGGCGTCTGTCGCGGTCGCTGTAGGTGTACGTCCGCAGGGCGGGGTCGCACTCCACGACGGGCGCGAGCCCCGGTTCCGTATCGGGCGGAAGGACCAGCGAGGCGGCCCGGCGCGTGCGTGCGCGCAGCGCGAAGACGGTGGCCAGCCACTCGGGCAGGGAACGCCGGTGCCTGCGCAACAGCGCGAGCACCACCAGCACCGCCGCCACCGCGGCGGCCGGAACCAGCAGCAGGGCATCGATCACCCAGGCGACCAGCAGCAGCGCCGCGGCGATCTCGATCAGTACGAGTTGTTGCAGTCGGAACGAACCGAAGTGCCCGGGGCGTGGTCTCAGCCGCGGTGCGGCCGGTCCCGGGGACGGCGCGGCGGGCTGCGCGGGGGTCTGACCGTGGGCGGCGGGCCGCACCCGTGTCGCGGAAGTCATTATTCCGGCACCCCCCGGTTCATTAGGACCCAATTCATCCCGATCACCCCTGTCCAGCCCTGCCCAGCAAGGCTTCTGAGGGCTGGATCAGCCTACCCGCCCCACAACCACCATCGATCAACAGGCATAGTAGGGGGCCGGTCCGACAACCAGGGCCCGGGGACCAGGAACACCATGAGGTCCCCACGGGGAGACAGTGCCTTCTTTACCAATGGGGACTCATGGCATCACGGCGGGATGAGCTCAACGCGTACACCTTCGCGAAGAAGCGCACGGTGGCGTCATTCCTCCAACCCTCCGCCACGGGTACGGAGGAGGGGGCGCCGCGCCCGATGCGCGCGGTTCTCCCCAGCATCATCGTCGGGGTGCTGATACTCGCGGGCTTCGGGGCCTTCGGCATGTTCAAGCCCAAGGCGCCCAAGGACTGGGCCCAGCCCGGCACCCGAGTGATCGTGGGCAAGGGGTCCACCACCCGTTATGTGGTGCTGACCACGGGCACGGGCAAGGCGAAGAAGACCCTGCTGCACCCGGTACTGAACCTCGCCTCCGCCCGGCTGCTGCTCACCCCGCAGCAGTTCAAGGTGATCCAGGTCAGTGACGACATCCTGGACGCCGGCAAGCCCCCGCGCGGGCCGATCCTCGGTATCCCGTACGCGCCCGACCGGCTGCCCAGCGAGAAGGAGGCCGCCAAGGCCAAGCGCTGGGCGGTCTGCGAGCAGCCCGGCGGTGGCAAGGGCGACACCGTACAGAAGGCGACCTTCGTCCTCGGCGACCGTGATCTTGAGCGGACCGAGGGCGAGCGGAAGCTGAGCGGGGGTCAGGTTCTCTATGTCCAGGGGCAGAAGGGCCGCCAGCGCTACCTCGTGGACGCGAAGGGCACCAAGTACCCCATCAGTGCCGAGGAAGCGGACAAGGGCCTGACCGGCACGCTCGTCGGCATCGACAAGCAGCCGCAGTCCGTCACCGACGACTGGCTGGCGACTCTGCACGTCGGCAGTACGGTCGCGTTCCCGCCGGTCCCGGGCACGGTCGGCGACAAAGCGGGAGCGGGTTCAGGGCTCACCCCGTCCGAGGACCGTATCGGCATGGTCCTCCAGGCCCAGACCGGCAGCGGCCCGCAGCACTATGTGGTCCTGGCGGGCAAGCTCCAGCCGGTCTCCGACTTCACCGCCTGGCTTCTCATCAATTCGCCGCAGACGGCGTCGCTGAACATGAACGGCAAGGCGGCCACCGTCGACGCTCCCTCGGTCAGCGACGCCGACTCCGACTACTTCGGCGCCGACTACCGCTGGCCCGCGCTCAAGGCCCAGCAGGTCAACGACGCGAGCGGCGAGCGCGACACCGTGTGCAGCGTGCTGCGCACGGTGGACGACAAGGGCGGCACCACCCTGTCGACGTGGGCGGGCCCCGCGTACCCCGCCGAGATCACCGCGGGTGGCACCAGCACCTACGTCACCCCCGGGACCGGGCTGCTCTACACCCAGGTCCAGGGCAAGCAGACCAGGCCCGACGGTTCGCTCTTCCTGGTGACCGACACCGGGCTGCGGTACGCGGTCCAGGCGAACGGTGACAGTGACGCCGACCGCTCCGACATCGGCACGGGCGACCAGGAGAGCCAGCAGGACGGCCGCCCCGAGCCCAGCCAGGCGCAGATCCGCCTCGGCTACGAGAAGGTCACTCCGGCCCTCGTCCCGATCACTTGGTCGGAGTTCCTGTCCAAGGGGCCTCGGCTCGACACCAACAGCGCGCGTCAGCCGCAGGGTTCGTAAGGGATGGGGACGCGAGCGATGGCGCACCTGAGCAGGAAGAGTGCCCTGCTGACCACCGCGGCGGCGCTGACGGGCCTGTCGGCGCTGACGGGACTGCTGGCCCTGACCCCGGCCGCGTACGCCGACGAGGTCCCGCAGGCGGCGGTCCGCGTCAACGGCAGCGGCGAGTGCACCTTCCCCATGAAGAAGCAGATCGAGGGCATCCCCTGGCCGCTCCAGCGGGTCCTGCTCGACGAGCTCTGGCAGGACACCAAGGGCAAGGGCGTCCGGGTCGCCGTCATCGACACCGGCGTGGACGACGTCAACCCCCAGCTCAAGTCGGCTGTCGACGCCGCCGCGGGCAAGGACTTGCTCGCGCCCGACAAGGAGAACCCGTCGTCGACCGACGAACAGCGCGGCAAGACCGACGGCACGGTGGACGAGGTCGGCCACGGCACCAAGGTCGCCGGGATCATCGCCGCGCGCCCGCGCGCGGGCACCGGTTTCGTCGGCCTCGCGCCCGAGGCCACGATCATCCCGATCCGCCAGAACGACGAGAAGAACAGCGGCAGCGACAAGACGATGGCGACGGCCATCGACCACGCCATCGCCAAGGAAGCCGATGTCATCAACATCTCCCAGGACACGACGAAGGCGCTCTCGCTCGACGGCCGGCTCGGCCAGGCCGTGCAGCGGGCGATAGCGAAGGAGATCGTCGTGGTCGCCTCCGCGGGGAACGACGGCACCGACGGCAAGGCGAAGAACACCTATCCCGCGTCGTTTCCCGGCGTGCTCGCCGTGGCCTCGTCCGACCGCAACAACGAGCGTGCGGCCTTCTCGCAGCGGGGCGATTTCGTCGGGGTCGCGGCCCCTGGCGTGGACGTCGTCTCGACCGTCCCCGGCGGTGGCCAGTGCGTCGACAACGGCACCAGCTTCTCCGCGCCGTACGTCGCCGGGGTGGCGGCGCTGCTGAAGGCCAAGTACCCGAAGTGGACGGCGGCGGAGGTCATCGCGCAGATCGAGCAGACCGCCGAGCGCTCCATCAACGGCAAGGACACCAACGTCGGCTGGGGCGTGATCGACCCGGTGCGCGCCCTGAGCGGCGACGGCACCCCGATCCAGGCACCACGGGCGGACGCGGGCCCCTCGAAACCGCCCGCCCCGCAACCGGCGTTCCTGGCGATGTCCGAGACCTCTCAAGAACGCAAGGAACGGTACGCAACCTACGCGCTGGGCCTGGGCGTCGTACTGGTGGCGGTCGTCGCGGGCACGGCGACGGTCATCCGGGACACCCGGCGCAAAAGGGCGCAGTGAGCCAAGTCTCCCTTGCTGCCTTTGCAGTTGGAACTGTCGTACGAAGTGGCTAGAGTGACTGTAGGACTCAGCGAAGGCTGGTCATAACACGGGGGCGGCATCCACACGGCTTCCGTCTACGTCACCGTCGAAGGAAGAAGAGGCACGATGGCCAACCCGAACTTGAATGTAACCGCTGGCGAAATTACCGGCCTTGCGGGCAAGGTCCAGACGTTCCAGACCGAGCTGAACGGCCGCATCGGCTCGCTCAACGGCGTGGTCGACCGTATTCAGGCCGGCTGGCAGGGTGCTGCCAGCAAGGAGTACGACACGGTTCAGCAGCGCGTGAACAACCGCCTGCGGGGCATGCAGCGCGACCTCGAGAACCTCGAGAACCTCATCAGGATGAGCGCCGACGGCTTCAGCGCGCAGGAGGACGAGCGCATTTCGTCCTTCCGCAAGATGGAAGACACCAAGGGCAGCGCCATCCTCGGCATGTGAGCCCATCCGCTCATCGCTGAGCAATGACCACTGAGCACTGAGCGCTGAACTTCGTCATGAGGAGCAAAGAATGACCACTGCCGTCAATTACGACACAGTGACCACGGCGGCGGGCGATGTCCGTGCCACCGCCTCGTACCTGAACGAGCAGCTCGAAACCCTGATGACGCACGTCAAGCGCGTCGCCGGGAACTGGGACGGTGACTCGAAAGAGGCGTACCAGGAGATTCAGATCCGGCTCGCGAAGGACATGTCCGGGATGAACACGGACCTGGCCCACATCGCGCGCCTGCTCGACGAGTCCGTCATCGGTTACCAGGACACGGACAAGGGCAATGCCGCCCGCTTCCGCATGATGCACTGACGAGAGTCATAAAGGGGGTTGCCCGCACCAGCGGGCAACCCCCTTACGTATGCCTTGGTCTCCGTCCGGAACGGCTACTGGAGGTCGAACTCTCCGTCGCGCGCGCCGAGTACGAACGCGCGCCACTCGGCCTCCGTGTACCGCAGGACCGTATCCGGGTCCAGGGACGAGCGCATGGCGACCGCTCCGCCGGGCAGATGCGCGATCTCGACGCGCTCCTCGTCCTTGCTGGTGCCAGGCGCGCTGAGCCACTCCACACCGGAGATGTCGAGGGCGTACAGCTCTTCCTTCTGGCGTTCCTTCTCGCTTGCGTCGGCCATCGGCGCGGTCCCTCCCACAGATCTGTCGAACGAGGTGCGCGACCACCCTACTGGGCCGGACGCTCCAGCACGGCCCGCACATCGGCGCTCGGAACGCGTACGACTGGTCGCGTCCGTCCGGATCTCGCCCGTTCCCCGTACTGATCCGGCCTAATGATCGGGCAGCCAGCCCACCTGCACCAGCGGTGCGCCCCGCTTGCGCGACACGAAGGTCCCGCGCCCCGGCGGCATCGGGCGCGCCCGTACGTTGCCGAGAATGTCGCCCTCGCCCGGGTCGCCGGACAGGATGACGCCCTGCGCCCCCAGCTCCTTGATCCGCTGCATGAACGACTCGTACATCGCCCGGGAGGCTCCCGCGGCGCTGCGCGCGATGATGAAGCGGATACCGACATCCCGCGCGAACGGCAGGTTCTCCACCAGTGGCGCCAGCGGATTGCCCGAGTTGGTGGCGACCAGTTCGTAGTCGTCGATGAGCACGAACAACTGCGGGCCCGTCCACCAGCTGCGGTCCCGCAGCTGCTGCGGAGTGATGTCCGGCTGCGGCGCGCGCCTGCCCATGACCGTGTTGATCGCGTCCATGTGCATTTCCATGGCCGATGTCATCGGCGCGTACTCCAGGAGGTGCGACGCCGGAACGGCCTCCAGCATTGTGCGCCGGTAGTCGCCGACCACGATCCGCGCCTGCTCCGGGGTGTAGCGCTCGGAGATCTGCTTGGCGATCAGCCGCAGCAGCGACGTCTTGCCGGACTCGCTCTCGCCGAAGATCAGGAAGAACGGGTCCGTCTCGAAGTCGACGAACACCGGCTCCAGGTTCGTCTCGTCGATGCCGATCGCGATGCCGTGTTGTGGGAACTCGAACCCCTTCGGCAGCTGCTCGGCGGGCATCCGGCGCGGCAGCAGCCGGATCGCCGGCGCCGGAGGACCGGCCCAGTTCCCCTTGACCGACTGGACGAAGGCGGCCGTGCCCTCCGACAGATCGACGGAGCTGCTGACCGAGTCGATACGCGGCAGAGCCGTCATGAAGTGCAGCTTCTCCGGAACCTGGCCACGGCCCGGCACCCCGGCCGGGACATTCGCCGCGACCTTGCGGTCGAACTCGGAGTCCATGACGTCACCGAGGCGCAGCTCCAGCCGCGCCAGCATCTGGTCCTTGAGCGCCGCGCGCACCTCCATATAGCGGGCGGCGGTGATGACGACATGGATGCCGTAGCCCAGACCGCGCGCCGTCAGATCGGCGACGACCGGCTCCAGCATGTCGTAGTCGTTCTTGAAACCGCCCCACCCGTCGATGATCAGGAAGACGTCTCCCCAGGCCTCGCCGGGAAGTTCGCCCGCCGCGCGCTTGCGCCGGTAGGTGGAGATGGAGTCGATGTTGTTGGCGCGGAAGAACTCCTCACGCCGGTTGAGCACGCCCAGCACCTCGGCGACCGCGCGGCGCACCCGCTCGGGGTCGAGGCGCGAGGCGATGCCGCCCACATGCGGCAGGTCGGAGAGGGAGGACAGACCGCCGCCGCCGAAGTCGAGCGCGTAGAACTGCACTTCGTGCGGGGTGTGGGTGAGCGCGAACGACGAGATCAGCGTCCGCATCAGGGTCGACTTCCCGGACTGCGGACCGCCGATGACCATCATGTGGCCCGCCGCACCGGAGAAGTCCCGGTACAGCACCGCGCGGCGCTGCTCGAAGGGCTTGTCGATCAGGCCGAGCGGCACGGTGAGACCGCCGGGACGCGTGTACTCGGTCGAGGTCAGCCCACGGTCGGCGGTCGGCGCCAGACCGGGCAGCAACTGGTCCAGCGTGGGCGCCTGCTCCAGCGGCGGCAGCCACACCTGATGGGCGGGCACACCCTGCCCCTCCAGGCGGCGCACGATCACATCGAGCACCGTGTCCGCGAGCGCCTCGTCCTGGGCGGCGCGGGCGGCGGCCAGCGCGGCCGGGTCGGGGGCCGCGTACACCACCGGCACCGGCGTCGCGGTGAAGAGCGCGGGCCGCCGCTCGATGGGCAGCTGACCCACCGACAGATCCGGGCCGCCGGTGCGGTACGTACCGGAGACGTACGCCGCCTTGAAGCGGGTCATCTCGTCGGTGCCGAACCGCAGGAACCCCGAACCGGGCACCGACGGCAGGTGGTACGCGTCGGGCACACCCAGCGCCGTACGCGACTCGGCCGCCGAGAAGGTCCGCAGACCGATCCGGTACGAGAGGTAGGTGTCCAGACCGCGCAGCTTGCCCTCCTCAAGACGCTGCGAGGCGAGCAGCAGGTGCACACCCAGCGAACGGCCGATCCGGCCGATCTGGATGAACATGTCGATGAAGTCGGGCTTGGCGGTGAGGAGTTCGGAGAACTCGTCGATGACCAGGACGAGCGAGGCGAGCGGCTCCAGCGCGGCGCCCGCGGCGCGCGCCTTCTCGTAGTCGTGGATATTGGCGTAGTTGCCCGCCGAACGCAGCAGCTCCTGCCTGCGCTGGAGTTCACCGCGGATCGCGTCACCCATGCGGTCGACCAGGGTGAGGTCGTCCGCGAGGTTGGTGATCACCGCGGCGACATGCGGCATCTGCGACATGCCGGTGAAGGTCGCGCCGCCCTTGAAGTCCGCGAGGACGAAGTTCAGGGTCTCCGAGGTGTGCGTGACCGCCAGGCCGAGCACCAGCGTCCGCAGCAGCTCCGACTTGCCGGAACCGGTCGCGCCGATGCACAGCCCGTGCGGGCCCATGCCCTCCTGCGCGGCCTCCTTGAGGTCCAGCATGACCGGCTGGCCGTCCTCGCCGACGCCGATCGGCACCCGCAGCCGCTCGGCGACCGACCGGGGCCGCCAGGTGCGGGCCACATCGATCGAACCCGCGTCGCCCAGGTTCAGCAGATCGGTGAAGTCCAGGTTGGCGAGCAGCGGCTCGTCGTCGTCGCCCCCGCCCATCCGCAGCGGCGCCAGCTGACGCGCGAGCGCCTCGGCGGCCGGCAGGGATATGCCGTCCGGCACACCCTCGTACGCGACGCGGGACCCGGACTCCAGGCGCAGCCGCCCGGGCCGCACAACCACCGAAAGGCCGCCGCGAGGCTCGTCCAGATCGCCGGAGACGACCTCCACGATGGTCACGCCCTGCAGGCCCTCGGCCGCCGCGAACAGCGAGTCCGGTGGCACCATCCCGCCGTCCAGTACGACCATGATGTGCGGCTGGTCCAGCACCGGCTGGTTCTCCCGGCTGAACCGCGGCCGGCCCTCCACCCTGCTGTGCAGCAACGGCTCCAGCTCACCGAGGTCGTCGCCGAACAGCCGCTTCGTACCGGCGCCGTCCACCTGCCCCGGCACCTGCGTGTGCGGCAGCCACTTCGCCCAGTCCCAGCGCGCGACCGCGCCCGGCGCCGCCACCACGGCGACCATCAGATCCTCGGGGGAGTGCAGCGTCACCAGCTGGGCGACCAGCGCCCGCGCCGCCGACTGCGCCGACTCCGGCTCACCGGAGACCGTCACGTGGTAGAAGGCGCGCATCGAGACCGCCATCGGCAGCCCGTCCAGCGAACCGTGCACCGCCAGGAACTGCTGCATCGCACCCGCCGACAGCGGCTCCAGCTCGTCCACCGGCGCGGTGTCCGGAGCGACCAGCGGAGTGGCCAGCTGCTGCGAGCCGAGCCCGACGCGCACCTGCCCGAAGTCGTTGTCGCCCACGCGCCGTTCCCATACCCGCGAACCCTCGGCCACCACGGACCAGAGCTGCTCGGGAGAGGGGTGCAGATACAGCTGCGCGTCGCGCTGCTTGCGCGCGGTCTTACGCACCGTACGCCGGGTCTGCGCAAGGTATTTGAGATAGTCCCGGCGGACATCTGCCATTTGCCCCTGTGTACCGCGCCGGTGTCTGACGACCTGGGCGACCACCATCGCGACGGTCGAGACCAGCATCAGCACACCCATGATGCGCATGAACGGAGGCGCCTGCGGCGAGAAGAAGAAGACCACCGACGAACCCATGCCGAGGACCGGCAGGATCTGCATCAGCATGCCCTCCTGCTGACCCCGCGGCAGCTCCGGAGGAGCCTCCAGGGCCAGCTCCTGCGTGGGCACTTCAGGCGGCAGCGACCTCGGCGGGCGTTTCACGACGATCTGGCTCACCGGAGCATCAATCCCTCAATACGGACGGAAGACGGACGGGCAGGTTCCGCACCGACGCCCCGTCACCGGGTTCGGCCCGCTCCCCTCCGCGCGACGGTGATCCTACGTGCAGACCGATCCGGCACGTCCCGGTAGGGTGGCGCGCGCACCGTGCGCAACCGCGAATCAGGGGGTCCAGAACGTGAGTACGACCGCAGCGACCGGCTTCTGCCGCGTCACCGTCGTGGCGCCGGACAGCCGTATCGATGTCGCCCTCCCGGAGGACATCGCCGTCGCCGACGTCTACCCGGAGATCCTTCGCCTCACCGGCCAGACCCAGTCCCCGGGCACCCCGACCGGCTACCACCTGGTACGCCGCGACGGCACCGTACTCGACGGCGCCCGCTCGCTCACCGCCCAGCAGGTGCTCGACGGCGAAGTCCTCAGCCTGCGCCCCTTCGCCCAGTCGCTGCCGCCCGCGGTCTTCGACGACGTCTCCGACGCCGTCGCCTCCGCCGTGGTGCGCGACCGCCACCTGTGGAGCGACGACCTGCTGCGCGGCGCCGGTCTGGTCGGCGGCGTAGTGCTGCTCGTCCTGATGGGCTTCGTGCTCTGGTTCGCCGACCCCGTCCGCCACGACATGCACAGCCTGCCCGGCATCATCGCGGGCGCCGCCGGACTGCTGCTCACCGCCTTCGCGGGCGTACGGGCCAGGGTGTACGCGGACCGCGCCACCGCCGTCGCCCTCGGCCTCGGCGCCCTCCCGCTGCTGCTGATCGCGGGCTCCGGCATCGTCGGCCCGGACGCCGGCGCGGGACCGGGACGCCTGCAGTTCCTGCTCGGGTGTGTGGCCGTCCTGATCGCCTCGGTCACCCTGGTCGCGCTCACGCCCAGTGGTGACGCCCCGTTCGTCGCGGCCACCTTCCTCGCCGCCACCGGCACCCTCGCGACGTTCCTGATGATCGTGCGTGAGTCGTCCGCCACCAATACGGCCGCCGCCGTCGCCCCGGTCGCCATCGGGCTCGTCGCCTTCCTGCCCGGCCTCTCCGCCCGCTTCGCCCGGCTGCCCATCGGCTACGCCGCGCCGCGCAGCGCGGCCGACGACTACGACGCCGAAACGTATTCCGACCCGAACGAGACGCCCGAGCCCCAGCCCGTGGACGCCGAGCGGATCGCCGCCCAGGCCCGCCGCGGCCACGAGATGCTGCTCGGCCTGGTCGGCGGCTGCGCCGCGGTCGTCATCGGCTGCGCCGCCGTACTCGGCTTCTCCGACAGCGTCTGGGGCCAGTTCCTCGCCCTGGCCGCGGGCCTGGCGATGCTGCTGCGCGCCCGGCTCTTCCGCTACACCTCGCAGGTCGCCTGCACGCTGATGGCGGGCATCGTCGCGATCGCGCTGCTGATCCTCGGCCTGTCCCTGAACCCGCCCGCGGACCTGGTCAAGGACCTGCTGATGTACGAAGACCGGGGCGCCCTGGACATTCGTACGATCTGGCTCACCGCCGCCGTCGCCGCGGGCGCCGCCATGGTCACCGCGATCGGCCTGATCATCCCGCGCAAGGGACTCTCCCCCTTCTGGGGACGCCTGCTCGACCTCACCGAGGGCGCGGTGCTACTCTCCCTGGTCCCCCTCTGCCTCGCCGTGCTCGACGTCTACAACGCGGCCCGCTCCCTGACCAGCTAGCAGGATCAGCTAGCAGGCCCGTAAGAGACGCTCTCCCGGACTGGTACGCTGTGTGACGGCCGTTTGTGTACGCGCACCCGGATTTTCTGGGGGCTGCGCTCATCGGACCTTCGCCTCCGAGTCACAGAAGTCCTCCTGAGAACAAGACCAGGGGCACTCGCAGGCGCATCGAACACCAAAAGAGGAGTACCGCGTGTCTCTCGACGCCGCTACGAAGAAGCAGATCATGACCGAGTTCGGCACCAAGGAGAGCGACACCGGCTCCCCCGAGGTTCAGGTGGCGATGCTCACCCGCCGTATCTCGGACCTGACCGAGCACCTCAAGCTGCACAAGCACGACCACCACTCCCGTCGTGGTCTGCTGATCCTGGTGGGCCAGCGCCGCCGCCTGCTGCAGTACCTGGCCAAGAAGGACATCCAGCGCTTCCGTGCGCTGGTCGACCGCCTGGGCATCCGCCGCGGTGCGGCCGGCGGTGCCAAGTAAGACGCATGAAGGGAGCGGTTCCCACCTCATCGGGGGCCGCTCCCTTTGCTGTACGTCTTTGCTGTAGCTCCTTGCTGTACGTGCGCGACGCACCGCACGGCAATTAGTCTGGATCGCATACAGCAAAACTGAACGGGCGAGAAGCCGCCTCCCCGCCGCCGGTCCTCGGTAGTGGCCCCCGGAGACCACACCCCCGGGTGCTTCGATCGAAGACCGGCCCGCAGAACGAGAGCTTCTCCGCCACCGTCCCCCGCCACACGGGCGAGGGGGCGACAAAGACGATATGTATCGGAGAAAACGCTAGTGGAGAACGAGACCCACTACGCCGAGGCCGTTATCGACAACGGAACCTTCGGCACCCGCACCATCCGCTTCGAGACGGGCCGCCTGGCCAAGCAGGCCGCCGGCTCCGCCGTGGCGTACCTGGACGACGACACGATGGTGCTGTCGGCCACCACCGCCTCCAAGAAGCCCAAGGACCAGCTCGACTTCTTCCCTCTGACGGTGGACGTCGAGGAGCGGATGTACGCAGCCGGAAAGATTCCCGGCTCCTTCTTCCGGCGTGAGGGCCGGCCCTCCGAGGACGCGATCCTCACCTGCCGCCTCATTGACCGCCCGCTCCGCCCCTCCTTCAGGAAGGGCCTGCGCAACGAGATCCAGATCGTCGAGACGATCATGGCGCTCAACCCCGACCACCTGTACGACGTGGTCGCGATCAACGCCGCATCCTGCTCCACGATGCTGGCGGGCCTGCCCTTCTCCGGCCCGATCGGCGGCACCCGTGTCGCCCTGATCAAGGGCCAGTGGGTCGCCTTCCCGACGCACACCGAGCTCGAGGACGCCGTCTTCGACATGGTGGTCGCCGGCCGCGTCCTGGAGGACGGCGACGTCGCGATCATGATGGTCGAGGCCGAGGCCACCGAGAAGACGATCCAGCTCGTCGCGGACGGCGCCGAGGCTCCCACCGAGGAGATCGTCGCCGCCGGACTCGACGCCGCGAAGCCCTTCATCAAGGCGCTCTGCAAGGCTCAGTCGGACCTCGCCGCCAAGGCCGCCAAGCCCACCGGCGAGTTCCCCGTCTTCCTGGAGTACCAGGACGACGTACTGGAGGCGCTGACCGCCGCCGTCAAGAGCGAGCTCTCCCAGGCGCTCACCATCGCCGGCAAGCAGGACCGCGAGAGCGAGCTCGACCGCGTCAAGGAGATCGCCGCCGAGAAGCTGCTCCCGCAGTTCGAGGGGCGCGAGAAGGAGATCTCCGCCGCGTACCGCGCGCTGACGAAGAAGCTCGTCCGCGAGCGCGTCATCAAGGACAAGATCCGCATCGACG
The DNA here is from genome assembly GCF_044548015.1 of Streptomyces sp. NPDC052236. Lineage (NCBI taxonomy): Bacteria > Bacillati > Actinomycetota > Actinomycetes > Kitasatosporales > Streptomycetaceae > Streptomyces > Streptomyces sp. NPDC052236. The sequence goes on along the minus strand of NZ_JBIUBL010000044.1, from coordinate 9,037 downwards.
GCCGTGGCGTCACGGACATCCGTACGCTCGCCGCCGAGGTCGAGGCCATCCCGCGCGTGCACGGCTCGGCGCTGTTCGAGCGTGGCGAGACCCAGATCCTGGGCGTCACCACCCTCAACATGCTCCGCATGGAGCAGATGCTGGACACCCTCTCCCCGGTGACCCGCAAGCGCTACATGCACAACTACAACTTCCCGCCGTACTCCGTCGGTGAGACCGGCCGCGTGGGTTCGCCCAAGCGCCGCGAGATCGGCCACGGCGCGCTCGCCGAGCGCGCCATCATGCCGGTGCTGCCGTCGCGCGAGGAGTTCCCGTACGCGATCCGCCAGGTCTCCGAGGCGCTGGGCTCCAACGGCTCGACGTCCATGGGCTCGGTCTGCGCCTCGACCATGTCGCTGCTGAACGCCGGTGTGCCGCTCAAGGCCCCCGTCGCCGGCATCGCCATGGGCCTGATCTCCGAGCAGGTCGACGGCAAGACCCACTACGTCGCCCTCACCGACATCCTCGGTGCGGAGGACGCCTTCGGCGACATGGACTTCAAGGTCGCCGGTACGAAGACGTTCGTGACTGCGCTCCAGCTCGACACCAAGCTCGACGGCATCCCCGCCTCGGTCCTGGCCGCCGCGCTGAAGCAGGCCCGCGACGCCCGTCTGCACATCCTCGATGTGATGAACGAGGCCATCGACGTCCCCGACGAGATGTCCCCGAACGCCCCGCGGATCATCACCGTCAAGATCCCCGTGGACAAGATCGGTGAGGTCATCGGCCCCAAGGGCAAGATGATCAACCAGATCCAGGAGGACACCGGCGCCGACATCACGATCGAGGACGACGGCACGATCTACATCGGCGCCGCTCAGGGCTCGCAGGCCGAGGCCGCCCGCGCCGTGATCAACGGCATCGCCAACCCGACCATGCCGGAGGTCGGCGAGCGCTACCTGGGTACGGTCGTCAAGACCACCACCTTCGGCGCGTTCGTGTCCCTGCTCCCGGGCAAGGACGGCCTGCTGCACATCTCGCAGATCCGCAAGCTCGCCGGTGGCAAGCGCGTGGAGAACGTCGAGGACGTGCTCGCGGTCGGCTCCAAGGTCCAGGTCGAGATCGCCGAGATCGACTCCCGCGGCAAGCTCTCCCTGATCCCCGTGGTCGAGGGCGAAGAGGCCGCTGACGACAAGAAGGACGACACCGACCAGTGACGTCGCGTAGTTCCACGACGACGGCCCGCACCTCTTCAGAGGCGCGGGCCGTCGCCCGTACCCAAACGCTTCTCAAGGGCAAGGACGGCATCGGCACGGTCCGCCGCACCGTTCTCCCCGGCGGCCTGCGCGTCGTCACCGAGACCCTGCCGTCCGTACGCTCCGCCACCTTCGGCATTTGGGCGAACGTCGGCTCCCGAGACGAGACGCCGTCCCTGGGCGGCGCCACCCACTACCTCGAACACCTCCTCTTCAAGGGCACGAGCAAGCGCTCCGCCCTCGACATCTCCTCCGCGATCGACGCGGTCGGCGGCGAGATGAACGCCTTCACGGCGAAGGAGTACACCTGCTACTACGCGCGGGTGCTCGACACCGACCTGCCGCTCGCCATCGACGTGGTCTGCGACATGCTCACCGGCTCGCTGATCCTCCAGGAGGACGTGGAAGCCGAGCGCGGCGTCATCCTCGAAGAGATCGCGATGACCGAGGACGACCCGGGCGACTGTGTCCACGACCTGTTCGCGCAGACCATGTTCGGCGACAGTCCCCTGGGCCGCCCGGTCCTCGGCACCGTCGACACCGTCAACGCGCTCACCGCGGACCGCGTCCGCCGCTTCTACAAGAAGCACTACGACCCCACCCACCTGGTCGTCGCCGCCGCGGGCAACATCGACCACGCCACGGTCGTACGCCAGGTCCGCCGCGCCTTCGAGCAGGCCGGCGCCCTCTCCCGTACGGACGCGGTCCCCACCGCTCCCCGCGACGGGCAGCGCTCCCTGCGCACCGCCGGCCGCGTCGAGCACCAGAACCGCAAGACCGAGCAGGCCCATGTGGTCCTCGGCATGCCGGGCCTGGCCCGCACCGACGACCGCCGCTGGGCGCTCGGGGTGCTCAACACCGCGCTCGGCGGCGGTATGTCCTCGCGCCTGTTCCAGGAGGTACGGGAGAAGCGCGGCCTCGCCTACAGCGTGTACTCGTACACCTCCGGCTTCGCCGACACCGGGCTCTTCGGCGTCTACGCGGGGTGCCGCCCCAGCCAGGTCCACGACGTACTGAAGATCTGCCGCGACGAGCTCGACCGGGCCGCCACGGACGGTCTGCCGGACGAGGAGATCGGCCGCGCCGTCGGCCAGCTCTCCGGCTCCACGGTGCTGGGCCTGGAGGACACGGGCGCGCTGATGAACCGCATCGGCAAGGGCGAGCTGTGCTGGGGCGACCAGATGTCCGTCGATGACATGCTGGCCCGCATAGCCGCAGTCACCCCCGACGAGGTGCGCGAGGTGGCGCGCGACATCCTGGGACAGCGTCCCTCGCTGTCGGTGATCGGCCCGCTCAAGGACAAGCAGGCGGACCGTCTCCACGAAGCGGTCTCCTGACCCGTCCCAACGTAAGGAAGAGAGCGAAGAGAGCAATGAGCAAGCTGCGCGTGGCCGTTCTCGGGGCCCGGGGCCGTATCGGCTCCGCAGCCGTACGAGCTGTGGAAGCCGCCGACGACATGGAACTGGTCGCGGCGCTCAGCCGGGGCGACAAGCTGGAAGCCCTGGTGGAGTCCGGCACCCAGGTCGTGATCGAGCTGACGACCCCGGCGTCGGTGATGGGCAACCTCGACTTCTGTGTACGCCACGGCATGCACGCGGTCGTCGGCACCACCGGCTGGAGCGACGAACGCCTCGCGCAGCTGCACACCTCGCTCGCCGCGTCCCCCCGGACCGGGGTGCTGATCGCGCCGAACTTCTCCATCGGCGCGGTCCTGACCATGAAGTTCGCGCAGCAGGCGGCCCGCTACTTCGAGTCCGTCGAGGTGGTGGAGCTGCACCACCCGAACAAGGCCGACGCCCCGAGCGGCACCGCGACACGCACCGCCCAGCTCATCGCGGCGGCCCGCGCCGAGGCGGGCTGCGCGCCGCAGCCCGACGCGACCGTTACCGCGCTGGACGGCGCGCGCGGCGCCGACGTCGACGGCGTCCCCGTGCACGCGATCAGGCTGCGCGGGCTCCTCGCCCACCAGGAAGTCCTGCTCGGCGGTGAGGGCGAGACGCTCACCATCCGGCACGATTCCCTGCACCACAGCAGCTTTATGCCGGGCATCCTGCTCGGTGCCCGCCGCGTGGTTTCCACTCCCGGCCTCACGTTCGGCCTCGAACACTTCCTCGAACTCAACTGAGCCGGCTGAACCACATGCGCGCAAAGATCACGTACTTCGTCACAGCCGCCGTCCTGGTCGTCTACTTCGTCCTGGTCGGCAGCCGTGGCGTGATGCTGCTACGCCACGGCACCCTGCTCACCGTCACCTTCGGCGTGGCGGTGCTGATCCTGCCGGTGATCGGGATCTGGTTCCTGTGGAAGAACACGCAGTTCGTCACCAAGGCCAACCAGCTGGCGGCCGAGCTGGAGGCGGAGGGCGGCCTGCCGGTCGACGAGCTGGTGCGCACCGCCGCGGGCCGTATCGACCGGGACTCGGCGGACGCCGTGTTCGCCAAGCGCCGCGCGGAGACCGAGGACGCGCCGGAGGACTGGCGCAGCTGGTTCCGGCTCGCTGTGGCGTACCACGACGCCCGCGACACCCCTCGCGCACGCAAGGCGATGCAGCGGGCGATCACGTTGCACCCCTCTTTGCGCCTAAACCGGCGCCGCTCTCGCGGACGTGGTTGATCGCCGCTGTGGTTCCTCAATTGATGGTTGCGGTGGTCAGGGGGATCACCGCAACCAGAGTCGTTAATCAGGCGGTCTGCCGGTACTCGTCCGCCCACGCCTCAATGGTGTCGGCGGCCCGGTCGAAGGCCTCGGGGCGCGACAGGAAGTCCGCGTTGTGATCGGTGAGCAGCGGCAGCGGCTCACCGCTTTCCCGTACGAGGAGGAGCGCCTGCCCCTGTACGGTCCGCGGCAGCCCCGCCCAGCGCACCGGCTGCTGCACCGTGCGCACCGCGGTGGCGCGGTTCCACGCCACCGTGGTCGTGAAGAAGAACCCCACGCGCCGCACTCCGTGCCTGCTGACCCAGACACCCACGCGCAGCAGCCGCAGCGAAGCGGCGATCAGGGCGAGGCCCAGGCCCAGGCAGGCTCCCGCGCCGGGCACAGCGCCCGCGAACGCGATGATCATCGCCGCGAGGAGTACGAACGAGGCGAGCAGCAACAGCATCGCCGCCGCCGCCACCCGCCAGGGACCCGGACGGTACGGACGACGCCACTGGTCGTGGTCGTCGAGGGGCAAAGCGACTTCGTCGGCATTCTCGGCGGTTTCGCCAGACGCACGGTCGGCCGTCAGGAAAGGCAGGGGCACGACTGATCCTCACTCACCAGCACATTCGATTGGGCTGTGACGGGTGAGGCTACCGAGACGGCAACTACCCGACCACCCCAGGGGGCCATGGGGGTGTGGGGGAGAGTCACGACGCGTCAGCGCGCATCGGACGCCTGGGACTGCTGGGCACGTCCCTGAGCCTGTCCGGTCTCCAGCGAGGGGAGCCCGAGGAGGAGCGAGCCGACCAGTCCGCAGACGATGGTCAGGCCGATCAGCGTACGGCTCACGAGCTGCGACAGGCTGGGACGTTCCGGGCGTGGCGGAGTGACGTTACTGCTGAAGCGGTCGGCCTCGGCGACGAATGTGAACGGAACGGCCTCGCGCCGGCGGAACATCAGGGACTCTCCCGGGAACTCGTGGAACTCATGAAACTCGTGACTGGACGCAGCCACTGGTGCTGCTGTGCTGCTACTGAGTGAGACGAGTGGCAGGGGAAATCGGTGCCATGTTTCGCCGAATCGGCCCAAGAAACCGTCGCGAAGAGGTGGTCTAGAGTGGACGCCGCCCGAGACAAGCCCCTGGAAGGACCCCCTAGGTGACTGAGAGCCCCGCCGAGACCACCACCCCCAGTTTCCGCAGCGATGTCACCGTCGAGCTGGTCAAGCACACCGCCGGAGACTCCGACGTGCTGTGGGCGGCCCGGGTCTCCACGGCGGGCGAGCAGTCCCTGGAGGAGCTCCAGAAAGACCCGGAGCGATCGAAGGGGCTCATCAACTACCTGATGCGGGACCGCCACGGCAGCCCCTTCGAGCACAACTCGATGACCTTCTTCATCAGCGCCCCGATCTTCGTCTTCCGCGAGTTCATGCGGCACCGGGTCGGCTGGTCCTACAACGAGGAGTCGGGCCGCTACCGGGAGCTCCAGCCCGTCTTCTACGTCCCCGGTGCGGACCGCAAGCTGATCCAGCAGGGCCGTCCGGGCAAGTACGTATTCGTCGACGGCACCCCTGACCAGCAAAAGCTTGTCACGGAGTCCATGGAGGACTCGTACCGTCGGTCGTACGAGAGCTACCAGGAGATGCTGGCCGCGGGCGTCGCCCGCGAGGTCGCCCGCGCCGTCCTCCCCGTCGGCCTGTTCTCCTCGATGTACGCGACCTGCAACGCCCGGTCGCTGATGCACTTCCTCGGCCTGCGCACCCAGCACGAGCAGGCGAAGGTGCCGTCCTTCCCGCAGCGGGAGATCGAAATGGTCGGCGAGAAGATGGAAGCGCACTGGGCGGAGCTCATGCCGCTCACCCACGCTGCCTTCAACGCCAACGGTCGCGTCGCCCCGTAAGCCACCGGCACCGGCATCGGCTTGGGCATCGGCTTGGGGGACAGATGTACTGGCCGCCCGAGAAGTGTCCGTATTGCGGCGTTTCGTGAAGTTCATCTAGGCTGATCAAACGGACCCGGCACTGCTTGAACCCCCGAGCAGGCAGTGCCGGGCTCCTCTTGCCACGTCGTACGTCGTCGTACGTCACGTCCCCCGAGGGGACACTGTGTACTGAGCAGCGAGTAGCGTGTTACCCATGGCTCCACTCTCCACTCCGCAGACGCCCTTCGGGCGGGTCCTCACCGCCATGGTCACGCCGTTCACGGCGGACGGCGCACTCGACCTCCCCGGCGCTCAGCGACTCGCCGCCCATCTGGTGGACGCAGGCAACGACGGCCTGATCGTCAACGGCACCACCGGCGAGTCGCCGACCACCAGCGACGCGGAGAAAGATCAGCTCGTACGGGCTGTGCTGGACGCGGTCGGAGACCGGGCCCATGTCGTCGCCGGGATCGGCACCAACGACACCCGCCACAGCGTCGAGCTCGCCCGCACCGCGGCACGCGCCGGTGCACACGGCCTGCTCGCTGTCACGCCGTACTACAACAAGCCCCCGCAGGAGGGCCTGTTCCGTCACTTCTCGGCCATCGCCGACGCGACCGAGCTGCCCGTGATGCTCTACGACATCCCCGGCCGCAGCGGCGTCCCGATCGACACCGAGACACTGGTCCGCCTCGCCGAGCACCCGCGCATCGTCGCCAACAAGGACGCCAAGGGCGACCTCGGCCGCTCCAGCTGGGCCATCGCGCGCACCGGTCTCGCCTGGTACTCCGGCGATGACATGTTGAACCTCCCGCTGCTCTCGGTCGGCGCGGTCGGCTTCGTCTCGGTCGTCGGCCATCTCGTCACCCCGGAGCTCCGCGCCCTCATCGACGCCCACCTCAGCGGTGACGTCCAGAAGGCCACCGAGATCCACCAGCAGCTGCTCCCGGTCTTCACCGGCATGTTCCGTACCCAGGGCGTCATCACGACCAAGGCGGCGCTCGCCCTCCAGGGCCTCCCGGCCGGACCGCTCCGGCTCCCCCTGGTGGAGCTCTCCCAGGCGGAAACCGCCCAGCTCAAGGTCGACCTCGCCGCCGGCGGGGTACAGCTCTGAACAGATTCACCACAAACTTCAGCACAGCCTTCACAACTGAATACGCAACTGAATACGCAAGAAGAACCGGCCCAAACGGTGTCGGTACACATAGCAGCAAGTGCATGAATGTCACGTACGCCATGTGCCTCAGCGGTGCGTGGCGTCCGTGGTGAGGAGAGTCTTTTGAGTCATCCGCATCCTGAACTCGGCGCCCCGCCGAAGCTGGCCGCGGGCGGCCTGCGCGTCACTCCGCTCGGCGGTCTCGGCGAAATTGGCCGGAACATGACCGTCTTTGAGTACGGCGGCCGTCTGCTGATCGTCGACTGCGGCGTGCTCTTCCCGGAGGAGGAGCAGCCCGGAATCGATCTGATCCTGCCGGACTTCTCGTCCATCAGGGACCGTCTGGACGACATCGACGGCATTGTGCTCACGCACGGCCACGAGGACCACATCGGCGGCGTCCCCTTCCTGCTCCGCGAGAAGGAGGACATCCCGCTCATCGGCTCCAAGCTGACGCTCGCCCTGATCGAGGCGAAGCTCCAGGAGCACCGCATCCGCCCGTACACCCTCGAAGTCAAGGAGGGCCATCGCGAGCGCATCGGCCCCTTCGACTGCGAGTTCGTGGCGGTCAACCACTCGATCCCGGACGCTCTCGCGGTCGCCATCCGTACTCCCGCGGGCATGGTCGTCCACACCGGCGACTTCAAGATGGACCAGCTCCCGCTGGACGGCCGCCTCACCGACCTGCACGCTTTCGCGCGGCTCAGCGAAGAGGGCATCGACCTTCTCCTCTCCGACTCGACCAACGCCGAGGTCCCCGGTTTCGTCCCGCCGGAGAAGGACATCTCCAATGTCCTGCGCACGGTCTTCGCGAACGCCCAGAAGCGCATCATCGTGGCCAGCTTCGCCAGCCATGTGCACCGCATCCAGCAGATCCTGGACGCTGCCCACGAGTACGGCCGGCGCGTGGCCTTCGTCGGCCGCTCGATGGTCCGCAACATGGGCATCGCCCGCGACCTGGGCTATCTGAAGGTCCCGGCCGGCCTGGTCGTGGATGTGAAGACGCTCGACGACCTCCCCGGCGAGCGGGTCGTGCTGGTCTGTACGGGGTCCCAGGGCGAGCCGATGGCAGCGCTCTCCCGGATGGCCAACCGCGACCACCAGATCCGCATCGTCCAGGGCGACACGGTGATCCTGGCGTCGTCGCTCATCCCGGGCAACGAGAACGCGGTCTACCGAGTGATCAACGGCCTGACCCGGTGGGGCGCGAACGTCGTCCACAAGGGCAACGCCAAGGTCCATGTCTCGGGCCACGCCTCGGCGGGCGAGCTGCTGTACTTCTACAACATCTGCAAGCCGAAGAACCTGATGCCGGTCCACGGCGAATGGCGCCACCTGCGCGCCAACGCGGAACTCGGCGCGTTGACGGGCGTCCCGAAGGACCGCATCGTCATCGCCGAGGACGGAGTCGTCGTTGACCTTGTCGACAGCAAGGCCAAGATCGTCGGCAAGGTGCAGGCGGGCTATGTGTACGTCGACGGCTTGTCGGTCGGCGATGTCACCGAGACGTCCCTCAAGGACCGCCGCATCCTGGGCGAAGAAGGCATCATCTCGGTCTTCATGGTCGTGGACAGCACCACCGGCAAGATCGTCGGTGGCCCGAACATCCATGCTCGTGGCTCCGGCATTGATGACGCGGCGTTCTCCGGCGTGATGCCGAAGCTCGACGAGGCCCTGAACAAGTCCGCCCAGGACGGCGTTCTGGAGCCCCACCAGGTGCAGCAGCTCATCCGGCGGACGGTGGGCAAGTGGGTGTCCGACAACTACCGCCGGCGCCCGATGATCCTCCCTGTCGTCGTCGAGGTCTGACGGGACGTCCGACACGTCAACCCTGGAGCGGGGCCCTCGATTTGCATCGAGGCGCTCCGCTCCAGTAGGTTTACGGCTCCGCCCAGACGGGAAGCCCGGCACACTCGTGTGCTTGGGGCTCTCCTGAACGGGGCGGGAATTCCGACTCAGAATCTCTGATAAAGTCGGAATCGCCGAAAGGCGAACAGGCTCTCCAACAGCCACTGAAATCGAATTCCGAAGCTGGTAACAGAAGCGGAAAAGGTTCTGGTAAAGTTGGAATCGCCGGAAAGCCGAAA
>NZ_JBIUBL010000043.1:0-47969 GCF_044548015.1 Streptomyces sp. NPDC052236 | reverse complement strand
GTGCGGCCGCGGGCATGAGAGAACGGGCCCCTTGGTAGTGACGCGGTTACGACACCAGCACGACCAAGGAAGCCCGTTGCCTGATCAGTTGAGCAATACCACTGTGCCTGCGTCCACCGCGGTCACCCCTGGGTGTGACTGCTACGTGCACCGGTTCGGTTCGATCGCTCCGGGACGGCGGGCAGGCTGCTATCCCAGTGACATGACGGATGCGGAGTGGGCCGAGGTCCGCTCCGCGATGCCGGTGCCGGCCTGGCTTCTCAAGCTGGGCGGGCGTCCGGAGGAGTTTTGCCACCGCGAGATGCTCGACGCGGTGCGCTACCTCGTCGACAACGGTGTGAAGTGGATGGCCCTGCCGGTCGATTTCCATCAACCCCGGCACCGACGGCATCGCACCCTCCTCGACCCACAACAAGCCGTCCGCTGCCTGCCCCTACCCCAGGGCGATCACGCCCCGCACACGAAGAAGCCCCTGCTCATCGAACAGGGACTCCCTTTGCCACAACGCACTGAGCCCCGGATGGGGCCACCAGTACGTGCGGGCGACGACGGACGTGGTCGCCACAGCCGGAGGGACGGTCCCGAGGGAGCCCGGCGACTACACCGGCACCTTCGACGCCACCGCCGCCCCCCTAAGGACTTCCGGAGCCGACCACGTAGCAAGATGCTCGGCTGGGTTTCCCAGCCGAGCATCTTGCCTGCACCCATGGACGAAGAGGCCTTCCGCCTCAAGCCCCACGGCTACAACGGCGGACACCGAGCGGCGAGTGGCCACCCGCCAGCAGGCTCCCTGAGACGCATCTGCCTCACGCCCCAGTGTGTGCGGGGCGCGACGTCACGAGCCGCCCGTGCCCTGTGCGTCGCGGCGCTGGCGATCACGTGCCGTGTCGCGGTACCGAGGCAGGCGGTGACGCCGGGACTGCAGGGCCACCGCTGCGGCGCCGCGCTCGGTGGCGGGTCAGAACCTCGGGTCGAGGAACGAGCCCCACGTCCAGGCGCCGGAGGCTGGGATTTCCAAGTCGCTGGTGATGTTGATCGACTTCCAGTCGGGGTTGTCAGGGTCCAGCCACGTCGAGTGGATGTAATAGCCCCCCCAGGCCGGGTCCAGGCAGTCCCCCCAGGTGTACCAGCCCGCGCCGAGGTAGAGGTTCGGGCGCACGACGGTGTCCGTAGACCCCCGGACGTGGCCCCAGTCGTAGTTGCCGGATGCCAAGTAAATGCGGCGCTCGACGCAGGAATTCGGCATGTCGCCGGTGGGCTTATCCGTGAGGTACTGGGTCTTGATGTTCTTGGCCGTCACGGCCGCCGGGGCCGCCGAGGCGGTGCCTGGCGTGCTGAGGACGGCCACGCCGAGCAAGGCTATGACGGATAAGAGGATTCGCGAAATTCGTGCCACGATCGTTTCCTTTCCGATGGGACGGACCGGTGCGCCGGGGCAACAAGCCACGAATAGATTCCCCGGCACGCGCGCCGCCGGTAGCTGCGGTTGTTTCCCGCCTCAGGCGACATCCCTCGTTGTAACGCAAGCCTGCCGGGACCGGTCCCGACCCGGGGCTGGTTCTGCGCGCGGCATCGAGGCTCAGGTCAGCCGACGGTGCCCTGCCTCGTGTCGACCAGCCAGCTAGGCCCAGCAGCTAAGCTTGTTCCTTAACCTCCGGCTTGATCATCAGCGTCCGTCAGGTCGCTCGTTCGGGTGATCGCCGGACGTAGGTGCGGCCTTCTCGTGATCCTGAACTCTGCGACGAAATCAGGGTGTTCACGAAGAAGGCCGCGGTGATGAGTGTGCTGGAACAGGACTGCAAGCGGGATGAGTTCGCGGAACTGTCATACTTCCGGACGGACTTCTACGGGTGTCTGTCGGCGCGGGCGGACGCGTTCTTCGAGCTCACCGACGCGCTGCTGTGTGCGGACGGGCCGGTGAAGACGCCGGTGGAACTGTCTCTGCTGGCCGAGCACCGTCGGGGTTACGGCTCGCTGTACGGCGCGCTGAACCACGGCCGCTTGGACGTGGACCGGCTGCGTGACCTTCTGGTGTCTCTGCCGCTGCCGCGTTTCGGCGGGCGGATCGTGCTCTCCGTGGACGTCTCCCCGTGGCTGCGCTCGGACGCCGCATGCTCGCCGGAGCGGCTGTTCTGCCACGTCCACGGCCGCTCCAAGGCGGCCGCGCAGATCATCCCGGGCTGGCCGTACTCCTTCGTCGCCGCCCTGACGCCGGACCGCACATCCTGGACCGCGGTACTGGACGCGGTCCGTCTGGGGCCTGCCGACGACGCGGCGGCCGTCACCGCCGCCCAACTCCGCGACGTCGCCGAGCGGCTGATCGCGGCGGGGCGGTGGCAGCCCGGAGACCGGGACATGCTGATCGTGATGGATGCCGGCTACGACGTGATGCGCCTGGCCTGGCTGCTGCGGGACCTTCCCGTCGAGCTGGTCGGCCGCCTGCGCTCGGACCGTAACCTGCGACTCTCTCTCTCTCCCCCCCCGGCGTCTACCAGCCCAAGGGCGGCCGACCGCCCAAGCACGGCAAGGAGTTCAGTCTCGCAAGGCCGCAGACCTGGCCGGAGCCGTCAGTGGTGACGGTGAACGACACACCCCGCTACGGCAAGGCCGAAGCCCGCGCCTGGGACCGGCTCCACCCGGAACTCCAGCAGCGCTCCGCCTGGATCGACCACGACGGCGAACTCCCCATCATCGAGGGCACGTTGATCCGCCTCAAGGTCGATCACCTGCCCGGCGACCGCGACGCACCACCGGTATGGCTGTGGTCCTCGGCCACCGGAGCCGAGTCGGCCGACGTCGACTTCGTCTGGTCGTGCTACCTGCGAAGATTCGACCTGGAGCACACATTTCGGCTGTTCAAACAGAGCCTTGGCTGGACTCGCCCACGACTACGGAATCCCGAGGCGGCGGACCGCTGGACCTGGCTCGTGATCACCGCGCACACCCAGCTCCGTCTCGCCGCCCCGCTCACCACCGACCGGCGCAAGCCCTGGGAGAAGACCACTCGCCCCGGCGTCGCACTCACCCCGACCCGTGTCCGGCGCGGGTTCCGACACCTCCGACCCCACTTGCCCTGCCCGGCCCGCGTGCCCAAACCCAGCCGCCCCGGCCCCGGACGCCCGCCCGGCTCGAAGAACCGGCACCCCACCACCCGTCACGACGTGGGCAAAACCGTCAAACGCCCGAGCACCCTCTACGAACGAGACCAAGCCAGACGTTAAGGATCAAGCTAAGGCGGTAGAGACCTTGCCCGACGGGACGGAGACCAAGCTCGGCATCTGGTACAGCAATATTAAGTCCAGGCGCGACAGGCTTACTGCGGAGCAGCTGGACGCACTGCGGAAGCTGGGCGTCGAGTGGGCGTAATCGGTGCGTCAGGACTACCTCATGGCCACCATGGCGCACAAAGGTCGGCATGTCCGGTCGAGGGTCTCTGCCCCGTAACCGGTGCCAAGCTCGATGCCACACCGGGGTACCTTCAGATCGATGGGCGTGCAGTCTACGGACAGCTGCGGTCTGCGTCGCAGGCTTCGGCCGGCAGGAAGGTCCGTGTCCTGTGGAAGGGCGATGACCGCTGCTTCAGCATTCCTGATGACTGCCGCGCGCAGTCGGTCGACCTCCCTACGGGCCAAAATGCGATGGACGATCTTTCGCGGCTGCAGGTTCTGGCTAAGCACGAGCAGGCGGGAAGGACTGAGGGGCCACCACAGGTATTGGCTCGTCAGCGTCGAAGGAGAGCGGCCGGAGGCGTCGGTCCGGAAGATTTCAAGTCCAGTGAGACGGTCGTGATGCTATGAGATCTGTGGTGCGGGTTCTCTGCGCTTGGTCGGGTCGTTGATCCACACCTGTCGAGGTATCGCGGGTGGTCTGGGGCGGCGGCCGAAGCGTTCGGGGTGCCGGGCGTATGCCTCGGTGAGGGTGACGGCCCGCTGGTCGCGGACCTCTTCGGCGGTGCCGAAGTGGACGCTGGCCGGTGTGTGCCATCCAATGCCCGAATGCCTGTGCTCGTGGTTGTAGTACGCGGTGAACGCGTCGAACCATTCGCGGGCATGGGCCAGGGAGTCGAACCGCTCGGGGTAGTCGGACATGTACTTGGTGGTCTTGAACTGGGCCTCGCTGTAGGGGTTGTCGTTGGAGACTTTCGGCCGGGAGTGACTGCGGGTGACACCGAGATCGATCAGCAGCTGGGAGACCTTCTTGGACGTCATCGAGGTGCCCCGGTCGGCGTGGACGGTCTGGGGCACGATGCCGTTGCGTTCGATGGTCTCGCGGATCAGCTCCTCGGCCCGGTCGGCTGATTCGGCGCGCTCCACGGTGTGGCCGACGATGTAGCGGCTGAAGATGTCGATGACGACGTAGGCGTGGTACCAGATGGTCTTGGCCGGTCCGGCCAGCTTGGTGATGTCCCAGGTGAAGACCTGCGAGGGGGCGGTGGCGAGGAGTTCGGGCACGGCTTTGGCCGGGTGGGTGGCCTGACGGCGCCGCTCGCCGCTCTGGCCCTTCTCGCGCAGGATCCGGTACATCGTGGAGATGGAGCAGTGATAGCGGCCGGCGTCCAGTTCACGGGCCCAGATCTGGGCGGGTGGCAGCTCCGCGTACTCGGCGCTGTTCATCAACTCCAGTACCGCTGCACGTTCTCCATCGGTCAGAGCCGACGGTTGCGCCTGGGTGTGGGAGCGGGGTGTGCGGGCCGCCGGGGGCTTGAGCCTGCGGTAGTGGGTGGCCTTGGACCGGCCGGTCAGTTGGCACGCGGCCGTGATGCCGAGCTGGTCTTCGACGCCGGGGAACGCGGTGTCCACCACCGGATCGACGGCGTGCTTCAGTCCGCGCTCTCGGAGATCATTTCCAAGAGCGCGGAAGCTTTTCCCATCACCTCGAGTGCGGCCTTGTTGCGGGCCAGGTCCTTCTGCAGCCGCTCGACCTGCTGTCGCAGCTTTTCGTTCTCCACCTCCGCGGCGGACTTCTTCGCACGGGCCGGGCTGGTCCGGCGGTCGACCAGGTTCTCCAGGGCCCCGGCATCCCGGGCGGCCCGCCACTCCTTGACATGCGAGTGGTAGAGCCGTTCCCGGCGCAGGACGGCACCCTTCTCGTTTCTGGGCGCGGCGTCGTACTCGGCGACGATCCGCAGTTTGTACTCCGAGGTGAAGGTGCGGCGCTTCGGCCTCGGTGCCGGGTCGGACCCGACGGGCTCAGTGCTTGGCATACGGGACTTCTCCTGTCGTGCCCTCTCAGGCTAACCCCGCGGAACGGGACGTCTCACCCAAGGCTGACAGAGAGGGGTCGACAGGATGACTGGCTGGTCGCTGGTGATCAACCGCGCTTGAGGGTCGTCCCACAGCTCAAGTTGTCGGGTGGAGTGCTCGTCGGCTACCCCGTACGCGCTGTGGAAGAGACTCCCTACGAATCCCGTCGTCGTCAGGGTCGGGGTTTCCTGCAGTGCGCGCTTTCTCATCCAAGTGTCCTGCGCCTCCAACAGGCGCTTGCGCTGCGGTGTGCGGTTGCGCTGGAAGGCGAGAACCACGGCGAGCGACATGAAGTCATCGAAGTCCATATCGTCGTCTGGCTCCCATCCACGCAGCAGGCGCAAAAGCCTTGCGGCCTCGTCATCGATGACGGAGAGCATCGCTTCAGCCTGATTGTGCGCGCCAAGAGGGTCTGTAACGCGGTAGAAGTTTTCCCGGACGCAGGTGTCTCGGAGGCCCCGGAGGCGGTCAAAGCCGTTGATCGTGTCCAGGACCCGTACTCGCTTGCCATCGGGGCTCCAGGCCTTCATGTAGGCCTGGGGAACGTAGTGGTGCCTGCGCGAGACACAGTCGCGTCGTGCCGCTGCCGCCGCCACGTTCGCCATGTACTCCTGCACGCGCGGGTTCACTGCCTGGCCGTCGCCCGACACCGGGACCTGGCCCCACGGATTGGCTACTCGGCTGACCAGCTTCCACTCCATGCCGCTCCCCCTACCTCCCGCTCGGTGGCCCCGCTACAGCGGTGTACGCGGTAGGCACGGCCGGTGCGGGTGTTGACGGCCGATTCTCTCAATGCCCATCTGCCGACCGCCCCGAATTATTGCGACCGCGTGGTAACGGCTGATTAGCCCGCCGGGCCAGGGCTGCGTAACGGGTCCGGCTCACCGATGCCGCCTTCTAGGCTGGGGCGTTCCGTGGACGTCCGACCCAGGCTTGGTGGTGAGACGCGACGCGCAGGCGTCCACGCAGGACGCCAACACGTGTTCTGCCCTCCAGGACCTGAAGGCCGCTGTTTGACGGGGCTAGGAGCCGTCTGTCGATCAAGACCGGTGGACGCATCCACGTCCCGCGCTCTTCCCAGTGGTGTCCGACCTCTGCGGGGCGGACTTTCACCCAGTGCACCGGGTTCTCGGCGAAGTACTCGATACAGTCGGCCTCGGACGCGCCGGTCGGCATGTCGTTGAAGTCCGCGGTCGGGATCGTGTCAAGGCGCCACGTGATCCCCTCTAGAGCGATGTCTCCGTAATCCCGCGCGAAATTGGTGTTGGCACCGTGGTCGTAGAGGAACTGCTCGAAGACGTCGTCTGGCCAACGGAGCGGTGTCAGCGCAGGGTCGGCGCGGAAGTCGCCAAAGGGCGTTGTCAACTTGATGGGTGTGAAGCCGGTCCCGGGCAAGTCGAGGCCGGGTGGGGGCGGTGGCGGTGGTGGGGTCAGGCCGTGGTGGGCAGGCTGGTGATCTCGTTCCAGGTGGTGAAGCGGTCGGTCATCTGATCGCGGTACTGGGTGGCGGTGAGGCGGTGCCGTCGGGGCCGGAAGTGCGGGGAGATCGCGCTGAACGCCGACAGGAAGCGCTGCGCCGCGCCGGGTGAGCGGAAGCCCTTCATCGCGCGTTCCCGCTGCCGGGTCGGCTGATGGGAATTCTCGGCCCGGTTGTTCAGGTACTTCGACCGCCGGTGCTCGACAGAGGGCATGACCTCGCGGTGGGCCGCACCGTAGGAGCGGAGCTTGTCGGTGACGATCACCCGGGGCGCCGCACCGGTCTTCTTCAGCAGCGTGCGGAAGAAGCGTCTGGCCGCGCCGTGTCGCGGCGGTTCCGCACGAGGATGCCGAGCACGTTCCCGTCCTGGTCGACAGCCCGCCACAGGTAGCGCATCTGCCCGTTGATCTTGATGAAGACCTCGTCCAGGTGCCACTTGTCCCCGGGCTTGGGCCGCCGACGGCGCAGCGCGTTGGCATAGGCCTGCCCGAACTTGGCACACCAGCGGCGGACCGTCTCATACGAGACGGTCACACCGCGCTCCAGCATCAGCTCCTCCACCTCGCGGAAGCTGAGCGGGAAGCGGTGGTACAGCCACACACAGTGGGAGATGACCTCGACCGGGTACCGGTGCCCCTTGTACGACGGCGACGTACTCCCCACGAACCATCCCCTCCAGCATGATCAACCCGAAGATCATCCCACCCCTGCCAGCCAACGTGACAGCGCCCTCCAGCTGGTTCCTGACGGCTTTGAGGTTGTGGGCTATCGGCGCGTTGATGACGAACGCGAGGGGCCTGCCGTCGCGGCGCAGGCGGTCGGTGACGTGCCGGTGCAGGACCACGAGGGTCTGCTGTTCGAGGTCGCCTTCCTGCAGCAGCTGGTTCCAGCCGCCGAGGATTTCCAGGAACACCTCGTGGACCACCTGTTCCGCCACCCGCCGGCTGCCGAGGTGGAGCTTCGCGAAGTGGTGGAAGAACTCCTGGTGGCCCAGGTAGAAGGCCTCAAAGTCCAGGGGCAGGTCCGGCGGTTCATGGACGGGCTGGCTGTGTCCGCCGTCCTGCGGCGAGACGTCAGTGTCGACGTCGCCATTGCTCACGCGGGCCTCCAGTGCTGCGATCACCGGGTCCTTCTTGTCGAGGCCGGTGATGCCGGGTGCGGGCAACTCGTCCGCACGAGGAACCTGTTGGCCCCTCAGCCCCACCCTGTCGATTTTCCGGTCCCCACACTCAAACGCCCTCCAGGAAAATCACTCACTGATCATCGGAGGCCAACGGAACGTGAGTGCGAGGCAGGGTCACCCGTTCCCTCGACATCCCGTGACCAGGGGAGATATGCGCCCCCTTGGCGCCCGGCAGGCAAACGACGCAAACGAAGTGGCACACGTCACACACGACTCGTCCAGGTAACGAAACTTGTCGACCACCGGCCGATCCGATGCGAGCGGCTCTGGGGTCATCGGACGGAGAGCAGAATGCGGCAATGGATGCCATGAAGCCCTCCGACGCCGCCGAAGCCCGGGTCGCCCGCTACCTCACCGAGCGGGGCTACTCCTTCGAAGTCGAACCCGACCTCGGCATCATCAAGCGGCCCGACTTCCTGATCACCACCGACCGGACGGTGGTGGTGGAGGTGAAGGCGTTCGAGACGTACGGCATGTTCGAAAACCCAGTACTGAACCAGCCGATGGCCCGCTCGTTGACGGACGCGCTCAAGCCGATCAGGAAGCAGATCGAGGCCGCCGCGAAGCAGCTCAAGCCGCTGCAGGACCGCGGCTGGCCACTCGTGGTCATGCTGGCCAACCCCGGGAGGCGCCCGATTCCCTTCACCTCATCCATGATCTTCTCTGCAATGTACGGCGACCTGGAGATGCAGGCCCCGATGCTGTCGGACGGCTCGCTCGGTGAGTTCCGCGGGGCAGCAGGCCTCAACGGAAAGCTGAGGAATCACCACGCGTACATCAGCGCGGTCGCGGTCGCCCGCCGCCGCGACCACTCCGCGCAGTGGGCCGCGGAATGGTGCGACGCACACGAGGCCGAATTCGGCGACGACGTCACAGGGCTGGTGGCCGCGCTCGCCGAGGCGCACCAGGACGCCCCGGAAGGCGATGAGGTCTTCCTGGAAGTCTTCGAGACCCTCAGCAGCACGGCCGTGCCGCTGCCCCGGGACATCTTCAACGGGCCCGGCGACCTGCACTGGGTTCCCAACGCCGACCGTACGGCCCTCACCCCTTGGCTGACCACCGAGCCGCGGTGACTGGCTCGCCTGCCGTCGTGCAGAAGATATCGAGCAGCTTGGCAATCGAGGAGATCGACGCCTTGTGCTTCGGGCCTGAGGTGGTGGGCACCTGATGCGTCCGGCCCCGCCGTATCCGGCGGGGCCGCAGTCGGTCTCCTGCTGCGCAGGTGTGTGAGGCCCCAGAACGCGCACCGGCTCGACGGCCCCAACGGTCGCTGTGGGACGTGACATGGGAAGGCCGCCCTGGATGCATGTCCAGGGCGGCCTTCAAGACAGGGGGGCGCGCCCCGAACCGCGCTGCTTGTTGAACCGCCCGCCATGATCGGACGGTCAACTCGGGGCTCAGCCCAGCGCGAGGTGCCAGCCGATCGGACACGTCGACTGGATCAGCTCGACCATCCAGCCGAGAGTCCAATGGATTCCGCCCCCGGGGAAGGTGACGTCTTCCATCCGAGCAGTGGTCTAACCGTCGTTCAGGCTGCGGCACCCGGTTCAACTTGGAGCGGTTCCCCGTTGATCAGGCGTTTTGCCAGGTCATCGGATGTGAGCGGCATCGACGCGGTAAGACGGAGAGCAGCGTCAGCAAGGGCCACGACCACCCGCGCGGCGAGCTCATGGCGCTCGGGCTCACCGGGAACAGCCCCAAGGACGAAGGACAGCCATACCCGGCCGTCGCCGCCCGCAGAGACCTGCACCGCTTCATCCGGGGCGCAGGGGATCCCAGCACCGGCGAGCGCGTGGGCGACCGTGGCGTGCAGTTGGGCGTTGTTCTTCTTGTCGACCTCGTGCGCGGCCAGGTAAATCGCATGGGTGAGTTCGCCGGCGGCCTGGTCGACGGCGCTGACCTGGATCCGGTAGGGGCCCATGGAGACGGTGTCGTGGCCGGGTCGTAGCCGAAGCCCCAGAAGGCGCGCGCGACGTCGCGCGGTGCGTCACCAGCCTTGACCCGCTTCTGCTGCGGACCGAAGCCCTTCCCGCGGGACCAGTCCTCGAAGTGGATGAGGCCGTCGCGCATGTGCTTGATGCCGGGCAGCGCCGCCTCGAAGCGCTTTCGTGCCTGCTCCAATGCCTGTCCGGCCGCCGGGTCGATGCCCAGTTCAGCCAGCGCAATCTGCTCCAGCTTCTCTGCCATCAGCAACTGCCGCAGGGCCAGGCACAGCTGCCGCGCGTCGATCTGCCGGGTTTCGAACCCGCCAACTGCGTCGTCGCCGGCGTGGATGCGCCGGACCGCCAGCGCGGCGGTGCTCTTCCACCACTGCGCCTCCGATACGGCAATCGAATACGGATGGTTCGCCGGTGACCAGTCATCGACCACGCTGTCGTTCATGGTGAGCATCATGGCCGACCCAGGCACCCAATGTGCACGGATTACTGGCCCCAATGCACCGATGCCCCGGACTCACGGCCGCAGCGGGCCCGCAAGGTCAATTGTCCCCGGTGGCGGTATTTTATGGTGCGCCGGTAGCCCCTTGTTGGAATCGCTCGTGGCAGCATGAAAGAAAGCGCCCCGGACGCGGAACGCCCGCGATCTGCCGCACACCAGACGAGGCCTTCGAGGCCGGCGAGTAGTTGTTGGGCGGCGGCGCGCCGCCGCCCAACAGCACCTGGAACAACCGGCCGCCCGCTCCCACAGCCAGCCGTCCGGTCCTGAGCGCTCCGCACCGGCGGAGCGCTCAGGACCGGACGGCCAGGTCAGTGCTCCGACTTGGGCGGGGTCATACGGGCGTGCAGAAGGGCCGCCCGGCTGAGTTCGGTGCCCTGCCGGTGGTTCTCGTTGAACAGAGCGGTCAGCCCGCGCGGGGCGTTCCAGTGCTCCGCTAGGTCGACGTCGGCCGCCAGGTCGTCCAGGAGCTGGTTGATGACGGCCGCGGCCTCACTCGGGCGGTCGCCGTACCCGGGGCCGAACCACAGGTGCTCGCGGGGATCGCAGGGGGGCGGGGTGCACCTGACCGTCCGACGTCGTGATCACATGCCGTGGTACAGAACGACCGAGGCCAGCTCCCCGTGGCCGGCGGGCAGGGACAGCGGGGCGAAGAAAAGCCACCGGGCTTCTCGCCCTGGGTCCGCAGGGCGGGCATGTCGGTCAGGGGGCGACGAAGAAGGCGTCGATGGGCCGGTCTTCGCCGCCTTGGGCGGGGGACGCGGGGCACTTAACGATGTTGTCCTACATGGGCATGACCCAGCTACGCAGGTGGCCAGCCCCGCTATGAGGCAGACCAAGGCCTGATGTCGCTGCCCGGGGCGAGCGGGGCCGCGCTGGCCTGTCGGCGCTGACCGATTGGAGGGGACGAACGCGTGAGTGGCGCCGGGGTGAACCAGACGGCCTCACGCATACCTCCCGGCGTGGGCGGTCAGCTCAGTTCGTTAACGTGACCGGGGTGAAGGTCGAGGTGCTGGAGGTCACTTCCGAGGCGTTGGAGGAGTTCAGCTGCAGCTTGCCGGTCTGGATCATGCTCATCGCTTCTGCCTTTCGCTCAGCGGCCGACGGCCGGGCCCGGTCTCGGGCCCGCAGTGGCCGCGGTCTATCGCTTCCCTGCGAAGCAATCCCGGCGGTGAATTGCCCATGGTTATTGGTGTTTAGAGCAGAAGTCATCGGTACGCGGTAACTATGCCGGTACTCGTTGACACGCAGCTGACGAGCCCAAGACGCGACGCTTTCTCCAGCAGGGGCGGATGGACTGAGCCTCCGGCCGCAGCGAGTCGGCGCTTCGTGTACCCCATGTGGTTCGGTCCAAGTTAGTTGGCGCTTGGTCCAGGTTTGTTGTCAGAGGACAGCGTGACACCGGCCCGGCGCGGCGGCGGAGCGGGGCCTGGCCTTCTGGCGACGCGGGTGGATACGCGTTGCCGCCCGGGTGGCAACCGGTGGATACGGCCGTGGCTACGATGCGAAACGCCCTGACCCCGGCAGCTGCAATGCCGTGGTCAGGGCGTTGTCACCGGGTGGCTATCCGAGCCAGACGATGTTCAGGACGGTCAGGCGGCGCAGCGGCCTGTTCACCCAGTAGGTGAGGGACAGCTGGCCGACGGACGCGTAGCGCACGTCCTCGCCCTCGAGGTCACCGGCGTTCCACTGGTGAAAACCCCACGGGTCGCCGGCGGCGGCGTCCAGGACGTCCCACACGGTGTCTTCGACATGCTCGGGCAGGGTGTCGAGGACCTTCGCGGCCGGCGGCGAGAAGCGGACCGCGTACGGCTGTCCGGTCACCGGCGCCTTCCCCGCAGCTCCGCCATGTCGATAAACTCGCTGTCGTCGTAGCCGGAGGCGACGAACGCATCGACCGCCGGGGCGTGGGCGAGGCGGCCCTGCCAGTCCTGGACGACCTCGTACAGCCCGGCGAGGGAGAACGTCCGGCGGGACTCCTCCAGCGCCGCCGCCCACTCCCGCTCGAAGGCCGGCACCCACTGCGCGGCGCGCCGGTCGGCGCGCAGCTGGGCGAGGAGTTCGGCCGGAGCTCCCGGGGCGGGCGCGTACGGCGGGACGGGTGCGTGGTCGGGCTGCGCGCTCATCGGCTGTTCCTCCCGGCGGGTCGTCACCTCACGGTACGCGCGCCGGGTGGCCGTGGATGCGGGCATGGACGGATCCCCTTCTACCGGGTTAGGGCGCGGGCGACGGCCTGGGCGTGCTGGCGCAGCGGGAGGTCCTGCTTTTCCCATGTGGCCGCCACGTAGTTGAGGAGTTCGGCCGTCACGCGTTCTGAGTCGCTTGGGTCGCTGATGAGGAGCTGGTCGGCGGCGAGGGCGACGTCGGCGGCCGGGGTGGACTGCTGCGGACCGGCGTCGTTGCGGTCGACTCCCAGGACCAGGAGGTGACGGACGCCGCCCCGGGTCTGGACGGTGATGGTGTCCTCGCGCGGCGAGTCCGGGGTGGCGACCACGAAGTGCGGGGCGTTGAGGATCGCCGCGGCGAGGGCCTCGGTGAGCACCGGCTCGGGCAGGAGGTGGTCGTTGATGGGCTCCGCGTCCCGCAGGGTGAGGGTGTAGTTGATGCCGGCCACGGTGGTGAACCGCACAGTGTCGTCGCCGGGTTCGGCGTCGGCGGCGAGGATGTGCGGGCTGCCCAGCAGTGCGTCGGCGATACGGACCGAGTCGTGGTCGGCGTCAAACAGCGGGCTCTTGTCGCGGTCGATGGGCTGAGCCGAAGCTCAGTAGTTGTCACCGGCAGAGCCTGTTGAGCTGGTGAATGAGACCGGTCGAAGCAGCTTGGTTATCACCAGTGAGGCACGCGGCTTGTCACAAATCCTCATTCGGCAGTCTCTCTGTCACCAGTAGCGAAGAGAATGCAAGCCGCGGGCTTTCTGGGGCGATTCCATAAGGCCATGGCGGTGAAACGCGTTGGGCTGGAGAGGGTAGTAGAAGCCGCTGACGCGGTGGCCGTCTGGTCGCATCAGTGCAGTTGGAAGGACCTGTTCGTGTCGGTGAACATCGACGCGGGCAGGGTCGGACTTGATCTGCGCGACGGCTGGATGAGGCGGTGGGCGGTCTCGTGGCGGGCTTCTTTGATCAAGGAGGCGGACCGGGAGTCGTTCGCGGCGGCTGCCGAGTCCGCCGTCGCCTGCGGCTGGCGTTACACAGTCGCCGCCCGCTGGCGCGAGCACGCCTTCGCCGGGCTGGACGCACCGGCTTCGCGGCGTGTCAGCTGCGGTCCGATCCGCTGGGCCTGCGGCCGGTGCTGCTCTCCGAGGCCGCCGGCGGGCGGAGGTTCGGCGTTACGTGCTTGCAGGCGAGATCTTTGTCCTTGTTCGCAGTGCCCTGTCAATGGTTGTGCAGTCGGCGTTCTCGCGAACGGCCCGAGCGCGTAGGGAAGTCTCCGCAGTTCAAGGGGGTGCAGCAGAGAAAGCCTCACCGTCATGGGCGGTTACGGGTGCGAACGCGGGGAAGTCGAACTGGCCGGTTCCATTGACGCGCTTCTGGCCGACATCTATCTTCTGATCGAACTTGCGAACAACGTTCGATTTTTCGAACCATGGCCGTCAAAGGGGACAGCCCGTGTTACGCACCCGTCTCCGGCGCGCTCCCGAGCCGGCTCTGTCGGCCCTCTCCGCTGCCTTCGTCACCCGGCCCGCCACGGCGGGGTCTCCGGTCGCTGCCATGCTCACGCGGAAACCGCAGCTCGTCGGCCGCCGACCGGCATGACGCGGCGTCCCACGTCGCCCGGAGCCGGTCCTGCCCCAACGGTACGGAGGCCGGGCCTCACCCTCGACCTCACTTGCACCTGATCACGGCACCCCAGAAAGACAGGAACGCATATGCCCGCAGTTCTCTCCCGGCTGGCGGCGATACTTGTTGCCGCCTGCCTGCTCTTCACCGCCCAAGTCGTGACCACACCTCAGCGGGCCGCCGCCGCCGACGCCCCGGGCTACCTGATGACGCACTTCATCGGGGAGGGGGCGACCGGTCAGCAGATGTACTTCTCGTACAGCGCGGACGGTCTGAACTGGACCGATCTCAACGGCGGCGGAATGACCCTGCGCTCCACCGTGGGCACGCGCGGCGTGCGCGACCCCGCCCTGGTCCGCTCTCCCGACGGGAGCAAGTACTGGATCATCGCGACCGACCTGTGCATCGACTGCGGGCAGTCATGGGACGACTCCATGAACAACGGCAGCCGCAACCTCGTGGTGTGGGAGTCGACGGACCTGGTCACCTGGTCACAGCCGCGGCTGCTCAACGTGGCCGGCGCGATCCCCGACGGACGCAACGCATGGGCGCCGGAGGCGATCTGGAACCCCGCCACCAACGACTACGTCCTGTACTGGGCGACGAACGCCACCGTCAACGGCGTGCTGAAGCACCGCATCTACTACGCCCGCACCACCGACTTCCGCACCATGACCACCCCCCAGCTCTACATCGACCGCCCGGGCACCCAGAACATCATCGACACCCAGATCGTCGAGATGCCGACGGGCGTCGGCAACTTCCGCTACGTACGGGCCTCCGGCGACGGCCAGATCACCCTCGAAGGCAGCAACTCGATCCTCGGCACCTGGACCAACCTCGGCAACCTCTCCGGCATCGGGCTGACCGGCTCCCAGGTCGAGGGCCCGATGTGGATGAAGTTCAGGGACCGCAACGAGTGGACCCTCTACCTCGACCAGTACGCGGCCGGAAAGGGATACATGCCGGTCACGACGACCAACCCGTCCGCCCCCGGCACCTACCAGCTCCCGACGTCGGGCACCTACTCCCTGGGCGGCACCAAGAAGCGCCACGGCTCGATCCTGAACCTGACGGCCGCCGAGGACGCCCGGGTGCAGGCGCGCTGGGCGAACACCCCGGCCAAGCGGCTGCAGTCCTTCAACTTCCAGGACCGCTACGTGCGGCACGCCAACTTCGATGTGCGCATCGACCAGAACGTCACCAACGCGGACGCGCAGTTCCGGCCGCGACCCGGCCTGGCCGGCTCCGGCACCGTCTCCTTCGAGTCGGTCAACTTCCCCGGCCACTACCTGCGGCACGACGGAGCCGACTTCCAGCTCGTCTACAACGATGGCACCGCCCAGTTCGCCGCGGACGCCACCTTCCGCCAGGTCGCCGGACTCGCCGACTCGTCCTGGTCGTCGTTCCAGTCGTACAACCACCCCGACCGCTACATCCGCCACTACGCGTTCCAGCTGAAGCTCGAAACGATCACTACCGCGACGGGACGCAGCGACGCCACTTTCCGTCTGACGAGCTGACCTGACAGGGATGCCGGCGCCCTCGGGCGACGCCCCACCTGCCGCCGCCCTCAAGCGAGGAAGGCGTCGGCATCCCACCCGCGAGCGCAACGCGACACCAGATGTCATTCGGGCAGGACGCTGCACCTCGGCCGAGGCGTCGCGTCCCCTCCTCCTCAGGCATGTCTTCTTCAGGGGATGTGAACCATGCACAGCGTGAGACTTCAGTGCCGCTGGAGATTCCGGCAGGGCGCTCTGGCCGCCGTGGCCGCCGCCTCCCTCATGGTGGGCGTCGTCGGCCCGGCGGCCCCCGCCCAGGCGGCGGAGATCACCGACGGCCTGGCTCTCTGGTACAAACTCGACGCCACCTCGGGCACCGTGGCAGCGGACGCCTCCGGCAACGGACGCAACGGCACCGTCAACGGCACCGCGGGCTGGTCGGGTGCCGGAGAAGGGCTCACGTTCAACGGGTCCAGCACCTTCATCAAGGTACCGGACAACATCATGCGCGGCATGAACGCGATCACCGTCTCGATGGACGTGCAGATCGACGCCGCCCAGGCCACGCCCTACTTCATCTACGGCTTCGGCAACACCGCGAGCAGCGGCACCGGCAACGGGTACCTGTTCACCACCGGCAACTCGTTCAGGACTGCCATCGCCTCCGGGAACTCGTCCACCGAACACAACACCCGGACCTCCGCCGCGCTGCAGCGCTCGGTCTGGAAGCACGTCACCTACACCCAGACCGGCACCACGGGCGTCCTGTATGAGGACGGCGTGGAAAAGGCCCGTAACACCTCGGTCACCCTCACCCCCGGTTCCATCGGGTCCGGCATCACCACGGCCAACTACATCGGCAAGTCGCTCTACACCAGTGACAAGCTCTTCAAGGGCAAGATCCGCGACTTCCGGGTCTACAACCGCGCGCTGGCACCCGGCGAGGTTCTCGATCTCAGCGGGAACACCACGGGCATCGGCGCGGCCACCCACCCCAAGCTGAAGATCGACGCTATCGTCGACGACGCCAACAGCAAGATCACCCTCCCGCTGACCGAGGGCACCGACCTCACCACGCTCGCCCCGCAGTTCACCATCGCCCAGGGCGCGGCCATCAGCCCGGCCTCCGGCACCCCGCGCGACTTCAGCGAGCCCGTGACGTACGAGGTGACCGACTCCGACACCGAGAAGCGCATCTGGACGGTCGAGGCGCTGATCGTGAAGAGCCCGGTTCTGCCGGGGCTCACCGCCGACCCGAACATCGTCCGGTTCGGCGACACCTTCTACATGTACCCGACCACCGACGGCTTCGCGGGCTGGAGCGGCACGCGGTTCAAGGCGTACTCCTCCAAGGACCTGGTCCACTGGCAGGACCACGGCGTCATCCTGGATCTCGGACCCGATGTCAGCTGGGCCGACGCCCGGGCCTGGGCCCCGACGATGGCCGAGAAGAACGGGAAGTACTACTTCTACTACTCCGCCGACACGAACATCGGCGTCGCGGTCTCCGACTCTCCCACCGGCCCGTTCACGGACCCCCTGGGCAGGCCGCTGATCGCCCGCGGCGCCTTCACCGGCCAGATGATCGACCCGGCGGTCTTCACCGACGACGGCAAGACGTACCTCTACTGGGGCAACGCCAGGGCGTACGTCGTCCCGCTCAACGACGACATGGTCTCCTTCGGCGCCTCCAAGGTCACCGACATCACCCCCAGCGGCTACAACGAGGGCACCTTCGTCGTCAAGCGCAACGGCACGTACTACTTCATGTGGTCGGAGAACGACACCCGGGACGAGAACTACCGCGTCGCCTACGCCACCGGGTCCTCGCCCACCGGTCCCTGGACCAAGCGAGGCGTGATCCTGGAGAAGCGCCTCGACATGGGCATCAAGGGGCCCGGCCACCACTCCGTGGTGCAGGTGCCGAACAGCGACGACTGGTACATCGCCTACCACCGCTTTGCCATCCCCGGCGGCGACGGCACCCACCGCGAAACCACCATCGACAAGATGGAGTTCGACTCCGACGGCCTGATCAAGAAGGTCGTCCCCACCCTGAGCAGCATCGACCCGGTCACCGTCGGCGCCACCCTGCCGACGCACACCAACCGCTCGCTCCAGTCGGTCAACTTCACCGGCCGTTACGCCGCCGTCCGCTCCGACAGCCTCGGCTACCTCGACCCGGTGACCTCCTCCAGCACCACCGCGATCAAGCAGAGCGCCACCATCACCATCGTCCCCGGCCTGGCCGACTCCACCTGCTACTCGTTCCGCGACTCCTCCGGCCGCTACCTGCGCCACAAGGACTTCCGGATCCGCTTCGACGCGAGCAACGGCACGGCCACCTTCCACAAGGACGCCACCTACTGCGCCCGGCCGGGCTCGGCCGCCGGCTCGGTCAGCCTGGAGTCCTACAACTACCCCGGCCGCTACCTCCGCCACTACAACTACGAGCTGCGCATCGACCCCCTCCAGGACAACGCCACCTTCCGAGCCGACAGTTCCTTCACGGCGGTCAACCCCTGGGCCTGACCGCATCCCCTCACTCGCCGGCTGCCCCACACGGCTTTACCGTGCGGGGCAGCCGGCATCGTGGCGCACCGAGCCTCACGTCGGGCGGTCAGCCGCGTCGTCGTCGGGGCCGGGCGTCTCCCAGCGCGCGCCGCGGCGGTGGGCTTGCGGGTACGGGTGGTGGACATGGTGGCTCCCTCTCGGGGTGGTGGACCGGTCGGCGCACCCTGCACGTGGCGACGCGCTTGTGTCTCGTCCTCGCCGGGGCCCCCAACGTGGCGGTTGGGAGCCCCGGCGGTGGTTGTCAGGCGTAG
This sequence comes from Streptomyces sp. NPDC052236, assembly GCF_044548015.1. Taxonomy (NCBI): domain Bacteria; kingdom Bacillati; phylum Actinomycetota; class Actinomycetes; order Kitasatosporales; family Streptomycetaceae; genus Streptomyces; species Streptomyces sp. NPDC052236. The sequence goes on along the minus strand of NZ_JBIUBL010000043.1, from coordinate 29,527 downwards.
GTGTATCCGGCGGTCTTGGTGACGTTGCCCGCGTCGTCGACCAGGACGACGTCTTTCGCCCCGGCAGTGCCGGCCGGGGAGGTGACGCGCAGCTGCGTGGCGGACACGATGGTCAGGGCTGTGCCCGGCGTCGCGCCGAAGTTCACCGCCGATACCCCGTCCAGGTTGGTGCCGGTGATGGTGACTGCGGTGCCGCCCGCGGTCGGTCCGGTGGCGGGGCTGACTGTGGTGATGGTCGCGGCCGGGAACAGCTTGTCGATCTCGGACTGGCGCAGCACCGCACCTGCCTTGTAGGCGAGGGTCTTGATCGATCCCTCGGGCTGCTTGTCGCCAGAGGGGGTGGTGTACGGGCGGGTGCTGTAGATGTCCTGGGTGACGACCTTCTGCGGGTCCGTGACAGCGTTCGCCGGGAACGCAGCCTTGGTGATCCGGATGCCTGCCGCGTTGTAGAGGCCCATGGTGGTCCTTCCTTGGGGTGATGGTCGGGGAAGGATGAGACACCGGTACGGCTTGGGTCGCGCCCTGCCCGCGGGCGCACTTGCACAATTGGGCAAGAATGATCTTGATGGCTTTGCGCAGAGCGCCATCTTTAGAGGATCCGGAGGTCGTCCCAGCCGGCCGGACCGACGCTGAACACCAGGAGTCCGGACGTCGAGACCTCGCCGCTGCGCACCGCATACCAGTCCGAGCCGTTGTCGAGGGTCGGGGCCTGCACCCACAGTCGGCCCGCGCCGAGCTGCTGCGCGCGGAAGTGGTGGTAGTGCCCCGTGATCAGGATTTGCGCGTCCGCGACCGGCTGACGGCCGAAGGTCTGCCCGCGCCACCAGTCGCCCGACTTCTCCGGCCGGGGGTACTGGTGGCCGTGCGCCAGGCCGACGATGGTCCCGGCGACGTTCAGACTCACGGTGTCGCGCCACCGCTCCGGCATCACGAACGAGACGTGCCCGTACGCATCCTGATTCCTTGAGTAGGCATCCGCGACCTGCGAAAAAACCTCGATCCCCCAGTCATCTATGGGGGGTCCCACCGCGTCCTTCCCGCGCCGGACGCGGGCGTGGTTGGAGCCGCACGTCGCCGCGACGACACGGCCGAACCGCCCAGCGAGCCGGTCAAGGCCCTCGAACGTCAGCCTGCGGTGGACACGGATCATCTCCGTCAATGTGAGGTCGTTGGTGAACGCCTGCTGAGTCGTGTTCTCGAACCCTTCGACACAGTCCCCAGCATCCGCCCAGTAGGCCACTGTCGGGGCCCGCCCGACCGCTTTGAGGTCTCGTATGTGGTCGTCAAGCCGGTCGAACCGGTCCGCGACACGGGCGATCAGCTCAGGGGTTCCGCCGTCGCGGCCGACCTTTCCGGCCTGCGCGTCGGCGTAGACGACAACCAGGGCCCGCTCGGCGGTGTCCACGGCGGTACGGGGCTTGCGGCGTCGCCGCATGGCGTCACGCACCAGGGCGTCGACGTCGCCGGCGGACAGCCATGCCGGGGTGCCCGGTTCGACGAAGTACCGGCATCGCCACACGGCCCGGGTCACTGCGTCCTCGCCCTGGGCGTCGCGGTGCCAGGCGGCCGGGTCGTGCCGGGCCTCAACCAGGCGCACGCGGAACCCTTCGGGGATCGCCAGGCCAAGGGCTTCGACGCGCTCGCGCCAGTCGGCTTCGCTGTTGGGGGGCTGCTCGTCGGCCGGGGCGGTGACGACCATGGTGCCGCCCGGCTCATACCGCACGCCCGCCTCCCAGCCGCGGGGAACGGCGGGCTGCGGGCGCTGGATCTGGGTCGGCTGGGTCTGGCCGGCGTCGGCGGGCTGCAGGAGCGCCTGCAGGTCGGTGGTGAGCGTCATCGCGGGCACCGGCACCCGTTGGACTCACCGCGCCGCCGGTGCCGGGCGACGGTGTAAACGGTGATCGTGTCGCCGTGCCGACTGAGGGCGTCGGCTATGGCCTTGGCGGTGATGTCCGCGGTGTCCAGGGCAGTACGGAGCGTGCGAGCCGTGATCTCATCCGTGCCATCAAGGAGAGCGCCGACGCTGCACGGTGGGCCCTTGCGGGCGGCGGGAACACTGGCGAGCGCTTCCAATTCCGCCGCGAGTCCAGTGAGCTGAATCTCGATCACGAGCGACCTCCGTCGTATGGGTTGGCCTCGGAAAGGGGGGCGCACCGGTGGGGTGCACCCCTCACTCACTCGGATCAGGCGGCAGGCTCGGTCCAGGTGCCGATAACGAAGGACTCAGGTCGCGGTACCTCGAGCGCCACGCGCTCGTCCCCACGGAACGTGATCAAACCCTTCTCAAAATTTTCCGCGTTTTCGCTGGAGACGGTGACGGAGACGCTCTCACGGTCGTGGAGCTGAGCGCCGAGACCGAAGCCACCGACGAGGAAGTCGTCGTCCGCCATGGCCGTGGTCTCGACGACATTGAGGCGCCACACCTTTTTCTCGGCGCCGATCGCGATGGCGACGGCGACACGGAAGGCGCCGTTCTTGTCCTCCTCAACCTCGACGTGCTCCCACATCGTCGGCGACAGCACGATTCCCGTCGGCTCATACTCGGCGAGCAGTGTCTTGGTGATGCTGCGCCGGATCTGCACGCTGTACTGGTCGGTGGCCAGTCCGGTGTACTGCTGGACGCCCGGCGTGTTGTAAAGGCCGGTCAGGGACTGGCCGTCGCCCACAGAGTGCAGGAGGTCCCAGTCTTCCTGGTACTTCACGCCCTCGATCATCCTTGTGTTCATGAACGTCTTGAGGCGCGGCTCGTCCGCCAAGATGTTCTTGTGGCCATCGAGCAGGTGCGCGATCTCGGCGACGGGGTACATCACCGGGACCAGGGACAGCTTGGAGCGCGGTGCCCGTCCCCAGGTGTCGGTCTCGGCGCCGGTCGGCGGGCTGACGCCGTCGGCGGCGTACCGCTCCTTGACCTGCCGGGCGGCGTTCGTCCAGCCGGTCTCCCTCGCGCCGTAAAGCACCGCCTGCTTGGTGGTGCTCTTGGGGAACAGGTCGCGGATGTGGAACTTGCGGTACGCCCGCTCCGCGATGCCCAGGTTCTGGACGGAGCCGAGCGTCTGGTGGGTGACCGTGCCCGCGGACAGCGAAAAGATGGACTTGCCTTCCATCTCCGCCCGCAGGTATGGGCGGTCACGGAATCCACCCTTGACGGCGCTCTGGAAAGCGTCGGACTCGACGAACAGGTCGCCGAGCGACTTCTCCCAACTCCCTGCGGTTGTCCGTAGTGCAGGCCCGCGGCCGGGGGGCCTTCGGGGGCTTCCAGGTACTGCTTGACCTGAACGAGGCCCTGCTCGGCATCGATGAGGGCCTTGATCTCCTGTGCCTCGGCGGAGACCTTCTTGAACGCGTTGGCCTGCTCGGTGCTGACGACGAAGCCGCCGTCCTCGACCTTGAAGGTCTGCGAGATCCGCTCGGCCTCGTTGCTCTTGGTCTGGAGCTGCTCCTGGAGCGACTTGAGGCGACTGTTGTCCGGCATGGTGCTCTCTCCTGATGCTGGGTGCGGTTGACGTGCGTCGCTCGCCCGGCCAGCACCGGGACGCCTCAACGCGAGGCTGAATAGAAGGAGGAGAGAGGGCTTAACGTCGCGTGCTGCCCGCCATGGCGATCAGGATGGGCAGCACAAGGGGCATTGACCTGGTCTTTTTCGATGTGTCGGGTGAGCTCGGGGGCGTGCATAGGCCGGACGCGGGTGAGGCTGAATCGCGACTCAGCCCCGCATTGAGGCGAGCGCCGCCTTCACCTCTTCCTGGTCCAGGCGCACCGTTTCCTCCGGCTCGGTGGCGTCGTCCATTGGGTCGATGTCGTCTGTTGCGGCGACGTCCGGGGCCGGCTCGTCGTCCTCGTTGTCCGCGAAGGTGTACTCGTCCCACAGGTCCATCCCCGCCGGGCTCCCGGGCACCTCCGTGTCCTCCTCCGAAGGCGGCTGGGCAACATCAAGCCCCTTGGCGGACAGGGCCCCTATGAGGCTGCGAACGGTGGCACGTACCTCCTCGAGCTGTTCCGGGTCGGCGGTGGTGGCGGAGATACGCGCGGTGGCGTCAGTCAGCGCGTCGACCGTGGGCTGGACCACGCGGGCATCGACGTCTTCGGCGCTGGTGGCTGCCCGGTGGCTGCTTGCTCCCTCGGGGACGACGATGGTGGCCAGCTCGACGGGCTCGGGCACGCCGAGGCTGATGCCGCCTTCCACGACGTGGTACGGGACGGAGTACGTCATGTTCGTGTCCGCGCCGGGACCCTCGCTCTGCACGGAGACGATGACGCGGTCCGGGTAGGTGCCCTCAATGCAGGTCCACGTCTCGCCGTCCTGGCCGAGGAGTTCACGCACGCTTTCGGCGAGGCGCAGACGGAACTGCTCGTACGACTCGGGCAGGGGCTGAGGGGACATCATGGGGGCCTCCGGAAGGGGAATGCGACTCTTGGCCTCGGTGACCATGTCCCGGGCCGACTTGTGCTCGATGGGCGGCGTATGGGCGCGGGCGGCGGCCACCGCGGCGCGCGCCGACTTCGCCTCACCGCCCTTGAGCACCCGGAAGGTGCTCATCACGCCGGCGGCGAACTTGCCAGCGGGAGCAGATGGTTCGGGGGCCTTCTCCGCGGACGGCCCCTTGGGCAGGTCAGCGCCTGCCAGGAGAGACCAGGGAGTATCCCGGCACTCGGGGCGCAGCACTGGCAGGTCCGGGAGGGAAGTGATGGGCCACCAGGCAGTTACTTCCGTGGCGTCGCCTTTGGGGTCGTCGGGGTTGGCGACGCGGCGGTCTTCGTGGGGCACGTTGATCGAAAGGGCGTCTTCGGATGGGACGACAGCGACGTATCCGCGGTAGATGCCGTTCGGTGCGGTCCAGGCCCCAATGACGCTCGTGGTGCCGGGGAGCGTCGACCCGGTTTCCTCCTGCCACTCTCGCAGTGCCGCGGCGAGGGGGTCCTCTCCGTCCTCGATGTGGCCGCCGGGGAATTCCCATGTGCCGGCCGCCGGATCGTCGTCGTCAAGGGCGCGCTGGAGCATCAGCACGTGGCCGGTGTCGGCTGCTTTCACGACCAGCCCGGCGACCCTCACGGCGTCCTCGGTGCTCGCCGCGACTGCGACGTCGATCTCGACGGGCGAGAGGGTTGCCTTGTACTCCATGCCGTCCTGCCCGGCGGAGGCCTTCACCTCCAGTGCGCGGGCCAGGGGGTGGGCGCCGTGCAGTACGGGCGATAGTTCGAACAAGTCGAGGCGGTGGATGACGCGGACGCCGTCACCGCGGCGGGTGGCCCCGTCTGTCGGTACGCGGTAGCCAATGGAGAACGCGGCTTCGCCGTGCTCGTGCCACTGCTTGACCTGCTCGTACGCGTCTCGGCCCTTGGTGGTGCGCAGGTTGTAGGCGACGGTCCCGACGAGCGCGCCAGCCTCTTGCGGCCAGTCGGGGACATCGGCGAACCGGGGGTCGCCGGGCCGCCATTCCTCCACGTCGAGGACGACACCGACGGCGTCCTTCCACTCGTGGTGCCATGCGGCCTTGGTGCGGCGGGTCGCGAGGGTGTGGGTAAAGGCGCCGGACAGGATTAGGTCGTTGACTTCATCGACGACGCCAGTGATGGCGTAGATTGCCCGGCTGGTGCCTCGCAGCGTGCTGGGGTGTGACGATCTGGTGGGTGGGGCGCTCGGCACGGCGGGGAACCTCCGGCGGTGGACAGTGGGCCGCCGGGCACCGTGCCTTTCTTGGCTCCTTACTGTCCTGTGGTGGCCGTGGGCTCCGGTTGTGCGGCTTCGGCGGCCGAGCGCGCCTCTGTCCAGCCGCGGGTCCAGTAGCGGTATCCGAACTGCTGCTCCGCATTGCCGAGGCGGCTGTACGGGCAGGCGTCGGAGGGGTCACCAGCCTGGTGCGCGGCCTTCCCCTCGTTGACGAGGGCCCGGAAGGTCTGGCGGTTCAACTGCACTGCGTCAACTCCTCACTGGGGCGGGAACATGGGCTCTTGTTCACCGCGGTCGCTTGCCGGAGCGGTGCCCGCGTCGTCGGTTTCGGCGCGGCTGTGCGTGCGGGTCATCTGGGCGTCGTCGACGTCGATGGCCCAAGTTTCCGCGTCACTGTAGAGCCACACCTGGCCGGTGGAGTCTCGTACCCACCCGGTCAGTGTGCCGTCTGGCGCCTGATCCAGCCATGCCTCCTCGCCCTGACTTCCGGTGTAGGCGGCGAAGGCGGCAGCCGGGTCGGTCTCGTCACCCTCGTCGTACACCTCGCCGGACCACAGTCGGGCGTCGTCGGCCGGAGGCTGCGGGGGCGCCTCCATGTCGTCAGTGGGCGGACCGGCCCCCGCCTCCCCGGGAGGCGCGGCCGGGTCTTCCTCCCCCAGGAGCTCCGCCGAGTCCGCAGCCGGGTCAGCAGCGTCATCGAGTGGGCCGCCCGCATCGGCAGGGGGCTTCGGTGGGCCCGAAGCGGCATCGGGCCCAGGCTCCGGGGCCTCCTCGGGCTGGTCGTCCTCTTCATCGTCCCCGAACGGCTTTCCGCCCTTGGGGAGGGCCTTGATGGCGAATCCGTATCTAGTCACAGCGGGCAGAGTGCAGGGCGGGACGGCTTGTGTCCTGCGCCGCAGGAAGCACTGACACTTTTCAAGATCATTCTTGCCCAATTGTGCAAGCGGCCTCCCGCTCAGCTCTGGGGCACCTCCGCTCGACGGGGCGCCCCCACTCCTGGGTGATGGTCTTGCCGGCCTCGCATTCGCGCGCTCCGGCCATCCCACCTGGGCGCTCGGCGACTACTACCGCCAGGTTCGCCGGCCCGGTCACCGAGCACCATGACGGCCGCAAGCCGTACTACGCGGCGGCGGGGCGGGGCAACACGGGCGCCAGGCCTCTCGTCCGACGAACTGCGAGGGCGCAGACGAGGGCGCAGAAGCGAGCGCGGTGGGATCGGCGTGAGACGCCGCAGCACGTCGTCGGTGATCACCCATGTCCTGTGCCAAGAAGGTTGGTCCTTGCCACTGGAGGTCAATGATCATCGTGTCTTGAGCGGCACTGTGTACTGGTGCCGCTGGGAGATCGTGGGGGGGCGGCGTCGCGGCACTCGGGGCACAGACCCCAGAAAGTCACGGCGGCTTCCTGGATGTCGTACTCCTCCGGCAGCTGTGGTTCCAGGCAGGGCGCCGCACCCACCGTGCACTCGACGTCACGGATGGCGGCGCAGCGGAGGCACACGAAATGGTGGTGGTTGTCGTGGCGCTCGATCTCGTAGCGGGCCGGATGGCCGGGGATCTGGGTGCACCGGACGAGACCGGCGTCCGTGAGCGCACGCAACACGTTGTAGGTGGCCTGCAGGGACAGGCCGCCCGTGACCCGCTGCGCGCGCTCGCGCAGGGCGTCGGCGCCGAGGTGGCCGGCCGACTCGGAGATCGCCGTCAGCATGGCCATGCGCTGGGCGGTCACCCGCATTCCTGCCCTGCGCAGTCGTGCCGCGGCCAGCGCCATCGGCTCCTCGCCGGTCGTCGCGGATGTCATACGGCCTCGCCCTTCCAGTCGCCCTTCGCCGTGACGGGGTCGTTCACGACACTCGCCTCTGCCCGCAGGGCGTTCTGCCCGCCCGGGGATTGCCTTCCGTCCAGGCCCGGCGTGTCCGCCTCGGCGCAGAGTTCGAACCATACGGTCTTCCCCATGAGCGGACCGGGCTCGTAGCCCCACCGTGCGGCCAGCATGTCCACGAGAGCCAGTCCACGGCCTCCCTCGTCTTCGGGGCCGGCGTCAATGGGTCGCGGAGGTTGCGAAGAACCGTCGCTGATCGAACAGCGCACATCGGGGACCCGCTCGAGGATGAGGCGCAGCGGGCCGGCCCCGTGCCGCAGCGCATTGCACACCAGCTCGCTCACCAGCAGTTCGGCGACCGGGACGAGCTCACCGAGACCCCATCGGGGCAGTACGTCGCGCACGGCGGTCCTCGCCAGCCCGCACGCGGCCGGCGACCACAGCAGCCCGGTCTCGTATGAGCCGGGGACAGCCGCCTCGGGGATCGTTCGGCCCGAGTGGGAATCCCGGGCGATGGTGCGGATCATGCCGACCACCCTTCTGAGGACGGTTGCCTTCTTTTTTTGACCGTACGCCTCTTATGGAGTGAGTCAAGTCTATGGAGAGAGATAGTTTTCCTGATCAGCTCCAGTTGCTGGAGACTGTTCAGGCTGGTGCCGAGCGCCGGTGGGGGGCGGGCCCGGTCATGCGCCAGACCCGCACCCGGGAGCGACCCCCCGATCCTCGATGACGTTGGTGTACTCCCGCAGGACCGCGAGGACGGTTGCCTCATCGGTCGGGCTCACCTTTCGCAGCGGGCCTGTGGGCGACAGGGTGATCGGGCGGCCCTGGTGCAGCACCATGAGGGCCGCGACGCGGCGCGACCCGATCACCGGGCGGTCAGCCCGCCCGGTGACCTGCACTGTGTAGGCCGCTCCGTCATCGAACGTGCCGGTGACGGTGAAGGGCATCTGTTGCCTCCTATCGCGTGGCGAGCAATCCGAGGAGGAAAGCTCTCAGGTCGTCGTCCAGGTACCAGTCGCCGCTAAACATCGACTGAATGGATCTCGCGAGGCTGTCACCCGTGGCCGGTTGCGTCTGCTGCCGGGACAGAAGACGGCTCAGCGCGCTGCGGTTCATCCGGCGGGCACCCGGGCGCCCGGTGTGCGTGCGCGTGAACCAGAACACGCGCTGCGCGGCGTCCAGGTCCGCAACGTGCCGGGCGAAGTGCTGCGCCAGGGCGTGCCCGGCGGTGCCCAGCCCGTCGTCGGCGAGATCGGCAATCGTCGCCCGCGGCAGTTCGGGCTCGTACCGGCCTTCATCGCCGTCCACCGCCGTCAGGCGGCGACCGGCCGGGACCACCCAGCCACGAGCGCGGCAGGAGACGCTGCACGCCCCGTACGGACCGCTCGGCGTCCGGGGTGCTGTCCGGGGTGAAGACGATCCCGGCGCTGCCCTGGGGGCCGATGTCGCGGATCTCGGCGAGCGCCGCGGCGACCGCGTCGGGCACCGCCGCGGTGTACCGGGCACGCAGGTCCTCCCACTCCCGGCGGGCGGTCCCGGCCTCCATACGCGCCGCAGCGATCTCGACCTCGACGTCGGGGTCCTGGATGGTGGCACCGCTGCGGGCCGCCTGCAGGTTGACCAGGCGCCGCTCGGTGGCGGCCACGTAATCGTCGGCATGCTGGAGCGTGCCGTGCGGATCCCCGCCGAAGTCGTCGCCAAGCGCGTCGGCCAGACGACGGGTCACGTCCTGGTCGACCTCGCTGCCGGCGGCACGCAGCGCGGCCATGTGCCGCAGTGCGGTCAGGCCGGGTCCACCGTCGGCCGCTCGGTCCGGGGCCCACTGCATCCGGTCGTTACGGCCCGGGAGCCGTCCGGCGGCGAGCTGCCTCCAGGTCGTCGGCCGCCACCAGGTAACACGCTGCGAGGTCTGGCCGAAGCGTCCCGGCTCCGGCATCAGACCGGCCCAGTGGGTGACCCGGGCGGCCAGGGACTCGCCGTCGGCTGCGGGCAGGTTGAGGGCGGCCTGCAGGCGGGCGAGGCGCCGGGACTCCGGCCACTGGCGGACCCGCGTCGCGAGCCGTCGGAGGAAGGCACGGAGGTGGGCCAGGCGCTCGCGGGCGTCGCGCCACTTCTCGGCGATCTTCCTGGCCCCGGCCTTGACCAGCTCGACGAGGCGGCGGCCGAGGCGGATGAGGAGGGCGACGATGCGGGCCAGCAGGCCCGGCTGCCGCCCGGCGGCCGGGGACGTGGCCGCGACCCGCCGGGCGATATGGCGGGCGGTCGCCTGCCGGGAGCCGTTGAGGTGCCCGGCAAGGAGCCGACCGACCTGATCGGCGTCGCCGGCGTCGAGACCGGCATCCTGGAGCTGCTGCAGGAGAGCGTTCACCGCGTCGTCAGCGTGCCCCGTAACCGCCTGGGTGACGTCCGGGTCGGCGTCGGGGTCCGTCGCCGACGGGCGGCCAGCGACCTGGTCCGGGATGAGGCGCAGCAGGTCCCGCGCGCGGGCCGCCAGGTCCTCATCGCTCTCATCGGGGAGCGGCTCGAGGTCGTTGATGGTGCGCAGGGCTGCCCGCACCGTCTCGTCGTGGGTCTCTTGGCGGGTTCGGTAGAAGCGGCGGCGGGCGGCGTTCCGGTCCTGTCCGGCGATGCCCGCGGCGTCGAGGACCGCGACACCGTCACGACGGGTCGCCTCGCGAGCGTCGCGCAGCGCCTCGGGTGTGAGGCGCTGCGCGATCTGCTCGCGCAGGGCGTGGATGTTGCCGGGCGGCTCCGTGCCCGCAATGGCCTCCTCGATGATGCGAGCGTCCAGCCGGAACGTCCGGCGCGTGGTGTCGGGAGACTGAGCAGCGTGCCCACCTCGGTGCCCGAGGCAGTGATCAGTTGGGCCAACGCACGCGCCATACTCCTTGCCCGGCCCAGCCCCCGGCCACGGCCTACCCTGCTCTCGACGTCCCGCCGGAACCCGTGAACCGGTAGGGGCGTTCCATCGCAACCAGCAGTTCTCGCGCCGCCTGCGCGTCCCCCAAAGCCCGGTGACGACCCGCTGGGGCGCCACCGCATCGGTGGATGGCGTCGGGGACTGTGCCGCGATTGCGGGCATTCAGGTCTGCGCGCCTGCCGTGGGTGCGCCAGAGCAGAGCCAGCGCGGGAGAAGCCGGTTCGAAAAGCCGGTGCTGCCTGCCTTGCCAATGCTCGTTCATGACGCGGTCGTAGGCGTTGCGGACGGCGACCTCCACGCGTGGGATGTCGTGTATGAGAGCGCTCACGAGCCGTACATCGCGCGCAGCTGCTCCAGCCGTCGCCGTGAGCAGGTACTGGGCGGTGCGCTCCCGGGGGGTGTCGGCGGCCTTGGTCGCGGCGGCGACGGCGTCCGCGCCGTTCGGGTTGGCTCGGAACCAGCGGCGGTTCTGTTCGGTCGCGTACGCCCGCCGCGCCTCCGCCTCGGCTTCCTCGGTCCGGCCCAGCATCGCCAGCGCGGACCGCCGGTACTCCGGGGCCGCCTGCCCCACCACCTGGAGCGCGTCGGCGGCTGCCGCGGCCTGGCGTTCGCGCTCCGCCCGCTCCTGGGCTGCCGCGCGGGCGGCATCACAGCGGGCCTGTTCCGCGGCGGCCTGCCCGCGACGCCACACGAAGTCCTCCGCCGCTATGGCGGCTGCTCACGGAGCCGGTCCTCAAGGACCTGGCAGCGCTCGCCCCCACCGAGGCCGGACAGCTGCGCGTCGACCTCCGCCGCGATCCGGGCCGACCGGACGCGCAAACGGAATCAATCTTTCCCACTTCGGCCTCTGGTTTTGGTGGTGCGTCGGCCGGCGGCCGCCACGGTGTGGCGCGCCCTGCCCGGATCAGGCGAGAGGTCAGGCCCGCCGGGAGCGGACAACCGGCGCCTGCACGCGCGGCACTGCGAGCACCAGGTGGCTGTCGCGGTGCGCCGCGACGTACAGCGTCCACTGGTCGCTCGACTCGAAGCGGTACCAACTGCCGACCCACGGCTCGCGGGTCCTGAACTCCAGCCCGGCGAGTGGTCCCCCAGCGAATCGGATCGTGAACATGGTGTGACCTTCCCGGCGAAGAGCCCTTCCTCCACCCCTTACGTGGCGTCGGACCGGGTGGGACAAGAACGCGTACCCCCGGGATGGTCTGGCCCTGCCCTGGAGCACACCACTCTCCTGCACCACCCGATCCAGCGTCAGTCACACCGAAACGGGCCCGTTGGCAGACCGCACTGGAAAGATCCGCTCATGACCGACAAAACCCCGGGCATGCAGGCCCGTGAACTACTCACCCGGGCAGCCCAGCACCCGCTCGCCAGCCCCCAGCGCACCGCCCTGGTTGCCGAAGCTGCCGTGTGGGCAGCGCTGGAGCAGGCCGACTCAGCCGCCGACGCGGCGGACAAGTCCCAATCGGCCGCCGCGTCTCTCAAAGAGGCAGTCGACAAACTCGGCAGTGAGGTCGGCGAACTGACCGAACGCATCAAACTCAGCCAGCTCTGACAGCGCTCCTGGTGCCCGGCTCCCTGGCGGTGTCGGCGGCCCTGGTCGCGGCGGCGACGGCGTCCGCACATCAGACGGCCGTCGACGACCGTCCTGCGGAAGCCCTCGGGCCCGGCAAGCCGGAATCGGAACGGCAGCCGCCTGCTTTCCGGGCGCGCGTGCTCATTGTCTGGGCCTGCGCGGGGCTCGGCCGGGCTGACGTACGGGAGGATCCACGGGGACGCCGGGTGTCTGGAGCAGGTCCGTGCGTGGCTCGGCCGCCCGCTGTGGGACGATTTCGGCTCCTTAGGTGGCCTTCTTCACCGTGATCGCCGTGTCGGGGCAGTTGGCCGCCAGGCGTGTCAGTGCGTTCTTCTCCGCGGTGTCCGCGGTGAGCTGCCAGCGCAGTTTCACCGCAGTCCACTCGGCCACGTACCGGCAGTGCACCGCTTCGAGGGACGGCAGCCACTCGGCTGGATCCTGGTCTGCCTTGGCCTGGTTGGCGTTGTCCGTGACCGCGACCAGCGAGCGGGTATCACCCAGGTCGTTGGCGTAGGCCTCGCGCCGGGCAGGGTTCCAGGCGGAGGCGCCGCTGTCCCACGCCTCCGCAAGGGGAACCATGTGGTCGATGTCCACGTCCCCGACCTGCGTCCAGGTGGCACCGTCGTAGTAAGACTGCCACTCGCCCCCGGATAGGCGGCACTTGGCCCCAACCTGCGGGGCCCGGGTCGCCTCGCTGATCAAGACTTCTGCCCGGGTCGGGCATCCGTCGTCATCGGCGTCCACCCAGTGCTTGAACAAGGTCCGCTTAGAGGGCTTCTCGAAACCGAGTGTGGGGCTGGGTTCGTGCTGGTCAGGCATAGTGCCGGGGTGGGCGAGGTAGGTCCGGTGCGTCCGTGGAGATGGCGTGCTGGAGGTATGTGATGGCGTCGGTGTTGGGGCGGCTGGAGGAGCGGGAGCGGGCGGCCCGGAAGCGGGTGGAGGAGTTGCAGGCCGAGCTGGAGGCGGCGCAGTGGGAGTGGGACGAGTGGCTGATCGCCCGCAGGCGGGTCAGCGAGGTGTGGGACGGGGACGAAACCGCAGGCCAGGACGGTGAGGCGCGAAAGACACCGGACGGGAGTGAGGCCGCGGCGCCGGCGGCAAGGCCCGGGTCGGTTGTTCCTCCCTGGCGGGAGGGGCTGTCGGCCGAGGTGCTGGCGCCGGAGTATCAGCAGGTCATGGGCCTGCTGGCCGAACGCCGCGCCACCGGCGGTCAGCCACTGAACTGCCGTGAGCTCACTGCCTTGTTGGGGCTGGAGGTGGTTGCGGCGAAGACGGAGGGCGTGCGGTGCAAACTCAAGCGGCTCGTTGCGCGGGGATGGGCGCACGAGCCGGTGCCGGGCCGGTTCGCCTGTGGCGACGGCCGAGCCGGCGGGTCATGACCATGGTCATCGACCACAGGATCACCGCCTCTGACGACGCGGGCAGCCGCTCGCAGTCGCGGGCGAGGCGCCGGGAGCGGGTGAGCCAGGCGAAGGTCCGCTCGACGATCCACCGTTTGGGCAGCACGACGAAGCCTGTCTGGCTGTCGCTGCGGCGGATGATCGTCAGTATCAGGTTCAAAGCGGTTGCGCACCAGCCCACCAGCATGCCGGTGTATCCGCTGTCCGCCCATACGCGCCTGAGCCGGTGATGCCGCCTGCCGGCCTGGGAGAGGAGGTCCCGGGCGGCGTCCCGGTCCCCCGTCGAGGCGGGGGTGACCATGACCGCCAGAATCAGGCCGAGGGTGTCGACCACGATGTGCCGCTTGCGCCCTTTGATTTTCTTCCCGCCGTCATAGCCGCTGGTCGCGGCCTCGACCGTGGACGTGCCTTTCGCGGACTGCGAGTCGATCGCCCCTGCCGTCGGCTCCGCATCCCGGCCCTGCGCTTCACGGGTCGGGGCGCGGAGCCGGTCATGGAACTCGCCGATCAGCCCCTGCTTCCGCCACCGGGTGAAGAACCGGTGCACCGCCTTCCACGGCGGGTAATCGGCAGGCAGCGCAGGCCACTTCACACCGTTGTCCACCACGTACCTGATCGCGTCGAGTATGTCCCGGTGGCAGTACTCCTCCGGCCGGCCACCCCGCCCCTCGGCCCACGCGGGCTTCGGGATCATTTCGCGGACCGCGGCCCACTCCGCGTCCCTCATGTCGGTCGGATAGCAGTGCCCGCCGGACATATTATCCGCGGCGTTGCCGTACGTGTGGGCGAAGCAGTCACACGTCCGCGTGTCCGGAATGGACTCTTTCACAGCAGACCGATACAACTGCGGCAACAGGGCCTCCCGGTGAGCAGTGGCGTAGACACCCTCTGTGCTACCGAGAGGCCCTGCCTTCATGCCCCCGCGCGGCCACAACCACCCGAACAGCACACCCGTACGGAACCCCCAACCTCACACTCGGTTTCGAGAAGCCCTCTTATATCCGCTACGGGCCTCCGCCGCGACCGGCAGGGAAGCGACCGCACCCCGCAACCGCACAGTGCCCCCCGTTGCCGGAGACGTCGGCCCCGGCAACGGGCTCGCAGACGCCTTGCCATCCGCGGGCGCTGACGCCGCGTCGTCCGGTTCCGCCCCCGAGCCGCACCCCGCCACCACCACCATCAGCCCCACCACAGCCAGCAGCCGACCCCGCATACCCGCCCCCTTTTTTGCCCCGCAGTCTCCTGGACCGTAGAGGGCTACCCACCACCGCACCAAGAGCAGTCCATCAGCCGCCCAAACCACCCCTGGGAGTCGGCGTGGAACCCGGCGACGGCCCGGTTCGGCTGAGCCGGTCCGGTCTGGGAATGGTAGGCGGCATCGACTTCCACGAGCCGCTGCCCGTGGACGCCTCGCCTCCCCGGCCGCCGTCCGTGCAGTGCTCGCTGGCCATGACCGATCCCCGTGCCGCACTCACCGCGGCGGCCGCCATGGAACGCGCCGCGCTGCCGATCCTGACCGCGGCCGCCGACGCCGCCCGCGCCGCCGGTGACTCCTGGACCCACATCGGCGCCGCCCTGGGCACCACACGGCAGTCCGCACACGAACGGCTGACCAAGTCCTCACCGTGACAGCGACGGTGTGCGGACCCCGAGTGCCTGGCGTTTTCGGCGAGCACCGGCGTGGAAGGCCGTCGTACGAACCGCGGTTGTCGGTGCGGATCCGGCGTGAGGAAGACTCCCCTGATGAGCACCACGCGCCGCCCTTTGGGCACAGGCCCACACCCCGCCGACGACGACCAGGAGCAACCTCTGGTGCGCGGCGGAACCGTTGCCGACCGGGCCACGAACGAGGCGGGCGCAAGCGGGCTACAGCCCGGCGCCGAGTCGGCGGCCCCGCCGGCGGGACGACGCCGACTCGGCACCGGTCCCCGTGACTGACAACCGGCTTACGCGGCCGGGCCAACGACCCGTGGTTCGCCGCGAAGGTCCGGGCGGCCTTCGCGCTTGCAGGCGTGACGGTGAGGCCGCCTCTTCGGCGATTCTTGGTCCGTACCTGTTTCTCATCCCCAGGAAAGGGGGGCGGGCCGATTCTCGCGAGTCGGCCCGTTCCGCGCACGGCTGGGCCGGCAGTCGGTTACTGCCAGCTGAAGACCCGTGTGTGTTCGGCGGTCTCACCTGACGCCAGCGTGACGGCGTGGGCGGTGCAGTTGAGGTCCCCGTAGAAGGACCAGGTCTGATCGTCATTGTTGTAGATCGACCTGGCGGGCTGGAGATCCGTTGCGGCGCAGTCGTGCCACACGGGGTTGTCGTAGATCGTCATCTTCCCCCGAAAGTCCGGCAGGGACCAGAAGCAGACGTGGCCGTCGGGGCAGCTGGCCGCGGCGCGAGATGTCGCCGCCTCGTTTGGTGCGGCGGCGGACACCGGGCTGGTGATGCCGAGAGAAAGTGCCGCTGATCCGACAAGGGCCCCGAGTGCGGCGAGCGCACGGCGGATGCGCATGGATAACCTCCAGAAGTGGAAGCGAGTGGGCAGTTGGCGTCCTTCAGAAGAAGGCTTGCCATGACCCCCTCAATCAAGCGAAAACGTCCTTTCATAACCCAAAGGGGTTAAAGGTGTAACGAGCGGACTATACGACTTCTGGAATCGATGTCCCGGCGGCGCGAGCCGATGGGCCTCGGTGCCGCGATCGGAGGGTTGGTCACCGAGCGGTCCTGGGAGCTCTGGCTCGTACTCACCCTTCTCCGGCCATGTGAACTCGGCCTCCCACGGATCCAGCTGATCCGTCACGCTCGTCTCCGTCCCTCTTGGGGTGGTGCAGTTCACGCCGTCCTACCCAACGACTGGGGCGTGGTCTGGCGGGGGAGCAGCGTCCCAGCCTGCTTGGCTCGCGCGCGCCGCACGGCGGCCGCGTGGGTGACGGCGGCTTCACGGCGGCGCTGGACGCGGGACGCTTCGATCGGGACCGGCTGATCGTCCGGAACCGCCTCCGGCTCCGGGAACGCACGTCGGCTCAGTTCGCGCATCGCACGGGTCTGCCGCTCGACTGCATCCGTAATGCCCGGGTCCACCCGCTGCGCAAGCGTGGCCGCCTGGTGCGCGGCGAGCGCCAGGTGGAAGCCGTATGAGGCCATGTCGCGGGTCTTCACCGGCGCTTTTGGCACGGTCGGATCCGCGGCCGGGGCGGTGCCCGCCGCCGGGGCTGTCGGGGCCGCCGTCGCTCCGACGGACAGGACCCGGACCGTACGGACTGCTTCCGAGCCCGCCGCGTCGTTGGCCGCGCGGATGATCCGGGACGTGATCAGGCGCAGCTGGGTGGCGTACGCGGGCGAGTCGGGGCGCAGGTCCAGCTGCCCGGTCTCTGCGTGGAAGGCGACGGCCTGGACGTGCTCGGGCAGTTGCGGCGAGATGGCGGCGGCGATGGTGGGCCACTGGTCCAGGATGCTTCCGCCGGCGGCCGGGAGGTCCCAGGCCCGGTCGGCCATCAGGCGCTGGAGCACGGCGGCGAACCCGGTGGGCTCGCGCCCGTCCCGTCGCGCGGTCGTCGTGCGGGTGCGCCGCTTCGCCTTCCGCGTGCCCGACTCGCCGCGGGCCTTGGCGGCCTCGCGCGCCGCGTGCAGCGCCACCCGGGCCAGGTCGACGCCGGACGGCTGCGCCCCCGTGGTCACGCGATCACCGTCCCGGCGAGGTCGTCGCTGATCGGGCGGGCGGCGAGCTCGCTCAGGCGGTCAGCTCACGGCGCGGCCGCGAGGGTGGCCGCATCGGTGCGGCCATCGGTCAGCGCGCGCAGTTGCTGCAGCTGCGTGGCCAGCATGTGCTGGGCGGTGCGCTCGCGGGCGTCTTCCGCAGCCTGCTCTGCAGCAACGCGGGCGAGCGGCCTGTCGGGATACCAGCGGTCCTGGCGGCGGCCCTTCTCCGTGTCGTACGCCGCCTCGGCCTCCGCCTCGGCCTCCGCAGAGCGGGGCACACCCGCCACCGCCCGCTGTCCGGGGCAGCCCGGACACCACAGAGGCATCTGCGCTGCGGCACGACACTGCAGGTCACACCACTACGCCATACGGAGACACCTCGAGGGGCGAAATGACGTGGTCCATGCCCATGCTGGTGATTCAGGGCAAGGGAAGGTGCGCGCGGCTGCGCGGCTAGGAGACGAACCACAGTGACCACCACCGCATACGTGCCCGAGACGGGCCATCTGCAGCAGGTAGAGCGGGCCGAGGGGCGGTACGACGAGCGTGCCAAGGCACGGGAGCAGACCCGGCAAGTGCTCGATGAACGGGGTGTGCTGCACGCTGATACGCCCGAGCGTGTCACCAGGCGGCTGGCGCGGCTGGGGGCGGACTGGTCACAGGCCACCGCGCTGGAGCAGACCCCCAGCCAGGCCACCACCGGGGGCAACCTGCGCGGGCTGTCCCCGGACAGTTTCAGCGCCGCCATGCTGGGCCTGGAACGGCTGATGGGGCGCAACGACCTGATCGACGTCGGCTTCCTTGAGGCCGGCTATCTGGCTGCGCGCTCCGTGGGACGGGTGTTCGTCCGTGGCCCCGCCGCGCACTACGGCACTGGCTTCCTGGTATCCCCCTCTCTGCTGCTGACCAACAACCATGTGCTGGCCAGCCGCCAGGAGGCCGACCGCGGGGTGATCGAGTTCAACTACCAGGCCGGCACTGGCGGTCGGACGTTGCTGCCGGTGGTCTTCGATCTGGAACCCGGCCGGTTCTTCGTCACCGATCAGGACCTGGACTTCACTCTGGTTGCGGTAGCCGACCGGAGCCAGGGCGGTGAGGGATTGGACGGCTTCTCCTGGCTGCGCCTGAGTGAGGCCCAGGGCAAGGTGATCCTGGGCGAGAAGGTCAACATCATCCAGCACCCCAACGGCGAGCCCAAGCAGCTGGCGCTGCGCGAGAACCAAGTGGTGGACCTGCTGGAACACTTCGTTCACTACGCCACTGACACCGCACCGGGCTCCTCTGGCTCACCGGTCTTCAACGACCAGTGGGACGTCGTCGCCCTGCATCATGCCGGAGTCCCGCTCAGAGACGACAACGGCCGCTACCTGTCCGTGGACGGCAGCGTGTGGAGGCCGGACATGGGCGAGGACCGTCTGGCATGGAAGGCAAATGAGGGCGTACGGATCAGCCGGGTGCTGCAGGCCGTGCGGCAAGCGCCCTTGTCCGGCCCTGCCGTCGACCTGCGGGCGCATCTGTTCGAAGTCACCGCCCCGCCGCTCGCGTCACCCGGTGCTCCACAGCACCTCGCCGACAAGAGACCCGAGCCGGCCGCAACAGCTGGCTCCGACGGAGCGCTGCATCTGACGGTGCCGCTGCACATCACCGTCGGCGTCACAGCTGCCGCCACATCCGTCACCGCGGCTGTCGACGGTGCCCCCAGCATCAGAACTCAGCCGACGGCCGTTGCCCCGGCGAATGGGCACGTTTCTCCGGCAGAAACGGACCTGAGGGCCGCGCTCGCGGGTCTGGAAGTCGGCCGGGCCCGCCCGTACTACGACGCTGAAGCCGACCAGGCCGCGCAGCAGGCCTACTACGCAGGGCTCGATGGCGCCGGGCTGGGCCGTGCACTGACCGACCTGCTGGAACGCACCCACGAACGCCAGCCCGCCTACAAGCCGATGCGGCTGCTGTATCCGTGGGTTGACCTTCACCCCGACAAGCAGCTGCGCAGCATTTACTCCGGCCAGGCCTTCACCCCGGAAGAGTTCATCCGCGCCGACGCCGCCGTCGAAGCCGCCCGCATCCAGCGCTGGCAGGAACTGACTTTGAGTGAGGTTGCCCTTGGCACAGAAGCACTCGAGGCGGAAATGGACGCCCTGGAGGCGTCCCTGGCTTTCAACTGCGAGCACGTGGTGCCGCAGTCCTGGTTCAGCAAACGCGAACCCATGCGCGGCGACCTGCATCATCTCTTCGCCTGCGAGACCACCTGCAACAGCTTCCGCAGCAACATTTCCTACTTCGACTTCACCGACACCGAAGAACTCGTGCGCTCCTCCTGCGGACGCCGGGAAACCCAGGGGTTCGAGCCGTCCGCAGGCAAGGGCGCCGTCGCCCGGGCGACCTTGTACTTCGTGCTGCGCTACCCCAGGCAGGTGGGAGACGCCGCACGCGAACTGCAGCCGGAACGACTTGACATGCTGCTGTCCTGGCACGAAGCAGACCCTGTCAGTGCATACGAACGCCACCGCAATTTCGCCATCGCTGAGATCCAGGGCAACCGCAATCCGTTCATCGACCACCCCGAGTGGGCACGGAACACCGACTTCACCCACGCTTGGCAGTAAGGGCGAGTCTGCGGCCGTGATCGCCACGAGAGCCAGCGGCCGTTTCCTCCCCCGGCCGCTGGGTCCGAAGTGACACGACCGGTGCCCGCCACGTGCTCGACCCGGGCCATCCGCCGATCGGCAAGCTTGCCATGAATCCTCTGGGAAGTCCCCATCCACTGCTCGGTGGTCGGGCAGCGTGCCGCCGACGAGCGCTCGGGAGGCAGCCGCCGCGGACGCCGGCGTACTTCGCCGTGGTGACCGGTCACAGTGCGGTGCGCAGGTGGGGCTGGAGGATCACCGCCGCCACAGCTGCTCGGCCGGGGTGGGGGCGTAGGAGGTCCTCACCCCTGGCCCTGTGGGCCGATGTGGTCTCGCGGGTACGCACCCGCACCTTGAGCGCCGACGCAGCCCGAACCGGTGCCACATCGGCGGCCGCCATCGCCGACGTGGAGCCGGGGACGGAGCCGGGCGCCAGCACGAGGGCGGCCGGGGCCGTGGATGACGGCCTCCCCGCCTGGTCGCCGAGGCGGCGCCGGGCCCGCCGCGGGCTCAGTTCCGTCCGGGGCACGGCGGGTCGTAGGGCAGTTGCGGGATGTACGTGTGCCAGAGCGCGGGCGTCAGCAGGTTCCCGGTCGCCCGGCACACGTAGTCGGCGGCGGCCTGGGTGGACAGCGGCAGGATGTGCACCGTCGCATTGCCGGTGCCGATGAAGAGGAAGCGCCCGTCCGGGGAGAACGCGACGTCATTGACGTAGTTGATGACGCCGGTCACCGGCAGGCCGTGGGCCCGCGCGCGGCCTCCCTCGTCGATGTCCCACAGGCGGATCGTCTTGTCGAAACTGCCGCTGACCAGAGTCTGCCCGTCCGGGCTGAAGGCCAGCGTGTAGACGGTGTCCTTGTGGCCGGTGAGGGGTGGGGCCGTCGGTGTGGGGTGCGTGCGGTCCGCGAGGTTCCACAGGCGGATCGTGGCGTCGTTGCCGGAGGCGGCGAGGGTACGGCCGTCCGGGCTGAAGACGGTTGTCTGGACAGGGTCCGCACTGGCGCGCAGGGGTACGCCCAGGGGTGTCGGGCGCGTGGGCTTGGTGATGTCCCACAGATGGAGGGTGCCGTTCTGCGCCGCGGCGGCGAGCGTGCGGCCGTCCGGGCTGACGGCCAGGCGGTTGACCATGCCGGCGCGGGTGTCCAGCGGCGGCCCGAGGGCAGTGGGGTGGGACGGATCGGAGACGTCCCACAGCGCGACCGTGCCGTCGCCGTTGCTCCCTGCCAGGGTGCGCCCATCCGGGGTGAACTCGACGGCCAGGTAGTTCTCCGGTGGGTTGTGGAGTGGCCCGCTGAGTGGCTTGGGCGTGGTCGGTACGGTGACGTCCCACAGCCGGATGTCCAGGCCGGCGGCGACGGCCAGCGCTTTTCCGTCGGGGGTGAAGGCGACCCAGTTGACGTACGGGGTGCGGCCGCGGATCGACGCGCTGAGCGGGCGGGGATGGCCCGGGTCCCGGACATCCCAGAGTCGGACGGTGTTGTCCTCGGAGCCCGAGGCGAGCAGACGTCCGTCGGGGCTCACGTCCACAGTGTCGACGTAACTCGTGTGCCCGCTCAGGATCGTGCGCGGGATCGTCCACAGCCGGACGGTGTGGTCGGCGCCCGCGCTGGCCAGCATGGTGCCCTTCGGGTCGAAGGCCAGGCCCAGCACGTGTCCGGTGTGGCCGGTCAGGGCCTGGGTGAGGTCCTCGACCTTGTCCGGAGCCTTCACGTTCTCGAGCCAGATGGTGTTGTCGTCCCCGCCGTAGGCCATGAGTCGGCCGCTGTCGGAGAAGGCGACGGTGTTGACGACGTTGTTGCTGCCCGGGCTCTTGAGCGGCCTCGGCTTGGCGGGGTTCTTGACGTCCCACAGGTGGGCGGTCTGGTCGCTGCCGGCCGCGGTCAGTGTGCGGCCGTCCGGGCTGAAGGCGACCGCCTGGGCGGAGCCGGGGTTCCCGGCCATGAAGGAGATGTCGGGCGTCCGGCCGGCAGCGGAGGGATTCCGCCGGTCCGCCACCTTCCACAACCGCACCGTCGCCTCGCTCCCGCCGGACGCCAGCAGCTTGCCGTCCGGGCTGAAGGCCACCCCGTTCACCTCGTCTGCGGAGGCGGGGAGCGGCTCGGCGAGGGGTCGTGGGTGCCGTGGGTCAGTGGTGTCCCACAGGTAGATGCGGGCGCCGTGTCCCGCCGTGGCGAGGGCGCGTCCGTCCGGGCTGAAGGCTAGCGTCTTCAGGGCGCTGGTGCCGGCCCGCGCGGGGGTGCCCAGACCGGCCGGGTGGCGGGGGTCGCGGACGTCCCACATGTGTACGGTGCCGTCGTCGCCGGTGCTGGCCAGAAGGTGTCCCCGGGGGCTGAAGGCGAGCGCCCGTATCGCGCCCCGGGGCCCGTGTAGCGGGGTTCCCAGCGGGACTGGGTGGTCCGCGCGGGCCGTGTTCCACAGCCGGATCGTGCTGTCGCCGCCGGCGCTGGCCAGCAGGCTCCCGTCCGGACTGAAGTCCACGGCGTTCACCCGGTCCGTGTGACCGCTCAGCACGGTGGCCAGCGGCACGTTTTGGGCGCTGAGCAGCCGGGTCTCCGTCGACGCGGCCGGCGACATCCGGTGCGCGACCAGATCCAGTTGGGCGGCCAGCGAGGCGTCGGTCGGGCGCACCAGGTCGGCCTGGGCCCTGGTCTCGCCGAGGATCGCGGTGTTGCGTTCCTGCTGTGCCGTGTTGCGCTGGTGGAACGCGAGGGCGGCGGAGACGGCGGCGAGCACGGCCAGCGCCGTCAGCCCGGCGATGACCCCCTGGCGGATCCGGCGTGCGCGGTGCCGCTGCCGTACCGAGGCGGCCAGAAACGCGGACACGACCGGACCGCACCCGCCCGTGTCCGTGTCATTGGCCAGGGCGCGAGCCTCGTCCAGCCTGTGGCCCCGGTACAACAGTCCCGCGTCGCGGTCGGCCTCATGCCACGCGGTGGCCGCGTCCTCCAGCCGCTGGCGGGCCATGTACTGGGCGCGGTGGGCCTCGATCCACTGCCGCAGGCGCGGCCAGGTCCGCAGCAGCACTTCGTGGGTGATGGTGACCGTGTCCTGTTCCCGGGTCAGCAGCCGTCCCCGGGTGAATGTCTCGACGACCTCGGCCGTCTCGTCGGCGGGTGCGCCGTGACCCAGCAGTTCGGCGTACCGCGCCGGGCGGCGCGTGTCGTGGGTGCCGTCGCCGAACTTGACCAGGCGCAGGAACACGGACCGCGCCGTCCGCTGCGCCTGCGGGTCCAGCTGGTCGAAGCAGCGGTCCGCTTCGGCCGTCACGCTGTGCGCGATGCCGCCGGTGGACTCGTAGCCGTCCACGGTCAGGACATGGCCCGACCGGCACAGCCAGGTGGCCCGCAGCGCATGGGCGAGCAGGGGAAGCCGCCCGATCTCGTAGGCGTCGGCTTCGTCCGTGCCCGGATGCGCGGGGTCCGGTTCCGGTGCGCCGAGGTCGCGCAACAGCACTGGCACGAGGCCCGGTTCGACGTCCAATCCGATCGCGCGGGCGGGATGGAGGATCGCCTCCCGTACCCCGGCCCGGGACAGCGGTCCCACGATCACCTGGTTGCGTTCCACGGCGTCGAGGAGCCCCGGATGGGTGGCGCAGTGGGTGTAGAAGTCCGAGCGCAGGCCGAAGACGACCAGGCCGACGGGCTGTTCGCCGTCGGGGCCCATGTCCGCCAGGCGCAGGACCGCGTCCAGGAAGTCCCGCCGCTCACGCTCGTCGGCGCACAGCGTGAACAGCTCCTCCAACTGGTCCACGACCAGGACCAGGCGGCGTTCCGCGCCGGTGTCGCCGTCGTCCGCCGCGAGCGTGCGCCGCAGGACGGCCGGTCGCCACACCGGCCCCTGCGCCCCGTCGCCGGACGCTCCGCGACTACCGCACGTCACCTCCGACAGGCGGGCGCCGAGGGCTGCCATCGGATGTGCGGTCGGGGTCAGCCACAGGCGGGGCCAATGCGCCGAGCCCGGCAGGGCGCCCCGGGCGACCTCGGGCAGGAGTCCCGCTCTGAGCAGCGACGACTTCCCGGCCCCGGAAGGCGCGACGACGACCAGCGCCCCGCCCACCGCGAGGCAGGCGTCCAGCCGGACCAGAAGCTTGGCCACCAGCGCGTCCCTGCCGAAGAACCACTGGGCCTGTTCGGCGCTGAATGCGGCCAGCCCGGGATAGGGGCACTCCTGAGACACGGCGGCGGTGTGCACGCGGTGGGCCGTGCGCACACCGTCTTCGTAATGCAGGTGCAGGTCCCGTTCCGACAGGTACAGATCCCGGCGCGCCTGATAGATCCTGGCCCGGTCCGAGGCATAGGCCTCCAGCGGGATTCCCTCTCTGTGTAGGGGCTGCCTGTCGGCGGGACTCATGGCCCGTAGATGTTCTGGTCGCGCCCGGCCTGGTATACCCGGCCGTGTCCGGATGCCTCGGCGCGGAACTCATGTGATCCGGTGCGAGTGCCGTCCTCGCGGCGCAGGAGCGGAGCGATCTCCTCGTCGATCAGCCGCCGCAGCTCGTCCACCAGCGCGGGGTCGTCCCGCAGCAGTGCGGTCAGACGGGACCCCCAGGCTGCGACGAGGTGTGATTCCGCGTCCTCGTCCCGCGCTCGGCGGGCCGTCAGCAAGCGGTCTCGGGACTCTACGAGCGCAGCGTCCACCTGGTCTGCCTGATTCGGACGTATACGTCGACACCAGGCAACGAGGACCGCTCGTGCCTGCTGCCATGCGTCCGTGGCCATCGCTCCCACCAAGGACGTGGCCGCCGACAGTACGATCGCATCCATCACCATCAACCTCGCCATGCTCTTCTTTGTCCAATGTACCAACTTGGGATATTGCGGGGCAGTTTCGTTGATACCTGAAAGACCGGACGGGTGTGGTCCGCGCTCGCGTGTGACCTTGGATCCGCCATGACGCACAGGCGCCGCCTCAGGTCTCTGTGAGGTGCCATGGCCAGCCTTATAGTCAGCCCGCCCGCTTGCACGTCGGGGCTACACCACCGACGTCAGAAGGTGCTACTGGGAACGCACCGACGCCAACGGCGAGGCGATCGACAACAACTTCCTCAACGCAGCGAAGCGGTCCAGTGGCGATCCGGGCCAGCGATCGGCGACCTGACCCGGTCACCTCCGCCTCGCGGCTGCCGGCGGCTTCCTCTGCGCTCCGACCGGACGGGCGGGGCCACGGTCGACCCCCTCGCCCCGCGCCCTCAGGGCGGGAACAGGGCCAGCGACGCCAGGACCTGACCCAGGCCCGGAAGGATGTGCTGTAAATCCTCGGGCCGGGCCTTCGCCACCACCGCGCGAGCAACGACAGCGAGCAGCACGAATGACCGCGAGAGCAGCGAGTAGAACATGGGAGGGCATGGCAGAAGCAAGACCCGCCACGGAGACCTCCGGAGCTTCGTCACGGACGACGGCCAGCTCGTGCAGGTAGCGGGTGAATGGCTGGCGCTCGTCCTCGGCGGAACGGTCATCGGCGCCGTTGAGGCCACTCACGCAGCGGCCTCCTCGGCGCGCTCGACCAGGTGGCCACGTTCAAAACGGGCGCGGACCTGCACCAGCGCCATGAGATGCGGTGCGTTGACCGCGCGCCAGCGGCCCTGCGCGGATTCGATCAGCTTGAAGACCATGGCGAGGGCTGCGGTGCGGCTGCCTACCCCCCTCAGTGCGCGTATGCCCCGGCAACGGGCACTCCACCACACGCCTCTGACATCATGGGTCAGCGATGAGAAGCCACTGCAGTCAAGGAACGGCAAAGCCCCTCTGAAACCGCAGGTCGCGAAGTGTGCTCCCCGCGAAGGCGGGGGTGAATCGCTGATGGCAGCCGTCGAGCAAGCCCGGCCTAGGTGCTCCCCGCGAAGGCGGGGGTGAATCGACCAGGGCGGCGCCGCTCTTGGGCGGGTGAGGCGGGGGTGAACCAAGGTGGTCGTGCGGGCGGCGGAGGTACTTCTCGCGCGATCTGCCCGAACGACCCTCCGGTCACCACCGTGATCATTCAGGTGTGCTCAGGGAGCGCAACCGGTCGGCCACGTCGAAGACGGTCACCCGCAGCGCCCGGACATCGGTCATCAGGTCCCGCCACTCGTCGATCGAACCGTGGATGCTCTCCCCCGACGCCTTGATGTACGCCACGGCCACGCCGTACCCGAAGGCTTCGTTGCGCGCGGGCAGCGGCTGCACGAGCACGATCTGTTGCAACAGCGCGGCGGCCCGCCAGTACGCGTCCGGCTCGCCCACATCCAGGTGAGGAGTGTTCACACGGTGTCGTGCCACCGCGGCGATGAGCGCCGAGTAGTCGGACACCGCCAGGTCCTTGCCGAGCAGTTCCTCCTGGCGGTTCAGGAGCCACCGGATGTCGATGTTCAGGTTCAGGCCGCCCGGCTGCCGGAGGGCCGCGAGGCCGGGAGCCCGCCGAATTCGCGGTCGAAGGCTTCGAGAAACCCCGGCCGGGCAACCGCCTCGCGGAAGGCGGCGGTCGCGTGGCCCAGCTTGATCTGGTTCTCCTCCTCTATGGCCAGCTCGGCCAGGTAGGAACGCACACTCTGCCCGCGGGCCGCGGCGATCGCGGCGAACCGGTCCCGCGTCTCTGAATCAATCTTCACAGTTGTGTCAGCCATAACCCGAGTATGCACCCGCGACTACTGACGTGAATACCGTTTGCCGGAATCCACCCCGCACGGTCGCTGTGACTTCCAGCGATAGATGTCACCTTCCAGCAGTTGTTGTCACCGGTAGCCCCGCAGGTGGGTGTCAGTGGCGTGCGCTTGTATGGGCGCCATGACCGTTCACGATGTTGCCGAGGCGCTTCCTGACATCCCGACGCTGCGGGACCGGTGTCGGTCGATGGCCATGCTGGAGGCCGTGCTGAACCCTGACGGCGAGCGCTACTACTCATTCAGCCAGGCTTGGTCTGAGACGGAGGAGATCGCCTCCATGCGCAACGGCTCGGGGGACGAGTTCGACGTCATCTTCTCTCCGGCGGGCGCGTATGTCCGAGGCTTTGACCACGAGTCGGCGATGAGCCCGTATGTCGACGACGAGCCCTGGCCGGGCGTCGTGGACTCGGTCCCCGAGGTGTTCCGCAGTTGCGTCGAGGAGCCGGCCTTCACAGACGACGGAGTGCCCAGGGTGACGGCCTGCATGTGGCGTGAGGCGGGAAGCGAGCACTGGCAGGCGGGAGAGATCGACTTCCCTGAGGACAGCGCCGACCCTGACGGCTCGGGTTGGCTGTTCCACTTGCTGGTCGACCCATCGCCGGAGGCATTCCAGAAGTTCGCTGAGGACTACTACGAGGTCACGGTCGACATCAACGCGGTGCGCCACGTGTATGCCCTCCGCCCATTGACCCAGGATGTGGTCACCGCTTTGAACGACAAGGCATCCCTGACGGGCGTCGCCGACGCAGCCGCCGCGATCGGCTATGCCATCGCGGCTGGCTCGGCTTCCTGACCTGGGTCTGCCGGACACGGGGTCGAGGCCGTCACGCTGCGCGCGAGTCTCGCACACCAACACGTTTTCCACCTGTGTTGGTGGTGCGGTGGGCTGTGTGCAGGGGCATTCACCTGGGTTCATGGGCGGATGGTCGTCGATGCTGGGAGGGTTGCAGGTCTCGCATGAACCCCCGTGAACGGGGCTGAATGAGACGGAAACTGAGATGAGCCCGCTCACAAGTCGGGTGACTGCGGGCTTCGGTTGGCGCTGGTGCCGGTGGGCTGGGCAGGGGCCTTCGCGGCGAGGATGCGGTAGGCGTTACTGTGGCGTGGCAGCAGCGGGCGCACAGTCAGGTCGAGCAGGAAGCCGGCTGGCAGCGCCGGCAGGGCGAGGAGCAGCGCGGCGGCCCATCGTGCGTGGTCGGTTGTGGTGGGTGGGCGAGGTACCCAGGGGCGGCGTGGGTCCTGGGCGAGGGTGGAAAGAAGCCTTTTGGCGCCCAGCAGAAAGTCCAGTCCAAGGTCGGCTCGTCTGTGCTCGACGGTCAAGATCGAGAGGCCGTTGGCGGCGAGGGCCTGTTTGAGGTTGCCGACGGGGAACATGTGCAGGTGCTGGGGTTGTACCCACTGTGACCAGTACTTGCCGAGGAGGCGGGCCCCGGCGCATTCGGGGTCGGGCACTTCGATGAGGAGGTGTCCCCCGGGGGGCAGGACGTGTGCGGCGGCGCGGATCTCAGCGATCGGGTCGATTGTGTGCTCGAGGTAGTGGTGCATGCTCACCACGTCGTAGCGGTGGGTGAGGGTGTCGGCGAGGTCGGGGAACGAGCCTTGGTGGGCGTCGTCGATCCAGCCACGGCGTTGGGCTTCTCGCACTCCGTCGCCGCGGTCCAGGCCCGCGAAGGTGGTCTGTGGCCAGATCTGCTTGGCGGTGTGGCAGAAATGCCCGTAGCCCGTGCCGACATCCAGCCAGGCGCGGGGCGTGGTGTATGGCTGGAGCATGCGGGCGCGCCGCTGGTAGAGCTTGCGCATCAAGCTGAAACCGAACTCGACGCTCTTGGCACCGAGCCCGTCGTAGAGGTCCCGGTAGTAGAACTCAAGGCCGGAGGCGTTCAGTCGGGGGTTCTGAAATATGTGTCTGCAGTCGCGGCACTGTTCCAGCGTGAACGAACCGGGCTTGGCTTGAATGAAGTCGGGGCTGGTCAGGTGGACTTGAAGGGCCGTTGAGCCGCACCAGGTGCAGCCAGGGCGGCGCGGCTCCAGAAAGCGGGCCGTTCCGTCGGCGAGGTCGGCCTGGTATTTGGTTCTCAGGGCGGCTCGCGTGCTGGGCGTGGTCATCACGGCGTCCTTGTCCTTTCCTGGGTCAGCAGATAGCCGGCGCCCAGGGCCTGTGGATGTCGGTGGGGCAGGGGCTCGTGTTCGTTCTTGGTGTTCTATCAGTGGTGCGCTCCGATGTCGGGGCCGAAGTCGGCCAGGGGTTGGCAGATTATGGACGTCGAGGTTGCGGAACGCGGTGACCTGCTCGTCCAGATACTTGGCCATCGCGCTGACTTGGGACTTTGACACCTGGGTGACGCCCAGGCTCTCGGCGAGCGCTCGACCCGGCGGGTGGAGACGCCGAGCAGGTAGGCGGTGGCGACCACGCTGGTGCGTCTGCGGGAGGAGGCCGAGCGTGTGCAGGCCGCGCTCGGTGAGGCTGAACGCGCGCTTGAGCGGCTGGCCGGTGCGCGCGAGACGCTGGCTGAGGTGTTGGCCGAGGCTCCTGCCGGGGGTGAAGAGCCGACGCGGAGCGCGGTGGCGGGCTCGGTGGTGCCGCACCGCACCGAGGATGCCGTCGTGGAGGGCTCGCGCCGGAGTACCAGCAGATCCTGAAGGTGCTCGCATCGCCGGACGCTGTCGCGGGGATGCGGGTGAAGCAGATCGTGGCAGGGCTGGGGTGGGAGGCGACGCCGGCGAAAGTGGAGGGGGTGCGCTCGCGAGTGAAGCGGCTGGCCGCACGGGGCTGGGCCGCAGAAATGCGGCCGAACGTGTTCGCCGCGGCTATCGGGACGGCGTCGGTCTCCGCGGGATGAAAGCGCCTGGGCGGCGCCTGGCCAGGCGGCCGCTCATGAGCATGGTCATGGACCACAGCACCATGGCCTCGGGGATGGCGGGCAGGGTCTCGTAGTTGCGCACCAGGCGGCGCGAGCGCATCAGCCAGCTCAGCGTTCTTTCCACCACCCACCTGCGAGGCAGCACCACGAACCCGCATGTGTCGTCGGAGCGTTTGACGATGTCGAGGGTGAGGGGGAGTTTCTCGGCGGCCCAGTCGACTAGGGCCTGTGTGACGTCGTGATCAATCGGCTGCTCGCAAGAGGTCCTCGAGCCAGATCATCGAGGCGCGAAGTTCGAGGCCGGCGAGGTAGCTTTCGGGTGTCTTGTCG
>NZ_JBIUBL010000042.1:0-55265 GCF_044548015.1 Streptomyces sp. NPDC052236 | reverse complement strand
CCCGCCGCCACGGCGTGACCACAGCCCGGAACCGGGCTCCACCACGCCACGACGTGCCATCAGACACCTATCCACCCAACAACGTGACAGCGCCCGTTGGACGGTCAACGGACGGGAGAAGTCGGAGTCCTTCCTCACCAAGGGGCTTGCGGAGCGCTCCCCGCGAAGGCGGGGATGAACCACCGGTGGTGTCGGCGGAATGAGGAGTGCACGGCGCATGCTCCCCCGCGGGCATGGGGAGCAGCGGCTGGAACGCATCGCGTGCTCATACCCGTGTTGCCCGGATCAGCCGGGGCTCTGCCTCTGGGTGGTTCTGTGGCGCGGGGAGGGCCTGCGGCAGGGTTTGTACGCGCTGGCGGGCTTCAGGCGGGGAGTTGCCAGTTCGGTCCGTCCGGGTTGCCGAGCCAGACGGTTTGTGTCTCGTCGGTGACTGTCATGCCGAAGGCGGTCTGGTCGGGTGATCCGGCTGTCTGCCATGTGGTGAGGGCGTCTTCGACTTGGTCCCACAGGCGCAGTGGTCCGTGCTGGTGGACTTCGCCGGAGTTGGTCCATGCCTGGGACCCGGTGGCCACGTCGGCGAGGACGACGTCGCCCTTGTCGCCCGAGTTCCAGAATTCGGCGGACGGTGCGGCAAGCTGTGCGAGGAACAGTCCCGTCCAGTTCTGCAGGAGGCCGGGGTCGATGCGGCTGGCGCGGGCGTGTCCGGGGACGCGGTGGAACATGGGCCTGGGCGGGCGTTCGTGGGGGCGGGCGAGCATGTAGGAGATCTTGTCTCCCTCGAAGCGTCCGGTGGCGGTTCCTTCGTCGTCGAGGGTGAGGCGGATGAGGCCGGAGGCGAGCATCCAGCCGCTGAGGGTGGTGGTGATGGTGCCGCCGTCGCGTACCTGCCACAGCCAGTGGCGGGGGATGTGCCGCACCGCGCAGGTGGCTACGACGGCGTCGTACTCGGCTCCGTCGTGGTGGCCTTGCAGTCCGTCGCCGGTGACCAGGGTGGGGGCGTAGCCCGCGGCCCGCAGATGCTCGGCGGCGCTCGTGGCCAGACTGGGGTCGAACTCGACCGAGGTGACGTTCTTCTCCCCCAGGCGGTGGCACAGAACCGCCGTGGAGTAACCGGTGCCGGTGCCGATTTCCAGCACCCTGTCCCCGTCCTTGAGGCCGGCTACCTCAAGGGTGCGCACCACCAGTGAGGGAAGGGTGGAGGACGACGTGGGGTTGCCGACCAACGGAGCGGTGGCGTCGGTTGCATCGGTGCCGTCCACCTGGGTCACCCAGGTGGTGTCGGAGTAGACCAGGCGCAGCCACTCCTCCTTGCCGATATCGGCGCGGCGCACGGGGTCCCAGCTGGGTCCGAGGGGCCGGTAGAGGGCGGTGTCGACGAAGAGCTCCCGGGGGACGGCTTCGACGGCCGCACCCCATGCGGGGTCGGTCAGGGAGCCGCCGCCGCGGATCTGGTCGGCCAGGGCGCGGCGCAGTGCGGCGGTGTCAGCGGTGTCAGCGGTGTCAGCGGTCATACCGGTATCCCAGGGTGCTGGAGTTGGTCTGCGATGGCGGCGGTGATCTGATCCCTTATCTCATGGGGAAACCAGGCCCACTGGCCGTTCGGATTGCACTCGTAAAACCAGTACCGGCCGTCCACATCGAGCCCGAAGTCGAAGGCCGCGAAGACCAGACCGAAAGCATCCAGGTAGGCCCGGACTCCCTTGGCCACGTCCGGCGGGGTCTCGATCAGCGTGTACGACAGCGCTTCGTAGTCCCGGCGCCAGTCCAGCCCCGGCGCCCCGTCGATCCGCACCGCGAACAAGCGCTCGCCCACGGCGGTCATGCGAACGTCAGCGACTTTGTTCACGCGCTGCTGGAACAAATGAATGGTCTGCGCTACGCCCGCGTCGATGCTCAGCGGCTCCACCTCCTCGACCCATACCGTGAGCGCCCGGGAACCATCGCCGTGAAAGTCGGTGTTCCGTAACGGCTTGTAGACCACGGGGCCGTAGTCCTGGGCGAACTGGCGTGCCTGCTCGGTGTCGTTGGTGAGCAGGGTCGGCGGCACGGCCAGCCCGCACCGGGCGGCCGTGGCGAGCTGGGGCGGCTTGTATTCGGCGTCGCGGTTGCGCCAGGGGTGGTTGACGTAGTGCGCCGAGGGAAGCGCTCCCAGGATGCCGCCGAGCCCGTAGCGGGCCTGGTCCACACACCAGTGCGCGTCCTGTGCGGACAAGCCGTCGGGCGCGGCGTAGGGGCTGGGGCGCCGCCAGTAGACCGAACGAATCCGGGCCAGATCTGCGCGCCGGGTCGCGGTGCACAAGTTCCCGTCGAGTTCGTCGCCGCCCAGGCGCGCGGTCACGGCGACGCTGGCGGGAAAGTCGCCGGGATCCAGTCGCACAACGCAGACCCCACGGCTGTTCAACTCCTCGACGACGAGATCAGCGGTCACGTCATCCACCTTCGTAACGACGAGAACAACAGACTCGCGCCGCGCCTCGCCCATCAGTCGGTGTCCGATTCCTGATCGCTCCCTTCATCCGTATTGCCGTCCAGACTGGTCCTCGGCTTGGTCTCACTGCTGGTCCCGGACTTCTTGTGCTTGTCCATCACGGGCACCAGGACGCCGTCCTCACCGAGCCACCGACCCGTCTGCGTCTCAGGGTCAAGCACGATCGTGAGACCAGGCAGCTGCGGTCCACGAGTGAATGGCTTCATGCGCGTCAGTCCCCACGGCGTCACGGCACGGTCGGACATCTCCGCCTCCTCGTCAGCACACTTGGGAATGAGCAGTGTGGCGCTAACCAGCCCGGCCCGGTAGAGGACCCCGGCTGCTATCAGGGAGCACCCACACCCAGCAGGGGCAATCCTTCGGAAACCCACGCGGTGAATGACGCACCCGCAGTCGACCCCAGACGGACAAAGTAGCCACCGCCGCGCGCAGTCGATGCATCCGTTCCTGCGGCTCGGGCGACGCCGACCCGCGTCGGCGCTCCGCAGCGCACAGTCCGGGCGCCAGGTCCGGTTCTGCGGACATCCCGCAGCGTGGGAAGCAGCTGGCGGGTGCCGGCACGCACGAAGGGACCATCCCCGCGGGCGCGAAAAGCAGTCAGCTTGGAGCGCCGCGCGAGGGTGGACAGAGGGCCCATCCCCGCGGGTGCTGGAAGCAGCGAAAAGGAGGGACCCATGCGAACCGTGCCCGGGACCATCCCCGCGAAGGCGGGGGTGACCCAATCCTCACCGAGCACCGTGCCGAGGTACTGCGGTGGTCCCCGCGAAGGGGGGTGAACCGCCCCGTGGCGCCGTGGGCTTGGCTGCCTCGCGCGCCTGGTGCAGCGCGACCCGGGCCAGGTCGACGCCGGACAGTTCCGGCTCGCCGGTCTGCTGCTCGTTGGGGATGTTCGTTTCGGTCATCACGGCCTCCTACCGGCGTCCGATGGTCATCAGCGAGCTGCCGCCTGCCAATTTGCGTACGTGCTGCACCAGTTCAGCGCCGTAGATCCGCTCAGTGGCAGGGCGCCCGAGCGTGTTGAGCGTCATCACCACGTGCGTGGTGTCGCCCACCATGAACTCGCCCCAGGCTGTGGCGCGCAGCTGCGCGAGCTCCTGCTCGCCCGGGCCCTGCGTGCCGTCCGGGGCAGGCGTCGCGTCGCCCAGGTCCTCGTGCTGCTGTGGCTGGGGCGCGAACGCTTCGGCCACCAGGCGGCGAACCGACTCGCTGCGCGGCGGCGTCCAGTCGCCCTCCCACTCCTGGGGGTATTCACGAGTGGGCCTGATCAGGCATGACTCGCCAGCCTGAAGATCGTTTCCCGTGGAGCGGGTGATCGTTCCCCGTCAGGCCGCGGTTAGCCACCGCGTAGACACCAGTCGTCGAGATCGCGGTAGATGTGCGCCATTCGGCACCCCGCCGCGCGCCTTCCCGATCCCCCCGTCGGCGTCCCGGGCGGCCGCCTTCACCTTGTCCAGGCCGCCGCCGCCCTGAGTGGCGGAGGTCTTCAGCTTCCCGAGCAAGGCGTGCAGCTTGTCGGCGCCGCCCTTCATCTTCGTCAGCGCCGGATCAACCTGCCCGGCGGACGATTTGATTCTTCCCAAGGCGCTATTCGCCCCGCCGGAGGAAACCTCCAGCTTTCTGAATTCAGAACTTGCCTGTCCAAGGCCATTCCGGAATCTTCCTAGACTCCCAGTCACGCCGTCGAAGGATTGCTTCAAGCCCATAATTATCCCACTCCGGAGAAGTTTGATCCAACTGGCAGTACAAGGTCACCCAAGGGCCCTGATCAGTTTGTCGATCCTGCTGTGCAACTCGTTTAGCTCTATTCCGGGCTTTTGCATGCCACCCGAAGGGTCAACGGAGACTCGACTACCCTTCGGTTGATTATTGAGTGAAACCTTGCGCTTTTCCGTCTGCTTCTGTAGGTGCTCAATTTTGTCGCCGTAGTCTCGGAGCTTCTTTTCCACCCTTTCTATCGATTTCAGTTGATCAACTGCTCTTTTTTCTATGTCACCTATTCTCTTGGGGAGTTCCGTGAGAAACTTCTCGCGTTCTTCTCTTTTTGATCTCGTTGTCAACGTCTTTGGAGACCTTTTTCCATAGCCACGACTCTTCCTTTGCCCACGGCCAGGTCCTGGTTTGGATACCGCCAATTGATATCCCCTTCTCATCGATCTTCCACACACTGAGGTCAACCTTGATTATCTGGGCTGTCGCAGCCACGAGGGCCAAGCCAAGCTTCAGGCCGTCCAAGGTGTGGTTGATTCCGGTAAGGGATTTCTTGATGTCCTTTGTTTCTGCATGTGTGAAGTAAAGATTTTGGTCGATGTCAAAATCTTGCATCATTTACCTCTGATTCACCTCGGGTTCGAGGAGGTGCTGTTGACGCACGGGTTGGCGTGTGGAAGATTTGGCGTATGAGTGATAGCGAATTCCGTGATCAATCGCATGCAACTGGGCAACCCCAGGATGCGGTGCCTGCCTCGTTTCGGTATGTGCCCGAATCCATCGACGCGCGAGATGATGTGGCATTAGACAGAATACGCCAACGCGTCGCATGGAATATGAAAAGAAAGTCGATCAGGGAGATGGAGGTGAAGGTTGTTTCTGCATTCTCCGCATTCGATCAGAACTCCTATGAAATGGGTATAATGCGCCAAGCGGCACAGTTGATCTGTGCTATTTCTTTCGAATTTGAAAAGTCTTCGTCACTTGCATCTTGGATATTTGGGAGTCCCCCTATCGGGCTGCCTGAAGTTCGCGCCGGCACCACGCAGAATTGGCTGGACGACTGGTTTACACTCACCGACAAGAAGGGTCTTTTCGAGAGGTCGCTCAGGTTTAATCCGCTCCTGGAGGCGCGAAACTCGGACCTCCTGTTCCGTGGGCCCTGTCTCCTTGCGCCGGTCATGCGAAAAATTCATGAAACTGCAAAAAACTCCGCGTTGCCAACCGTCGCGTTCATCGCATTGGATGGCCTTCCTTGCGACGAAGACGAAATTGCAGACATGATCCTCATGACCAGCGGCGAGCCCATCATCTGGATATTTATCGGAGTCGAGTGGGAGAATGATAAGTACGGGTACTACGGAATTCTGGAGGATTTAATCGACACGAAGAGAGGTCGCGAGCTAAACGCTTGCCTCTTCAAGTCCTCTGGGTCGGTCCCGCAGCGCCGACTCGCAAGACGCATAGTGACCGCCATATCTCGTCGGTCAGCATTGCTGATGCCGGGTCACTGAGCTGAATGCTAGGGAGGCTGTGCGTCGCGGCCTTTAGGCGAAGAAGCGGGTGAGCTGGACGGCGCTGGGGTTCTGCGGGGCCGTTTCGGCAACCGGTGCTTCGGCAGGCGGCGCTTCGGCCGCAGCGGGGTCGGCGCCGGGGCGGGGGTGGGCTGGGGGTAGGCCAGCGGTTCGAAGTCCTCGTCGCGGTTGACGGTGGCGAACATCCAGTTGGATTCAGCCAAATGATCGACCGCGGTGGCGAGGAGGTAGTCCGTCACGGACCAGCCCGCTGCCTCGCCGTGGATCTCGTGCAGGGTCGCGCTGTCGCGTGGCAGGTGCTTGACCAGCACCGCGAGCCGGCGGGAGGTGAGCCGGCCCGGTGCCGGTCGAGCAGATCCACGCCGTAGTGGCGGAGCAGGTCCGCCTCGAGGGCCTCGGCGTGTTCGTCGATGAACGCGCCGAGGCTCAGCCTTCCCCCAGGCCGAGCCCGGTCTCCTTGCCGTAAGCCTCCAAGATGGCCGCGATGTCCTGCATCGTCACCTCGTGGCGGTCGAAGCGGTCGAACTGCCGCTCGCCGAGCAGCAGCCGCAGCAGGCCGTTCGCCCAGAGCGGGGCATGCTGGGCCAGGGCCAGGGATTCCACCCATCCGTCGATGCTGGCGTGCAGGGGTGTCCAGCGTTCGGCATGGATCCCGAACTCGCCTCGCGGTCCGATCATGAATCCATAGGCCATGGACACCCGCTCGTCGCCGGCCGAGAACCACCAGCCTTCGGCAGCGGAGCCTTCGGGCGTGTCTGTATCCAGGATTCGCGGGCCGCCTTCGTATGCGGGGGCCGGTGGCAGAGCGATGCCGCCCCAGCGTTGCTGGAATTCCGTGACACGGTCGATCTCGACCACGGGTATCCCGTGCCTCAGCCACTGTTCCCGGTGAGGCTGGACCTCCAGGCCCGGGACGCGAAGCCCGTGCACGCGAACGAAGCGCTGAGCTCTGCGGCTCAGGCCTTCAGGGGCACGAGGAGGCTGCGATGCATGTGTGGTCACGCAGTGTCCACGGCCCGATCGGATGTGTCCCTCTATCCAATCGGGCCCGAAAGAGGCAGGGAAGTCGACGCTCAGGCCGCCGCGACTGCTTCGATCTCCAGCAACCAGGCCCCGTCGTAGATACCCGTGATGATGACGGTCAGAGCGGGGCTGTGGTCGCCCAGGATTTCATGGCGGATCTGGGCGTTGGCCTCCCGGTAGCGCCGGTCGGACAGGAAGACGGTGACCTTCGCCAAATCGCGCACGGTCATGTCCGCTGCTTCCAGCACAGTCAGTACGTTGCGCCAGGCCAGCCGGCACTGACTGTCGAAGTCATCCGGGACGTGCCCGTCGGTGTCCTCCGGGACCTGGCCGCTGATGAACACCAGCCTCGCGGCGTCGGTGACCACAACGCCCTGGCCGTAGGACCGTTGCTGTGGATCGATCGTGGTGATCTGCATGGCAGGCACGATAAGCGGGTCGGTTGTATGAGTCGAATGGGTTTCCACACGGCCACCCCACGCAACCGAGGGTTCGGTGCTCAACAGAACCGGCAACCCGGTGAACCTTCGCGGTCACAGCACTAGGGCCTGTATCGAGTTGTGATCAAGGGGTGGTCCGGGTGAGGTCTTTGATCCAGATCATCGAGGCGCGCAGGTGAAGGCCGGCGAGGTAGCTGTCCGGGGTCTTGTCATACCGAGTGGCGATGCCTCGCCAGGGCGTTGTAGTAGGTGAGCCACTGGAAGATCTCCAGCCTCGCCTGCCGCATCGTCAAGAACAGCTTCCTGTGCATCGTCTCCCTTTTTAGCCCCTGCCAGAAACTCTCGGCCAGGGCGTTGTCATAGCTCGAGCCGACCCTGCCCATGCTCCTGCGGATGCTGTACCGGTCGCAGACCTGGGCGAACGCGGCCGAGGTGTACTGCGATCCGCGGTCCGCGTGGAAGATCACCCCGGCGACATTTCCGCCATGGGCGGCGACCGCGTTCTGGAGCGCGTCGATGACGAGTTCGGCTCGCATGTGCGGGGCCATCGACCAGCCGAGTACTCGGCGGGAACGGATGTCGATGACGCAGGCGAGGTAGAGCCACGTGGCTCCGACCTGCACGTATGTGATGTCTCCGCACCACTTCTCGTCCAGAGCGTCGGCGGTGAAGTCCCTTTGGACCAGGTCCGGTGCCGGTGGCGAGAGACGGTCCGCGATGGTAGTGCGCTTCTTCTTCCGCAGGTGGCGGCCGACGATGCGATGCTTGCGCATCAGGCGCGCGACCCGCTTGCGGTTGACCGTGTGGCCGAAGCCGCGCAGCTCGGCGTGGACCCGCAACGCGCCGCAGTTCTCGCGATGTTCGGCGTGGATCTCGCGG
This sequence comes from Streptomyces sp. NPDC052236, assembly GCF_044548015.1. NCBI lineage: Bacteria > Bacillati > Actinomycetota > Actinomycetes > Kitasatosporales > Streptomycetaceae > Streptomyces > Streptomyces sp. NPDC052236. The sequence goes on along the minus strand of NZ_JBIUBL010000042.1, from coordinate 47,193 downwards.
ATCTCCGCGACCAGGGCGTCCTCGGCGGCCTGCCGCTCGGCCCGCGCTTCGGCGCCGGCGATCCACCGGTAGTAGCCCGAGCGGGAGACCTCCAGCACCCGGCATATCCGCTTGATGCCGTACATCTCGGCATGGGCGGAGACGAAGTCCCAAGCAGCGGTCTTCACTTCATCTCCCGGGCGAAATAGGCAGCCGCCCGGCGGAGGATCTCCCGCTCCAGCTGCCATTCCTTCTCGTTCTTCAGAAGCCGGGCGTTCTCTGCCCGCAGCCGGGCCAGCTCGCCCTCCATGCCCTGCGAGGCGCTGTCGAGGGCCGGACTGCCGTCGGCGTCACGCACCCAGGTGCGGAGCGTCTCGGGGTTCACGTTCAGATCGACCGCGACGTCATTGAACGTCCGCCTGCCCGCCGAGGCCCGCCACAACGCGATCGCGTCGGACCGGAACTCCGCACTGTACTTCGAGGGCCGTGCCATGTGGATCTACACCTTCCTGGACCATCAAGATCCATTGTCAGGTGTGTCCACGCCACGGGGATCACCTCAGGCAGCGCCGGCGGCGCAGCCGTAGCCGCCGGCGGAGCTGGTCAAGGATCCGCTTGAGTGCGCCGGCCTTTGCCCAGCGAGCGAAGTATCCGAACACGGTGCGCCACGGGATGCCGAAGTCGGCGGGCAGCGCGCGCCATTTCGCCCCGTTGTCGGTGATGTAGCGGATGGCGTCGACCACGCGGCGCCGAGGCCATTTCTCCGGAGCGCCCCCCTTGGGAGTCTGGCAGGCGGGAGTCGGGAGGAGCGCTTTGAGCAGGGCCCATTCGAGGTCGCTGGTGTCGGAGGGGTAGCGGTAGCGGGGCAGCAACATGACGGTGCCGGGCCGCGACCGGTGGATGGGGCCAACTGCGGGACGGCCGCGGCCCGTTGCCTCTCGTGCTCCGGTTCACTCCAGGCTGGCCAGCAGCTGAAGGGTGGACTCAATCGCACCCATCTGCGCCATGACCGTGCGGATGTAGGGATCGTTCGGGGTCTTCTTCTGGTGCGGGACAAGGGTCCCGGCGATGAAGTTCTCCACCCGGTGGTGGACGGCCTCGAAGAACGCCCGCTCGTAGCCGATCCACACCTCCGGCGCATCGTCCAGCATCCGGTATCCCCATCGTTTGTCCCAGGTCACGGGCGGAAGGCCCTTCGCCGCAGCGACCTTGCGCAGATGAGCAAGCCCGGTATGGACCTGCGCGCGGGTGCGCTCAGTAGGGTCGGGGACTGGAAACGGAGCGGCAGCCACCGCGCCAGTCCCGACCCTACTATGTTCCGGTTTCTGAACCTGGGTGCCATGATCGGGCGCACGTACTTCGGTACGGGCACCCGGTTTTTTGTTCCCTGTGTCCAGCTCGCGGGTGATGCGGGTCAGGCCGTCGTCACGCGATGAACGTCAAGAGTTCTCCACGCTCAGGTTCTTGAAAATGTTGTTCTATCGCCTGCCGAACCCGTTCAGGTGCGACGCCTGCGATGTCGCGAAGGACATGCTTCCGTCGCTCCGATCCAGTGCGTGCCATGACGTAGACCAGCATGCTGATCCATCTGCTGTTCGCGCGCACCAGACCAACCGCGTGAGTCAAGAGCCATTCGGGGTCGTGGTCGCTGAAGGTCAATGGAGTATGGCTGGGGCCGACGCCGGTGAGTGCGAGTTCCTTGGCCACCTCAAGCGCCGTCCGGTCGGCCGGGTTGCCGTTTTCGTCGGTGACCATGAGGCGGCGGTGCAGTAGCAGCGCCGCATGGTTGAGCAATGGGGATGAAGGCCGCTTCGGATCCGGGGTGGCGGTGAGCCACTTCTGACGGGCAGCCACCGATCCGGCCACCTCTTCGACACCCACAGCTTCTCGTTCGTTGCAGAAGAAATGGTACGCACCTTTTACGAGGCGCGGATTCTCGGCACTCAACAGACCGGCGACGGCGCGGCTCACAAGCGCGCGCTCGATGCCGAGGAGGCGGTAAAGCCGGGTGATCCACGCCGCGTTCAGCTCAACACCCGGCGGCTCGAAGGGCGGATCCAGGATCGCGTCGGCGGCCAGCGTGTCCCAGTCGGTGGCAGTGTCGAGCCGCACGCCGTCCAGTGTGGCGGGGAGTGTGAAATCCGGGTGTCCTGCGCAGCCCCACTCCGTGAGAGCCATCGGGTACAGGTCGTCCGACTCCCCACCTATCCGATAGGTCCCCCCCAGATCCTGCTGCCGGCACGCGCAGGCGTAGTGTCGGCGCTCCCCGTCTGCTGGCACCTCGGAACGCACCGGCTCGCCGCAGCGTTCGCAGCGCAGGTTGTTGCAGCCCACGGCGGCAGTCCAGCCGAACTCGAACGGCTCGGGTGGCAGCCAGTAGCGCGTTCCCACAAGCTCCGGAAACCGACGGCAGAACCTGGTCACGGTTTGGCCGCCGTGGTGCCCGGGGTCGGCTCGTCGGGGAACCTGCCGTTCTTGCCGCAGGCTCGCAATGTGGCCTCGTTGAGCGGTTTGACGTTCCGATAGATTTTCTGCCCCCGCGTGAAGTCACACCCGAATGGCTCGGCCGCGACCATGACCTCGATCAGGGTGTGGTGTTGCGCCCCGACCAGGAACGCGATGCACGCGAGGCGGGTGGAATATGTCTCCGCGCCGAGCGCCTCGGCCGCGCTCATCATCGTATTGGTCGTGCCGGACGGCCCGGCGCCGAGCGGGAGGCCGGACTGGAGCTGTTCCCGAACCCATTCGTTGTGTTCCACGATCATCCAGGTCTTCGCACCCGCGACCCACCGTAGTGGCTTGCTTCTGTCCCATTCCGGGGCGAGCTCTTTGTGCATCCGCACCTGGCGAGCGCTGAACCTGAAGCCGGTCTGCTCAAGCGTGAGGCCGAGTTCGCGGCTCTCGCCTTCGGGCCGCTTCTTCCTCGCCGGGTCTTGATGTTTCTCGACGGCGCCGCCCGGTGGAAGCGGCGCGATTGCGCGCGTTACCTGGCGTTGCGGTATATCGCTTTCCGGGTCCAGTCCTTGAGCTCGCATCTCCCCGCGTCGAGCCTCCAGGAAAACCATGTTCAAGTTGGACTGTACGATGTATTGCTCGATCTCGGCTTCCGCGTCTTGGTCCATCAGATCCTTGGCAAGGATGTTGGTGAAGAACTCCACGATATGAACAAACCGCTCGGTAAGGGTGCCCTTATCGAAGACGGCCATCACATCGGTGACCTTCTTCCCAACGTAGCCCGACTTCTTGAAATCGTCCTGGCCGATCTTCGTGAGGATCTCGGCCAGCATCGCATCGGCAGGATCCGGGGCGGTACCCGTCTTTTTGCCTACCTTCGCCCGAAGAATGTAGGCCTTGCGGTCCCATTCACGGCCCACCTTTGCCTGGATGTAGGTCTTCGCCTTCCTCGCCATGGTGGCCAAGGCGGAGTTGGAGGCCCGGTGTGTCGCCGCCTTCGCCGCGAGCTTGCGTTCGAATTCCTTGGCGTCGGCGGTGAAGTTGGGATTGGCGCCCGTCGACTGGTCGCCTTCCGTCCTCGCGTCCGAGTCGCGTGTTCCCTCCGGGTTGATCCGGCCGTACACCGTCCAGTGGTCGCCCTTGGCGACGGGCCGAAGCACGTCCAAGCCGTAGCGGACCCGGATCACCGCGAGCAGCGGTGTCAGGATCTTCCCGGCCACCGGGCGCCCTCGGAACCTATTGACCGCTGCCACCCCTGCCGCCAAGGCGGAGGAAAGCCGCTTACGTTGCCCGACCGGACTGTCGTCGCCACCGCGCAGCCTCGCCTTGGCGCGGGCCAACAAAGGCTTGCGTGGCTTCTTCGGTCCGGGCTTCTTCTTGGTCTTTGGCTTGGGTTTGATTTTGGCCCAGAGTTTTTTGACGAGGCCGGTGATTTTGTCGATGACCCAGTCGATGGCGCGGTTTACAGGGCGGGCGAGTTGCTGGAAGATCTGGCGGACTTTGCCCGCGATGCCGCCGATGCCCAGGATCGCTGCGAGGGCGCCGATGAGGACTGGGATGGCGCGGGCCAGGGCTTGTTCGACCATGGCGGGGACGCCGGCGGCGCCGCGGGCGATGGCGATGACGGCGTCGAGGACGGCGTTGACGAAGTCGATGATCTGGCGTGCCTGGGTGACGATGAACCGGACGATGTCGATGATCATCTTGCAGGCGCGGATGAACGCCGATGCGGGGTTGAGCAGGGACAGGATCCAGGTGATGCCCGCGATGACGATGGTCGGGGTGAGGTATTTGATCAGCCGGTCGACCAGGTCCTTCTTCAGGTCGCCCACACGGCTCTTGAGGTCCTCCCAGGCGCCGGCGACGCCTTGGCGTTTGACCGCGGCGACCAGCGGCACCGCGGTCTCGGCGGCGGTCAGGGCCTGTTCGGGGACCTTGCGTGCGAGGCGGGAGCGGATGTTTGCCCAGCTGATCCCGAGCAGGGAGGCGATCATGAGCAGGATTCCGCGGATGTCGAACTTGGCGGGGATCCGCACCCCGGCGGAGGAGCCGGTGCCCAGCAGCCAGGTCAGCACGCCCTGCTGCATGTGTTTGCCGATGTTCTTCATGAACAGTTTCAGTCCGCCGCCCACGGCGGTGACCAGCTTGCCCAGGAACCCGATCGGGTCGGTCAGGATCATCCCGATCGCCTGTACTGCCTTGCGCAACACGCCCATCAGCAGGTCTTTGAGCTCCATGATGGCCTGGATGGCGCCGGCGATGGCGTCCTTGGCCTTGGAGACCAGCCCCTTGTTCTTCTCCTTCTCCGCGGCGATTTCCTGGTCGACTTCCTTGACCGCGTCGGTATAGCGGGTGGCGAGGGTGTCGACGAGTTCGGTGCCCTTGTCGTTGACGGTGTCGCGCAGCTCGTCGAACCTGTCCGCGAACTCTCCCGCCGCCTGCTGCCCGATGGCCTGGAGGTCTTTGGGCAGCTTGTCCACCGCTGCCGTGAGTTCCTTGCGGCCGGTGGCGATGCGGTCTTTGGCGCGGCGCAGTTCGCGTTCCACGGTGCCGGCGATGTTGGTGATCACCTGCCGCATCGCGGTGAGGTAGTTGGCCTTGGCCCGCTCGTAGATGCGGTTGGCTTCCTCGGGCAGGTCGGCGAACAGGTCCTTGACCCAGCGGGCCTTCCCCGTAACCCCGGAGTAGCGCCGGTCCTTGTAGTCCTCCATCCCCTGGGTGTGCTCGCGGGTGAACTTCTCGCGGGCCAGCTTCTCTTCCCGGGTGAAGTCGGTGTCGACCGTGGTGTCCAGGTCGGTCAGGATCTTTTCGACATCGGCTTTGGTCTTGTCGAACACCTTCTGTAGCAACGCGGTGACCGTGGCCCGCTTCTCCTCGTCGCTGCCCTTGGCCCGCGTTTTGCCCGCGGTCACCTGCTGCCCGGCCGCGATCCGCGTACCGGCCATCGACGTCATGGCCGGTGGCCCGATCGCGGCCGCGTTGTTCTTGACGGACTTGAGTTCCTGGGCCTCGGCCCCGCGCAACGCGCGGGGGGCTGTCGCCGAGTGCTTGTCCATCGTCTTCTTGTCGGCGAGTGCGGCCTTGAACGTCGGCTCGTTGGATTTGGCCAGCTGCTGTTCGGTGACCTTTGCCTGGGACATCTGCTGGTTGACCTGGTCGGGTCCGGCGGACATGTCGGTGGCCGAGGCGGGCAGTGTGTCGGGCACCGCCTGGTTCGCGTTGGGCCCGGCGGGTTTGCCCGGGGGTCGGTCCGGTGCCATCGCCACCACGGTTTTGGCGTCGGGCGCGGGCTGGGGTACTTGGGCGGTGGTGTCGGCGATTGCCTGCGCCGAGGTCTGTTTGCCTTCGCCGACCTTGCCCTGGACTTCTTGTTTGACCTCCTCCGCCTTGCCCGAGTCGCCGAAATGGTCGGCCTCGTCAAGGTTCTTGGGAGCACGGTCGGCGATGGCCTTCTCCACCGCCGCGACGAAGGTCTCTTTGTTGAACTCCTTGGGCTGCGCGGCGTCCATGTCCTCGGCATGCGCCGCCTTGCCCCGCGCCTCCTGGTCATCGGCGGGCGGGACCGCCGCCGCCTGCGCCGCCACCGCCTCCGTGCGGGCGGGCGGATGAGTGGTGCCCACCACCCGCTTCTTGGCGGCCACATCCTTCTTCAACGCCTGAAACTTCGGATCGGCCCCCGGCGACCGACGCCCGCCTGCCTCCGCTTTGCCCTTGCCCTTGGTCTTCTCAGGCTGCTGCTCAGCAGGCTGCTCCGCCCGGCCCTGCTTCTCCACTTCGGGGGCGGGTGCGGCCGGCGCCTTCGCCTTGACCGCACCCGGCCCAGGCGCCGCTGCTGTGGGTCCTTTCGCGCCAGGCACCACCGGCCCCCGAGGCGCGGCGACGGCACCACTCGCGACCGCCGCGTTGCCCACTGTCCCCTGCCCGGCCAGGCCCTGCATGGCCAAGAACCCCTGCCCAGGTAACCCCGGCACACCCGGCACACCCGGCAGACCCGGCGGCAGGCTGTTCAGGGTCGCCGTCGTCGCCGCGTTTCCTGCCAGGGGAAGCACCATGTTCGCCTCTTGGTGCCGCCGCGTGTCCTTCACCGGTAGCGCCATCGCCAGAGCGGGGGGAGATGACAGTGGTCTGGGAGCTTTCGCTGGCAACGGCATCCGACGCTCGCCCTCCTGTCGCCAGGCAGCAACACACAACGTCCGAAGCAGGATGGCATCCGGCGCACCTCTACCGCGTGATCGAGGCGTCACAACCGCGTCACCGGCGGCAGCCTTCAGACCGTGTCCTATGTGGTGAAGCGTTCGATGGACTCGACCTCCTCAGGGGCGATACGCACTCTGCCGCGCTTGCCCCGCCACAGGGCTCGGGCCTCGGCGTTGCGATTGCACGTACCAGACGTCGCTCGCAGGCGACGCCATTCAGCGCCTGATCGACGCGGCCACCACATCCACAGAGACCACCATGGCCGGCCATCCGGAAGACATCCGGCAGCAATGAGTGATGTGCATCGTGAAGTCGCACGTCACGGGTGTGGTGTGAATGACGAGTTGGGCACTCGCGGTCGGCGGCCCATGACCATGGCGTAGGTCATCCGGCAGGATCGGCTCCGGCGGGAAGCCAGGTTGGGCTGCGCCCATGACCGGCCCCCGCCTACGATCCGTCTGCAGGCTGACACGCCATGAGAACGCGGGAGGGCGCGGGGATGCAGGAGCGGCAGTGGATCACCGCCCGCCGGAGCGAACTGGACGCCCTCGCCGAGCAGTTGAACAAGCAGCTTCAGGAGGTCCAGGTCTAGCGGGATGAGTGCTCCCCGCGAAGGCGGGGGTGAACCGTGGATCCTGTCCGCGCAGTCCCGTACCGGCGAGTGCTCCCCGCGAAGGCGGGGGTAAACCGGGATGTGACACTTCGTCAGGCGGGAAGGCGGCGTGCTCCCCGCGGGCGTGGGGAGTAACGGCTGGAGCGCTGTCGCGTGCTCCAGGTGGTGGGGCTCATCCCCCGCGTCGCCTGGATCGGTCGGCGCTCTGCCTCTCAGTGGTTCTGTGGGGCGGCGAGGGCCTGCGGCGGGGTTTGTACGCGGTGGTGATCCTGCTGGCTTATTCGGTCAGAACCCGTCTTTGAACCGCCGAGCCGTCCGCGTCCGTCACGGCCTCACGGCCAGCGGGGCTGCTTCCTGACGTGCCTTGGAAAAAGTTGCGGGCCACTGTCGATCCGGCCACGTCCCGTTCGACGTCATGATGTGCGGCGCCTCGCCACACGATGACGCGACAGGACCTGACGAGGAAACACGTGGATCAACTGCTGAGAGTCATGAACTTCAACGTCTCGAGTGACGGTATCGGTGCCGGTGAGCACCAGAGTCTCGAGCGGCCGTTCGGCCACGACCATCCCGAGAGGCTGTTCGCCTGGGCCGGAGCCACGGCGAGCTGGCCCATGCGCACGGATCCCGGCGGGAGCCGGGGCCTCGACGACTACTTCACGCGAGACTTCGCACGCAACATCGGTGCCGAAATCATGGGCCGCAACAAGTTCGGGCCCCAGCGCGGTCCCTGGCAGGACCATGAGTGGCGCGGCTGGTGGGGGGAGGAGCCCCCGTTCCGCACGCCGGTGTTCGTCATGACCCACCACGAGCGTCCGTCGTTCACGCTCTCCGACACCACGTTCCACTTCGTCGACGGCGGCTCGGCCTCGGTCCTCGAACGGGCGCGGGAAGCGGCGCAGGGCAAGGATGTCCGACTCGGTGGCGGGGTCACCACCATCCGGCAGTTCCTTGATGCTGACCTCGTCGACACCATGCATGTGGCGGTCTCGCCGGTAAAGCTCGGGTCCGGACTACGGCTGTGGGAGTCCCCTGATGAGCTGCTGGACCGGTTCCACCTGGAGGTCGTGCCCAGCCCGAGCGGCGTGACGCACCACCTGTTCTGGCGAAGGTGACGCCAGGGCCCACTCGGGTCGGCTGAAAAGGCTGGCCGGCACTCAACGAGGACCAGCCGTTCAGCTGATTCGCCCTGATCAAGGGTTCAAAGACGGGTTCTCACGCGGCGAGGGAGAGGTCGAGGCGGGCTAGGTGGCTGACGCGGGTGCGGTCGAGCGGGTGGCCGTTCCACCAGGCATCGAGGCGAATGAGGTTGAGCGCAACGGCGGAGAAGACGTGCTCCAGGTGGGTCTTCTGGAGACCGAGGTAGCGGGCACGTCTCATCCCGGTGACCGCGACGGCCTGGTGGATGGTTCCCTCGATGCCTGCGCGGGTTGCGTACTTGGCTCGCCACTGCTCGTCGCCCTGCTGGAGGCGGGCATGGTCGAGGACTTCTTGCGGCACTGCCGCAGTAAATGCGTACACCTCGCCTGCGACGGCCGGAGAAACCGCTGCAGGTCGTGGTGATCACGGTAGGGGCTCCGCCGCAGTAAATCCGGCATTTACTGCGGCGGCAAGCTGCGTCGGAGCCACGGACCGCTGACCAGGGGTTCCTACTCGCTATTGCCTGTTCCGGCCGCACTCCCGCCGCCCTCCTACTGAGGACAACGATGAGTTCGCCACCTTGCGTGGGCGCGCGGCCGTGGTCGTCGGCCGACCGCTGATGCTCAGTCCTGCGTGGAGATGCAGAAGGGGTGGCCTGCGGGGTCCAGCAGGACCCTCCGCTGATCGGGGTGCGGTTGGACAGGGGGTTCCATGGCGCCCAGTGCCAGCATCCGTGCGTGGGCGGCGTCCAGATCGTCGACGCCCAGTTCCATGTGAGCCTGCTTGCCCTGGGACGGGTCCGGCCAGGTCGGACGCCGGTAGTCGGCCACCCGGATGAAGCCCAGTCCAGGTGAACCCTCCCGGCCGAGCAGGATGAAGTCGTCGCTGGAGTAGACGACGGGCAAGCCGAGCGCGTCGCCGTAGAAGCGGGCCAGCTCGGCGGGGTCCGGGCAATCGAAGTCGACGGACAGCAAGCGGATTGCGGGTCCGGATGTGGGTTCGGTACTCATGGGGAGGACGCTATGACGGAACCAGGACAGTTCCGGTCCTGGTCATGGGGAACACTTCGGGATGTGATCAGCACCTCCGCCCGCCTGCTGCGACTGGTCTCGCTGCTGTCCACTCGACCGACGTGGACCTGCCGCGAGCTGGCCGAGCGAATGGCGGTCACCGACCGCACGGTCCGGCGGGACATCGCCCGGCTGAGGGAACTCGGCTACGGCATCGAGTCCGACCCCGGACCCTGGGGCGGCTACCGCCTCGGCGGTGGCACCCGAGTGCCACCGCTGATCCTCGACGACGAGGAGGCGCTTGCCGTGGCCGTCGCGCTGCGAGAGGCCGCGCTCAGCGGCGTCCTGGGCAGCGACCAGGCCGCGCTGTCGGCGCTGTTGAAACTACGGCAGGTCCTACCGCCCCGAATCGCGGACCGGCTGGGGGAGATGGATGCGACCTTCGTACACACTCCCAGGCCCGAGGGACGTCAGATCTCGCCCGGCGTGCTGCTGGAACTGGCCGCCGCCTGCCGTCGTGGCGAGCGCACCCGTCTTTCGTACCGCGACCATGCGGGGAAGGCCACTGTTCGGGACATCGACCCCTACCGCCTGGTACACACAGGCCGCCGCTGGTACTTCGTCGCCCGGGACGTGGCCCGGGACCAGTGGCGGACATTCCGGGCCGACCGGGTGGTACAGGTACAGCCGACCGGACATACCGTCGAACTCGTCGACCCGCCCGACCCGGCGCTCCTCGTCTCTCGATCCATCGCGGGCGTCGTGTACCCGCTCTATGTCACAGTCCGGCTAGCGCACCCCATGGACCAGGCGCTACGGCTGGTCCCGCCCACGATCGGCACCCATCACCCGGACGGCCCCGATGCCACCATCGTCGAAATCGGCGGCAGCAACGCCGACCAGCTCGCCACATACCTCCTCAGCCTGGGCACCACGCTACGGATCCTGTCACCGGACCACGTACGGGAGGCGCTGCTGCGCCGTACCCGAGACCTGTTCGAGGACAATGGGGGCGGTCAGCCCCGGTAGCGGGCGTTGCGCGGGACAGAAGGGTGCCCTTTCCGAGTGGTCTCCCCGAGGCTCCCCGCCCGTACGGGCCCGTGAATCGGTTCCACTTCGACCCGTTGGGGTCCTCCATCGTGCAGTCCTTCATGGGTGGGGTGCCCAGTGCCGTGCCGTCACGGTGGGACATCGAGGTAGAGGGGACGACTGTTGTCTTCCCAGCGGAGGACCTGAGGGTCGGGCTGTCTGAGGACATGGTGGCGTTCGTGGCCGTGACCGAACATCCGTTGTCAGGGACGCTGACGGTGCCCTGGACAGCCACGGCTACGAACATGGACGGAACCGCTCAAGGAACCCTGTCCCTGCCGATCGCCCCAAAGCGGTCGTTGTTCGCTCTAATCGCGGACGTGGACGGCACCGAGGACGGCTACCAAGACGAGGACTGAGCTTTGCCTCGAACCTGATGGACAGCCGCTGGCCGCCTGCTGGCGTACTCCCGCACTGCCAGCAGGTGGGCCGGGCGGCGCAGTTGCTGCAGGGCACTGTCACGTTGGCTGATGGCGTGGGATGATCTTCTGGTTGATCGGGCTGGAGGGGTCATCGTTCGTGGAGAGTGCGCCGCCGTCGTATAGGGGGTACCGACACCCGGCGGAGGTCATCGCGCACTGCGTGTGGCTGTACCACCGGTTCCCGCTGAGCTTCCGCGAGGTCGAGGAGTTGATGCTCGCCCGCGGCATCGCCGTCTCCTACGAGGCGGTGCGGCAGTGGTGTGCGAAGTTCGGCCCGGCCTACGCCGCCGGCCTGCGGCGCCGCCAACCTCGCCCGGGGGACAAGTGGCACCTGGACGAGGTCTTCGTCAAGATCGACGGCGAGCGGCGGTACCTGTGGCGGGCGGTGGACCAGGACGGCAACGTCCTGGACATCCTGGTGCAGAGCAGGCGGGACGCCAAGTCCGCGAAGCGGTTCTTCCGCAAGATTGTGAAGAGGTAGTGCCGAATGCCGCGGGTGCTGGTGACCGACCAGCTGCGCGGCTACGGGGTGGCGCACCGCGAGCTGATGCCCTCGGTGGAGCACCGGCAGTCCCGGTACCTGAACAACCGGGCGGAGAACTCCCACCAGCCCACCCGGCAACGCGAACGCGCTATGAAAGGCTTCCGCTCACCCGGTGCGGCTCAGGGTGAACCGGAGCTCTAGTACTCCAGCCGCCCGGTGAAACCCGCAGGTCAGACTCCGAAATCCTGCTGGAGCATTAGGGCCTGTATCGAGTTGTGATCAAGGGGTGGTCCGGGCGAGGTCTTTGATCCAGATCATCGAGGCGCGCAGGTGAAGGCCGGCGAGGTAGCTGTCCGGGGTCTTGTCATACCGAGTGGCGATGCCTCGCCAGGCCTTGAGCTTGTTGATCAGCCGCTCGACGGTGTTCCGCTCCTTGCAGAGGTCTGCGTCATGGCTGACGGGCCGACCGCCCCTGGAGCCCTTCTTCTTCCGGTTGGCAGCTTGGTCCTTCTTCTCGGGGATGACTGCCTTGATACGGCGTTTGCGCAGGTGGGCCCGGTTGCTGCGGGACGAGTAGGCCTTGTCCCCAGCGACCGCGTCCGGGCGGGTGCGGGGGCGGCCGACGGGCCCGCGGACCCGTATCTTCTTGAGCACGGGGATGAACTGCGGGCTGTCCCGCGGCCTGTCCCGCGGTCAGGACGAACGCCGGCGGGCGGCACTTTCGGTCGGCGACCAGGTGGACCTTGCTGGTCTGCCCACCCCTCGACCGACCGAGCAGGGCGGCCTTCAGCCGGAGTTTCCACCGACGCCGGATGCGTCGTCGCTCTTCCCACTCGGGATCATCTTTGGTGTCCTGCCCGATTTGTTCGTCGCAGCCGCCCCCTTTGACCTGGCCTTCTCCTCCTCTGCGGCAGCCTTCTCCAGGGCGGTGAGGACGTCCTGGTCCAGGTGCATCCCGGCAGCGTCGTGATGGGCCCGCGCGGTGGTGGAGTCGATACTGACCAGGGACAGGTCCACCTCGCCCCGCTTCGCGGCCTGCGCGATCAGCCCCTCCAGCAGTGCCTCGAAGACGCCCGCGTCACGCCACTGCCGGAAGCGGTTGTGGACGGTCGACCAGGCACCGAACTCCCGCGGCATCTCCCGCCACTGCCCGCCCGTCCTGAACCGCCAGATCACACCCTCGAACTGCTGCCGCAGCCGCTCGGGGTACGGGCCGTACTCGCCGATCGGCAGGTACGGCCCGATGAACTCCCACTCCGCATCCGTCAGTTGCACTCGCGTCACACAAGAAGATCTACCGGTCCAGGCCCCGCCGCGAGGGCGATTCCCACAAATTGATCACGACTCGATACAGGCCCTAGATGCCGGTCGACCACGTTGTCTCGCACGCCATAGCGCCAGTCAACTATCTGACCTGGGCGGACCCCCAGCGCGAGCCAGTGTCCGGTCCGCGTGGCGACCTCTTGGCCCAAGATCACCAGCAGATCGTCGCCGATGTGCTGGCTCCAGGCGCCATGCGTCTCGGCAGTGTTGTGCTCCGTGGTCGCAAGGAAGTCAAGTCCTGCCGCACGGGCACCTGCCACAAGCTGTGCCGGCGTCAGCTCGCCGCTGTCTGAGGGCACCGAATGCACATGGCAGTCACCTCGGTACCAACCACGCCCGCGATCGGCCACCCGCGTCGGCGGGAACTGAGACACCTGAAAACCTCTTCCCGCTTTGTCACCCGTATCCATTCCAGCAGCCTAGTTCTGCCAGCGGGCACCTTGGCCACGCGTCCACCACCAGAAGCCGTAACGCCGTGACCTGCAGAAAGAGGATGTGACACAGCTTCTCAGCACCCGCTGACCATCCCACCCGCCGGTGCTGCGGCCCGCCACCACATGGCAGGCCGTAGGACCGGGGCAGCCCGTGGGAGTTGACGCCAACGTCTGGCGCGACGGCGCGAAGCCCCGCCCTCCAGCGTGATCTTGAGTTCTAGCGGTCGTCGCAACACCCCAGCTCAAGGGGTGCGATGGACTTCGAGGTCAGTGGTTGTCCATACCGTTGCCCGACAGGACGGGAATCTGGTCCAAGATGTGCTGGATCGGCTCGTCGTCCTTGGGCGGGAAGGGGTTCTCGGTGCACAGCTGGATCTGCGGAGCCGACAGGATCGGGATGTCCTGGACGGCGATGTTGATGAGGCCGACGAGGGAACCGATGTTGGCCTTGACAGGAACACCGAGACAGGGCTTGTTCAGCGCGTCGTGCTCGGCACGGGTGTCGTTGAGACTCGTTGTGCCGCCGTGCTCGCCGACGGCCATCGCCTGAGGAGCGATGCCCAGGAAGCAGACTGCGAGCACAGTTACGACGATCATTTTCTTCATCATGATCTGTTTAACGCCCTTCCGGGGCCTCCGTCACGGTGGGGCGCGCTGTCCTTGACCATGGTGACCTTCGGTTCCAGGGCCACAACCAGGTCTTGGAACCGAAGGTCACGCGACGTAGCGAATTGACCAACTGCATCGCTTCAATGCCGGGGACGAGGCGTCTGCGCTGATCGGGCCTACAGCTCGATGTCGAGCCATTCCACGTCGGTGAACTCCACCCCGAGGCCGTGCGCGCGGCTGTCGTTGGCGCGGAAGTACATCTGGGCGAGGCCGTCGGCCGCGAGCTGCTGGAGCTGCCGTTCGCCTGCGCCCTGCTCGCGGGCGGTGAACAAGCGGTCGGCCCACTGGGGCGGCAGGGCCTGGGTGATGTCGCGGATCCGGGCGTCGTCGGTCGTGCCCCCGGCGGCTTCGAATCCGAACCGGGCGCGGGTGGAGAGGACCAGGCCGTCCGTGGACGCCGCCTTCTTCCTCGCCTTCGCGCGGGTCTGCGGCTGCTACCGCTTCTTGACCTCGCGCTCCAGGCGGCCGCGCAGCTCCTGACGGGGCCGCTTGAGCTTGCCCGAGACGTACCGCTCCACCGTGCGCTGGGAGATCCCGAGCGCCTGGGCGGCGGCCTTGGTGCCCTTGAGCTGCTTGACCACACATGGATTGGCGGTGAAATGAGGCCGCCCGAGTGTGATGTGGCTGTCGGACGACGTCAGAACGTCAGTGGCTGGCGACACGGAATGAGACGCTGCCGGCATGGTGCGCATGGAAGAGCACCGAGTCGTCGAGGTCGGTGAGGACCGCAAGACTGGGAGACTGAATGATCATCGCCTGGAGCGGTTGGGGTTGGGTGACATTCCCGATCCTCATACTGGGGCTGGTAATCGGCAGCGCAGTTGGCGAGGACCTCGCCAACAACGAGAATCTAGGTGGAGCAGTAGGAGGCTTCGTCTCATGCCTGGTGCTCTGGTTTTGGGGCCGCCACCTCAACAGGTACGGCAGGGAACACACGATGTGGGCCGTGCCAATGCACTGGTGGGGCGTGACTTTCATTCTCTTTGGTGCTGGGACAGGCTTATTGGTCGCGCTGTATCCAACCTGAGCACAGGGAGTCCCGGGTGTCTTCGTCGCCGGGTCAATCGCCTGGGGCATGTCGCCGACGGCCACCGCCCCGACGGCTACGACGTCACCGGCTCCGTCATCTGCCTCATCGGGATGGGCGTCCTCATATACGAGCCCCACAGCCACTGACACTTCCGCTGTCGGAAGCACTGACACTCGCGTGTCGCCCGACATGGAGCTCATCGGCGCGGGCCGCGATCCGGGCGGCTTCGCACAGCTCGGCTTCCCGCGCGACGCCGCGGCCGCCGCCGAACGAGCGGGTGTTCTTCGAGACCGAGCGCCACCGCATCAAGAACTTCATCGAAGGGATCCTCCTCGCGCACCAGAAGAAGACCCCGGACGATCCCTACATCCGTACCGTCATGGCCCAGATCGGTGCGATCGAGTCCACCCCTGGGCTGCTGGCCAACCTGGAGTGAACCCGAAGAGGGAAGGCAACGGGCCGCGACCGCACCGCAGTTGGCTCCTGCCCCACCGGTCGCGGCCCAGACCTCCTCATGCTCCCTTGCTACCGCTACCCCTCCGACACCAGCGACCTGGAATGGTTCCTGCTGACACCGCTGCTGCCCGTTCCCGCATGTCAGACGCCAAAGGGCGGCGCACCCGAGAAGTGGCCCAGGCGTCGTGTGGTCGACGCGATTCGCTACATCACCGATAACGGGGCGAAGTGGCGCGCGCTGCCCGCCGACTTCGGCATCCCCTGGCGCACCTGCTTCGGCTACTTCGCCCGCTGGGCCAAGGCCGGCGCCCTCAAGCGGATCCTGGACCAGCTCCGCCGACGGCTGCGGCTGCGCCGTCGGCGTTGTCCGTGGCCGGTGCGGGTGATCGTGGACTCCCAGTCCGTCAAAGGTACGGAAACAGTGTCGAACGCGACGCGCGGATACGATCCAAATAAGCACATAAATGGGCGGAAACGACATCTGATCGTTGATCAGGACGGCTTGCTCGTCGACCTGCTCGTCACCCCCGCCGACGTCCAGGACCGCGACGCGGCCCGCATCCTGCTCACCCGCCTGAACGCCGAACACCCCGAAATCGTCCTGGTCTGGGCGGACAACGACTACGGCGGCGAGGAGTTCGCCACCTGGGCCCGGGACACCCTGGGCATCACGATCAAGGTCGTTCCCCGTCCCAAGGATGCCAAGGGCTTCGTTCTGTTGCCCAAGAGGTGGGTGGTGGAGCGGAGCAATTCGTGGACGATGCGGGCCCGGCGCAACGCGCGGGACTACGAACGGCTCATGTCCCACGCCGAAGCCCATAGCCAGTGGGCGTTCATCACGCTCATGTCACGCCGCCTGGCCCGGCCCCGACGCCAGGCCGAGACGTTGCCAGCCGCCCTCACTCTCGCCTGAAGACCAGGACGCTGCCCTGCCGTTCGGATGTCCGCCCATCGACGCCCAACCGAACGGCAAACAGGATCACCGCCACGGATCAAGCCCGTGACCTGCAAAAGGAGATGTGACACAGCTTCTGAATTTCGCCGCGTAATGTCGCAGACGAGGGCCGCTGTGAACTGCGGCGACCGGCGCCTGTGGTCCGACACCACGCAAAGATCCTCAGTAGTCCCTTCGGTCTCGCACGAGTAAGAGGCTCCGTACGGTGATCCCCGCGCCTACGGGTTGGTCCCGTGCCGGCGAACGGGTGAGCGCGCCCATATTGTGATCCCCGCGCATGCGGGGTTGATCCCACCCCCGAGCGCCGACCGGGATTCTCACCAGCCGCAGGCCGATCGAGAAGTGTCCGTCGCCGTTCATTCAGGGCGGACCATCGATGCATGATCACCAGCCCACACCACACCCTGACGCCCCGCATAGAACCGAAAGAGTAGCGGGAGGCGTGGGAGTCCCCTGGGACTTCCGGCTGCATCAACGGGCATGAGCGTGAAACACCCGAAAGACCATTCCTGCTGGTCAACGCGGTGCGACCACCCATCGCAGCAGGTTACGGAGCTGCCTGCTCTCTTCCGCGACAAGTGATCCCTGACGGGACGCCTGGTCATTCTGCGCGGTTCCTCACAAGATCCCGCAATAGCGCGGCAAAAGTCTCGACTACATCGGACCATCGAGTGGGCTTCTGATCTGGACCTTGCGGCTACCTGATGACGTATCAAAACGAGCGTCAAATGAGCGTCGCGAGCGTCATTTCAGCGTCAGGATATCGCCCGTAACGCCCACACCGCACATCATGCACACCAGAGAAACCGCAGGTCAGGAGGCCTTTGCGGCAGGCTCAAGGATCGCGATCCCTCGCGGGATTCGAGTCCCTCCCGACCTCGCTGCGGGAACTCGGCCAACGGGTGCCGTGCGTCACGGAGAGTAAAGGACCTGCCGGGCAGCACGACGAAACGGGCGGGCGCAGCGAATGCCGCGCCCGCCCGTGTACGCGGTGCGGCCGGACGAGTTCGTGGCGGCCCGCAAGCCGCGCAGAGGATCGCCGCGCTGCGCCGGCCGACGCTCGCTGCCTGGGTCTCAAACCGGTTCGTCCGTGACCAGCCTGCCGAAGTGCAGCAGCTCCTGGCCCTGGGAGAGACGCTCCGGGAGGCGCGCCGCACTCTCGACGCGGGCAAGATGCGGGAGGCCGGCAGGCAACAGGTGATGGAAGCGACGGACTACTGGCGCGGGGCCTTCTGCCTGCTGGAAGACGACCTGAACGTGACCTGGTCAACGCCGCGCGCCAAGGGCGTGCCCGGCCGCAAGACGGATGTGGCCGGCGCCGCATGGCTGTGCCGCCTGGGCGAATAGTTGGCCGGCCGTCACGGACGCGCCTCGCGGCTTACTGGTGCGCGGACTTGACGCGCTTCTTCCCCTTGTGAGGCTTGCTGTGGTAGAGGCGGATCCGGAACATCTCACCAGTCGTTTGAGCACTCCACGAGTACATCAGCGCTCCCTTGCAGGTGTCCAATACTGATTGGCACTGGATAGCGAGCTTCCCGGTATAGTGCCCGCATGGATCTGCGCCGACTGCGGTATTTCGTCGCGGTGGCCGAGGAGGGCAACGTCGGCCGCGCCGCACGTCGGCTGAACATGTCTCAGCCGCCGCTCAGCCTGCGCATCCGGGAGCTGGAAGTTGAGTTGGACTGCGCGCTCTTCGTCCGCGGCCCGCGGGGCATGCGGCTGACGGGGCCCGGAGAAGTGCTGCTTGAGGAGGCGTACGCGCTGCTCACCGCAGCGGAGCGCGCGCGAGAGCGGGTTCGGGAGGCGGCGGGTGCGCGGAGTCTGCGGGTCGGTCTGCTGGGCCCGGGCGAGGTGGCGCTGTCGGCGTCCGTCGCGGCGGACTTCAGGAATCGCCATCCGGGAGTGACGGTCCACCTGCACCAGGGCAGCCTGGCCGATCCGACGATCGGGCTGGCCGACGGGCTGGTCGACGTGGCGATCACCTGGGCCCCGTTCGACGAGACAGGGCTGTCGACCCGGACCGTGTACGAAGGTCGTTGCATCGCCGCGATGCGGACCACCGACCCGCTGGCGGCGAAGTCGCAGGTGACTCGCGACGACCTGGAAAGCTGCGCTTCCGTTCGGCTGCCGGAGACCGTGGATCCGCTCTGGCGGGCTTTCTGGCAGCCGACCGCTGTCGCCCGCGGCCCAGAGGTGCACTCGCTGGACGAGTGTCTGCATGCGGTGATGTGGCAGGGAGCCATCGCGCTGGTGCCGGGCCGCACTGCCCAGCTGCACGCGATC
This sequence comes from Streptomyces sp. NPDC052236, assembly GCF_044548015.1. Classification (NCBI taxonomy): domain Bacteria; kingdom Bacillati; phylum Actinomycetota; class Actinomycetes; order Kitasatosporales; family Streptomycetaceae; genus Streptomyces; species Streptomyces sp. NPDC052236. Next base: position 28,655 of record NZ_JBIUBL010000042.1, on the reverse strand, counting down.
GACGGGATCACCTACCGGCCGGTTGAAGGCGTGCCACCCACCCGGTTGGTGCTCGCCTGGCGGCGGGGGAACGGTTCGGCGTGGGTGCGGGCCTACGTGGACATGTTCGGCGCGCCGCACTGGACGTAGTGCCGTCAAGCCGTTGATCGGGGCTTGATCCCGGGGCTTGGTCTGAGACAACTTCATATGCAACAGGGGCAGTTCGCCACGAAAGGCGCAATCTTTCGGACACTCAGCGTGACGGTTATATCGTTCTCATATCCTGTCCTGAGGAGATCTCGACAGGAGCGTAGGGGCGGTCGCGACTACGGTCGGCCCGCCCTGCCGAGGGCTGCCGCAACACTCGTGGCGATCGTCCGGGGCGGGCCTCCGGGTCGCCGTCTCCGGGGCGCGTCGCAGCTGTGTGGCCAGCACGTCTCCCCGCTCATCCGGATATCGCGACGACTCCGATATCGACTCTTCCGGAGTGGCTTTCCGCGGGGGGGTCCACATTAAGCGGAATGCGCCCTCCGTGCCGTGCCGAATATCGGGTACCCCTCCGTGAATCGTCGTGCGCGCGCCAAAATCAACGTCACTCGCTGTAATTTTCCTTGAGCAGCCTTCGCTCTGGTGTTAGCGTCCAGCGGACTACTGGGATTTGCTGTTTGATCTCCACGGGGGGCGCTTGATCGTGACCAGTGCTGCGTTGGCGAAGCCATGTCCGGAAAATGTTGATCCCGAATTTGCCGTTGCCGTGATCGGACTCTCTTGCAGATTCCCGAAGGGGGAGAATCCAGGGGAGTTCTGGCGATTGCTGCAAGGCGGCAAAGACGCTATCGGCGCGCCGCCGTCCGATCGCGCAGAGCTTTCACGGCCTTCCGGTGATGTTTCCTTGCGTGGCGGCTTCGTGGAGCGAATAGCCGAATTCGACGCTCCGTTTTTTTCCATCTCGCCCCGCGAGGCGGCGGCGATGGACCCGCAGCAGCGGCTCATGCTGGAACTCGCCTGGGAAGCACTGGAAAAGTCGGCCATTGTGCCGGCCGGCATCCGGGGCAGTCGAACCGGGGTGTTCGTCGGCGCGATTTCGGATGACTACGCGACGCTCACGCACGGACAGGGTCCTGACGTTTTGAGCGGCCACACCGTCACCGGGCTGCACCGGGGTATCATCGCGAATCGGATCTCCTATGCTCTGGGCCTGTCAGGACCCAGCATGGTGGTCGACACCGCTCAGTCATCCGCGCTGGTCGCAGTGCATCTGGCCTGCGAGAGTCTGCGTCGGGGGGAGTCCGTCCTGGCCCTGGCCGGCGGAGTCAATCTGAACCTGGCCGCGGCGAGCACGGATGCCCTGACGGCATTCGGCAGCCTTTCTCCCGACGGTCGATGTTATGCCTTCGATTCCCGGGCCAATGGCTATGTCCGGGGCGAGGGCGGCGGTCTGGTGGCATTGAAACTACTACGCGACGCCATCGCCGACGGTGACCGGGTTCTCTGTCTGATCCGAGGCGGGGCGGTGAACAACGACGGCGCGAGCAAGTCGCTTCCCACGCCCAACGGTGAAGCGCAGGAGCGAGTGATCCGCGAGGCCTTCCAGCAGGCTGAGGTCGCACCGGGAGATGTACAGTACGTCGAAACTCACGGCTCCGGCACCAAAGTGGGCGACCCCATTGAAGCCGCCGCCCTCGGCGCGGTCTTCGCGGAATCCCACACGGCAGGCAACCCACTCCTGATTGGCTCGGTCAAGACCAATATCGGGCATTTGGAGGGCGCGTCGGGTATTGCCGGACTAATCAAAACCGTATTATGTATCAGCGAGCGCGAGCTGGCTCCGAGTCTGAATTTTGATACGCCGAATCCACTCGTACCCTTCGACGAGATGGGACTGGCGGTTCGGACGAGCACCGGCCCCTGGCCCCGGCCCGACCAGTCCCTGATCGCCGGAGTGACCTCCATAGGTATGGGCGGCACCAACTGTCACCTGGTGCTTTCGGAGTGGGCCGACGAGCCCGTCGCGGCGGGAGACGGACCGGACGACGGACCGGACGACCGACCCGGGCCCGTTCCGTGGCTGCTCTCCGCGCGTGATGACGCGGCCCTGCGCGCCCAGGCGGCCCGGCTGTGCGAACACCTGCGGACCCGCCCCGATCTCGGCCTGTCCGCGGTGGGCCGGGCCCTCGCCTCTGACCGTACGGCCTTCGGACGGCGCACGGTCCTGGTGGGCGACGACCGGACCGGGCTGCTGGCCGCGCTGGCCGCGATCGCCGACGGTGGCACCGCCCCCGGCGTGGTGACCGGCGCGCATGCCGGCCCACCCCGCCGAGCGGTCTTCGTCTTCCCCGGCCAGGGCTCGCAGTGGGCGGGAATGGCTGCGGAACTGCTGGACTCCTCGCCGGTCTTCGCCCAGTGGATCGGCGACTGCGACCGTGAACTCCGCCACCACCTGGACTGGTCCGTCATCGAGGTGCTGCGCGGTCACCTGTCGGCCCCCGGCCTGGACCGCGATGAAGTAGTACAGCCGACGCTGTGGGCGGTGATGGTGGCCCTCTCCGAGCTGTGGCGGTCGGTGGGGGTGGAGCCGGCGGCCGTTGTCGGGCACTCCCAGGGTGAGATCGCCGCCGCGACCGTGAGTGGGGCGCTGAGCCTTGCCGACGCCGCCCGGTTGATCGCCCTGCGCGGCCGGACCATGAACCGGCTCGCGGGCCAGGGCGGACTGCTCGCCGTCGCACTGTCCGTGGAACGCGTCCGCCAGGACATCGCCGGGCAGCCGGGGCTGAGCGTCGCGGCCGTCAACTCACCCGAGATGACCGTGGTGGCCGGCGATCCCGAAGCCCTCGACGGACTGGCCGCCCGCTACGGCGAGGCGGTCCGGACCCGCCGGGTGCCGATCGACTACGCCTCGCACAGCCCGCACGTGGACATTGTCCGCGATGAACTGCTCGCGGTCCTGGGCGACATCACGCCGCTGGCCGGTCAGGTGCCCTTCCACTCCACGGTGACCGGCGGTGAGCTGTCCGGCGAGGAACTGGATGCCCCGTACTGGTTCCGCAATCTCAGGGATCCCGTGCGGTTCGAGCCGGCGATCTCGGGCCTGCTCGCCGAGGGGCACGAGGTCTTCATCGAGATGAGCCCGCACCCGGTGCTGGCCTTCGGAGTGCAGCAGACCGCGGAGGCCGCCGGCGTGCCGGCCGCCGCCGTGGGCACCCTGCGGCGCGGCGAAGGCGGCCTGGCCCGGTTCCTGCTCGCCGTCGGTGAGGCGTTCTGCCACGGCGTCGACGTGGACTGGACCGCGGTGCTGCCCGCCGGCCGCGGCCGGGCCGAACTGCCGACCTACCCGTTCCAGCGGCGGCGGCACTGGATCGACGGACAGCGCCGGGGCGCGACGGCGCCGTCCGTTCCCGGGACCGCCCAGCCGGAGCCGGAGCCGGACCCAATGACCGAGCCCGCGCGGTCCGGCGCCCGGCTGACCGGGCCGGCGGCGCTTGAGCTGGTCCTGGCGCACAGCGCCGCCGTGCTCGGCAGCGGTTCGTCCGCCGAGGTCCCGCCGCGACTGACGTTCAAGGATCTCGGATTCGACTCGTTGATGTCCGTCGAACTGCGCAACCGACTGGTCGCGGCGACCGGCCGCCGACTGCCCACCGCCGTGGTGTACAGGCACCCCAGCCCGGCGGAACTGGCCGAGGCGCTGATCGCCCCGGAGCCCGGGCCGGCGATCAGCGCCGGGACCGGATACCGGCACGAGCCGATCGCGATCATCGGGATGGCATGCCGGTTCCCGGGCGGGGTGTCCTCACCGGAGGCGCTGTGGGAGCTGGTCAGCCAGGAGCGGGACGCGATCTCCGCCTTCCCCGCCGACCGCGGCTGGGACCTCGACGGCCTGTACGCCCCGGACGCGACCCGGCCGGGGAGTTCCTACGTCCGTCATGGCGGCTTTCTCCCCGGCGTCGGCGATTTCGATGCCGAGCTGTTCGGGATCTCACCGCGGGAAGCTGTCGCGATGGACCCGCAGCAGCGACTGCTGCTGGAGACGTCCTGGGAAGCCGTCGAGCGGGCCGGGCTGGCCCCCGCCGATTACCGGGACAGCCAGACCGGGGTGTTCGCCGGTGCGATGCCCAGCGACTACGGGCCGCGGCTGCATCAGGCCGGGACGGGTGTCGCGGGCTTCGGACTGACCGGTACCACCTCCAGCGTGATCTCCGGCCGGATCTCCTACGCGCTGGGGCTGCGGGGACCGGCGGTCACGGTCGACACCGCCTGTTCCTCCTCGCTGGTGGCCATGCATCTCGCGGCCCAGGAGCTGCGGTCCGGCGGCTGCGAGCTGGCGCTGGCCGCCGGGGTGGCGGTGATGTCCACTCCCGGGATGTTCGTGGAGTTCTCCCAGCAGAGCGGCCTGGCCCCCGACGGCCGGTGCAAGCCCTTCTCCGCCGCGGCCGACGGCACCGCGTGGTCGGAGGGCGTCGGCGTACTGGTGCTGGAGCGGCTGTCCGACGCCCGGCGCAACGGACACCGAGTACTCGCCACACTGGTCGGCAGCGCGGTGAACTCCGACGGCGCGTCCAACGGACTGACGGCGCCGAACGGCGCGGCGCAGCACCGGGTGATACAGGCCGCGCTGGCTGACGCCGGGCTGCGGCCGGACGAGGTGGACGCGGTCGAGGCGCACGGCACGGGTACGGTGCTGGGCGATCCGATCGAGGCCGAGGCGCTGCTGGCCGCTTACGGCCAGGGGCGGGACGGTGAACCGCTCTGGCTCGGCTCGTTGAAGTCGAACATCGGGCACGCGCAGGCGGCGGCCGGTGTCGGCGGCGTGATCAAGATGGTCATGGCGCTCCGGAACGAAGAGCTGCCCCGTACCCTGCACGTCAGCGAACCGTCCCCCCATGTGGAGTGGTCCGACGGCGCGGTGTCACTGCTGACGGAGGCGCGGCCATGGCCGCGTGGCCGTCGGCCGAGGCGGGCCGGGGTCTCCTCATTCGGGATCAGCGGCACCAACGCGCATGTGCTGATCGAGGAGGCGCCCCCGGTCGAGGAAACCGCTCGGGCCGGAGAGAACGCGCCGGTAGCGGCGGTCGCGGCGGGCCGGGGCGCTCCGCTCTGGGCGCTGTCGGGCCGGACCGAACCGGCGCTGCGGGCCCGGGCGGCAGCGCTGCTCGACGCCCTCGGTGAGGGACAGTCCAGGCGCGGGCTCGCCGACGCGGACACCCGGGACCTCGGCTTCGCGCTCGCCACCACCCGGGCGGCCCTGGACCACCGGGCGGTCGTGCTCGGTGCGGACCGCGAAGACGCCGTCCGGGCGCTGACCGCGCTGACCCGCGGTGAGCCCGACCCGTCGCTGATCGTCGGTCAGGCCCGTGCCCAGGACCAGATGGCCTTCCTGTTCACCGGCCAGGGCAGCCAACGCCTCGGCATGGGCCGGGAGTTGTACGAATCCGAGCCGGTGTTCGCCGCCGCGCTGGATGCGGTAACGGCCGAACTCGACCCGTTGATCGCCGCGGGCCTGGCACCGGCCGAGCACGCCCAGCCGGTGCGGGAGGTGATGTTCGGCGACGCCGAGGCGCTGGATCGTACCCGTTACACCCAGAGCGCCCTGTTCGCCCTGGAGGTCGCGCTGTTCCGGCTGCTGGAGCACCGGGGCCTGATGCCGGACCAGGTGCTCGGGCACTCGATCGGCGAACTGGCCGCCGCGCATGTCGCCGGAGTGCTGGACCTGCCCGACGCCTGCCGACTGGTCTCGGCGCGGGCCCGGCTCATGCAGGCGCTGCCGGGCGGCGGCGCGATGACCGCGATCCAGGCATCCGAGGCCGAGATGGCGCCGCTGCTGGCCGGCCGGGAGCACGAGATGAGTCTCGCGGCCGTCAACGGCCCGGCCGCCGTCGTCATCTCCGGAGACACCGATGCGGTGGCCGAGATCGCCGACCGGTTCGCCGACGCGGGCCGCAAGGTCCGGAAGCTGACGGTCAGCCACGCCTTCCACTCGCACCGGATGGGCGGCATGCTCGCCGAGTTCACGGAGATCGCCGCCGGCCTGCGGCACGCCGAACCCCGGATCGGTCTGGTATCCACGGTGACCGGTCGGCCGATCGAGCCCACGCCGGAGTACTGGGCCCGGCAAGTCAGGCAGGAGGTGCGACTCGCCGACGGCCTGGAGACTCTGTACGCCTTGGGCGTGCGGACTTTCATCGAGCTCGGGCCCGACGGGGTACTGTCCGCGCTCGGCCAGGACTGTCTGGACGACGACTCGGTGGTGTTCCTGCCGGCGCTCCGCCGCGACCGGCCCGAGGAGCGTACGGTGGCCGCCGCGCTGGCCGGGGCGCATGTGCGCGGCGCGACACCGGACTGGACCGCGGTGTTCCCCGGCGGTCGTCCGGTCGAGCTGCCGACGTACCCCTTCCAGCGCCGGCGCCTCTGGCTGCCGAGCCCGCCCGCCGGCGGCGAGGTGTCCCGCCTAGGGCTCGGTGGCACCGGGCATCCGCTGCTCGGGGCGGCCGTGGAGCTGGCCGGGTCGGGCGAGGTGGTGTTCACCGGCCAGGTCTCCCGGAAGTCGCCCGGCTGGCTCGCGGATCACGACGTGCTCGACGGTGTACTGCTGCCGGGCACGGCGTTCCTGGAACTCGCCGGCTGCGCCGGCACACAGGTCGGCTGTCCCGGGATCGAGGAGCTGACCCTCACCGCGCCCTTGCCGCTTCCCGAACACGGAGCGGTCCAGTTGCAGTTGACGGTGGCCGCGCCCGACGACGAGGGCCGCCGGGCACTGACCGTGCACGCCCGGCCGGACGGGGGCGAAGAGCCCTGGACCCAGCACGCCAGGGGCACGCTCCGGGGGCAGGCGGCCCCGGCCGCTCGCGGGCCCGAAACCTGGCCGCCGGCCGGCGCGGAGCCGGTCCCGCTGGACGGCTGGTACCGGAACCTGGCCGACAACGGATACCGGTACGGCCCGGTCTTCCAGAGCCTGCGGGCGCTCTGGCGCCGGGGCGAGGAGATCTTCGCCGAGGTCGCGCTGCCGGAGATCGCCGATGACGCCGGATCGTACGCTCTGCATCCGGCACTGCTGGACGCCGCACTGCACGCGAGCGTGGCCGACACCCTGGCCGAGACCGGCCGGCGGGTGCTGCCGTTCTCCTGGAACGGAGTGTCGGTGTGGCAGCGCGGAGCCCGGGCGGTCCGGGTCGCGGTGTCCCCGCGGGGTCCCGGCGCGATGGCGCTGACCCTCACGGACGAGTTGGGCGGGCCGGTCGCCGAGGTACGGGAGCTGGTGCTGCGGCCGGCGGCGAGCGGCGCGAGCGTGAGCGAGGCGCTGTACCGGCTGGACTGGCTCCCGGCGCCGGCCGGCGAACCGGGCGCCCCGGCACTGGTCGTGGAGCTCGGCGACACGGACCTGGGTCTTGGACCGGGCTACCCGGACCTGACGACCCTGGCCGCGGCACTGGAGGCCGGTGAACCGGCTCCGGACCTCGTGTGCGTACCCATGTGGTCCACCGTACCCATGCGGTCCAACGTACCCATGTCGTCCCAAGGCTCGGCCGTGCACCGGGGACTGGAGCTGTTGCGGGAATTCCTGTCCGACGACCGGCTGGCCGGCTCACGCCTGGTGCTGGTCACCCGGGGGGCGGTCGCCACCACCGCGGATGCCGACGTGTCCGATCCCGCGGAAGCGGCCCTCTGGGGGCTGGCCCGCTCGGCGCAGACGGAGCACCCGGACCGGGTCGCACTGCTCGATGTCGAGTCACCGGCCGACTGTGCCGGGGCACTGGCGCTGGTCGCCGCCGAGCCGCAACTCGCGGTGCGCGGCGGTGAGCCGCTGACGCCTCGGCTGGTTCCGGCCGACACGGCCGGCGAGCTGGTCCCGCCGTCCGGGAGCCGGGCGTGGCGACTGGCGTTCACCGAGCCGGGGACCCCGGCCGAGCTGACCCTCGCGGCCCATGAAGAGTCGCTCGCTCCGCTGACGTATGGCCAGGTCCGGATCTCGGTGCGGGCGGCCGGCGTGAACTCCCGGGACGTACGGAACATCCTCGGGCTGTACCCGGGCGAAGCGGGGGCCCTCGGCGTGGAGGGAGCCGGCGTGATCACCGAGGTCGGGCCCGGGGTTTCCGGCCTGGCGGTCGGAGACCGGGTGATGGGCCTGTTCCCCGGGGCTTTCGGCCCGGTGGCGATCGCGGATCAGCGGCGGGTCGCGGTGATGCCGGCCGGCTGGACGTTCGTCGAGGCGGCCTCGGCACCGCTCGTTTTCCTGACCGCCTACCACGGGTTGGTCGACCTGGCGGAGCTGCGCGCCGGAGAGTCCGTGCTGATCCATGCCGCCGCGGGCGGAGTCGGGATGGCCGCCGTACAGCTGGCCCAATGGCTGGGCGCCGACGTATACGGCACGGCCTCACCCGGCAAGTGGGAGGCGTTGCGCGCCCTGGGCCTGGACCAGGACAAGCTGGCCTCGTCGCGGAACCTGGACTTCGAACCGGCGTTCCGCAGCGCCACCGGGGGCCGGGGGATGGACGTCGTACTCGACTCCCTGGCCGGCGAGTTCGTCGACGCCTCGCTCCGGCTGCTGCCACGCGGTGGCCGCTTCATCGAGATGGGCAGGACCGACCTGCGCGATCCGGGCCGGGTGGCCGACGAGCACCCCGGGGTGGACTACCGGTTCTTCGACCTGCTGGAGGCGCCGTCCGAGCGGATTGCCGACATGCTCACCGAGGTACTCGCCCTGCTGGGCAGTGGTGAGCTGCGACCGCTGCCGGTCACCACGTGGGACGTCGGCCGGGCGGAAGAGGCGTTCCGGTACGTCAGCCAGGCGCGGCACGTGGGCAAGGTGGTGCTGACCCTGCCGACGGCGCTCGACCCGACCCGTACGGTGCTGATCACCGGAGGCACCGGCGGGATCGGCCGGCAGCTGGCCCGGCATCTCGTCACCGCGCACGGCGCCCGGAAGCTCCTGCTGGTCAGTCGGCGCGGTGGCGAGGCGCCGGGTGTGAGCGAACTGGTCGAGGAGCTGAGCGGGCTGGGCGCGGCCGTCACCGTGGCCGCCTGCGATGTCGCCGACCGTGGCAGTCTCGCGGAGCTGCTGGATGGGGTGGACCTCACGGCGGTGGTGCACGCCGCCGGCGTGCTGGACGACGGGGTGGTCACCGCGCTCACCCCGGAGCGGCTGGATGCCGTGCTGCGCCCGAAGATCGCTGCCGCCCGCCATCTGGACGAGCTCACCGCGGACCGGGAGCTGACAGCGTTCGTACTGTTCTCCTCGATCATGGGCGTGGTGGGGGGTGCCGGGCAGGGCAACTACGCGGCGGCCAACGCGTATCTGGACGCTCTCGCCCAGCGGCGGCGGTCCGCCGGGCTGCCGGCGGTCGCCATGGCCTGGGGGCTCTGGGCCGATCAGGACGGCATGGCGGGGACCCTCACCGACGCCGACCGGGCCAGGATGGCCAGGACCGGCCTGGTGCCGTTGTCGATGGAGGACGGTCTGGCGCTGTTCGACCTCGCGCTCTCGGCGAAGCCGGCGATGGTGGTTCCGGCCCGGCTGGACCGTACGGCGCTGCGCGGCCTGGGCACGCGGCTGCCACCGGTCCTCCGGGGGCTGGTCCCGGCCGCGGACGCGCGCGTGACACCCGCGGCGCCGGTCACCGGAGCGGATTCGCTCGCGGCACGGCTCACGGAGCTGACCGGAGGGGAACGGGACCGGGCCCTGCTGGATCTGGTCTGCGGGCACGCGGCGGCGGTGTCCGGGCTCGACGCGGCGGAGGTGGCCCGCTCCGGCCGGACGTTCATGCAACTGGGGTTCGACTCGCTCACCTTGGTCGAGCTGCGCAACCGCCTCAACTCGGCCACCGGGCTACGGCTGTCATCCGCCGTGGTCTTCAACTATCCGACACCGCCGGAAATGGCCGCACACCTGGCGGCGGAGCTCGTACCGTCCGTCCAGCCGGGCCTCGCCGCACTTGATCAGCTGGAGGCGGCGCTGCGCGGCGGGGTCGGCGATGACGACACGACCGGGCAGATCGTGGACCGGCTGCAGGCACTGCTGGGGACCCTGGGCGCGGCCCGTACCCCGGCCCATTCCGCCGACCTGGCGACGCTGGTGGCCTCGGCGTCGGCGGACGAGTTGCTCGACCTCATCGATCAAACGTTCAAGTAAGCCCTGAAGGGCTTACCGCTCACCTACCGATTTCCGAACTCAGGGGGCTGTTTCCGTGGCGCACGACGACAAGCTGGTCGCGTATCTCAAGCGACTGACGGTGGATCTGCACAAGTCCGGTGAGCGGGTACGCGAACTGGAAGAGAGCCGGCGCGAGCCGGTGGCGATTGTGGGGATGGGGTGCCGGTTTCCTGGTGGGGTGTCGTCGCCGGGGGATTTGTGGGATCTGGTGGTTGCGGGTGGGGATGGTGTGGGTGGTTTTCCGGTGGACCGGGGTTGGGATGTGGAGGGTCTGTATGACCCGGATCCGGGGCGGGTGGGCCGGTCGTATGCGCGGGAGGGGGGTTTTCTGGGGGATGCGGCTGGGTTTGATGCGGGGTTCTTCGGGATTTCTCCGCGTGAGGCGTTGGCGATGGATCCGCAGCAGCGGTTGTTGCTGGAGGTTTCGTGGGAGGCGCTGGAGGCGGCGCGGATCGCGCCCGGCGCACTGCGGGGCAGCGACACCGGCGTATTCGCCGGCCTGATGTATCACGACTACGCCACCGGGCCGGTCCCGGCCGAGGTGGAAGGGTACTTCGTCACGGGGAAGGCCGGGAGTGTGCTGTCCGGCCGGATTTCGTACTTCTACGGGTTCGAGGGCCCCGCGATCACCGTGGACACGGCCTGTTCCTCCTCGCTGGTGTCGTTGCATCTGGCGGTGCAGGCGCTGCGGCGGGGCGAATGCTCCCTCGCGCTCGCCGGCGGTGTGACGGTGATGGCCACCCCCACGACGTTCATCGACTTCTCGCGGCAGCGTGGGCTGGCCGCGGATGGCCGGTGCAAGTCGTTCGCGCAGGGTGCCGATGGTACGGGCTGGGCTGAGGGTGTGGGGGTGCTGGTGGTTGAGCGGTTGTCGGACGCGGTGCGGCTGGGGCATCGGGTGCTGGCGGTCGTGCGGGGGTCGGCGGTCAATCAGGATGGTGCGTCCAATGGTTTGACGGCCCCCAGTGGTCTGGCCCAGGAGCGGGTGATTGGGCGGGCGTTGGCGGATGCGGGGTTGTCGGTGGGTGATGTGGATGTGGTGGAGGGACACGGTACGGGGACGTCGTTGGGTGATCCGATCGAGGCCCAGGCGCTGCTGGCCACCTACGGCCGGGGGCGGGAGGGTGAACCGCTCTGGCTCGGCTCGCTGAAGTCGAACATCGGGCATACGCAGGCGGCCGCCGGTGTGGGTGGTGTGATCAAGATGGTGCAGGCGTTGCGGTTCGGGGTGCTGCCGGGGACGTTGCATGTGGATGAGCCGACAAGTCGGGTGGACTGGTCGGCCGGTGGAGTGGAGCTGTTGACGCAGGCACGGTCGTGGCCGCAGGTGGGCCGGCCGTGGCGGGCGGGGGTGTCGTCGTTCGGGATCAGCGGGACCAACGCGCATGTGATCCTTGAACAGGCGCCCGCGGAGCCGGTGCGGGAGGCGGAACCGGTGGTGAGCGGGGCACTGCCGTTGCTGCTCTCGGCCAGCAGCGGACAGGCACTGGCGGAACAGGCGAACCGCCTGCGCACCCACCTCGCGGACGGGTCGGCGGCCGTCCAGGACCTGGCGTACTCGCTGGCGACCACCCGCGAGCACCTGGAGCATCGCGCGGCGCTGGTGTGGCCCGGCCCGGAAGCGGGCCTGGCGGGACTCGCCGCCGGCGGATCCGCCCCCGGGGTCGCGTTGGGCACTCCGGACGGCGGAAAGCTCGCGTTCCTCTTCTCCGGCCAGGGCAGTCAGCGGCCGGGCATGGGCGCGGACCTCCACCGCCGGTATCCCGTGTTCGCCCAAGCGCTGGACGATGTGTGCGCCGAGCTGGACCGGCACCTTCAGACGCCGCTGCGCCAGGTGCTCTTCGCCCCGGCCGGCACGGAGCACGCGGAACTCCTGGACCGGACGGCGTACACCCAGGCCGGCCTGTTCGCGCTGGAGGTGGCGCTGTACCGGTTGCTGGAGCACTGGGGACTGCGGCCCCACGCGCTCGGCGGGCACTCGATCGGCGAGCTGACCGCGGCGTACGTGGCCGGGGTGCTGTCCTTGCCGGATGCCGCCACGCTGGTCGCGGCCCGGGGCGCGCTGATGCAGGCACTGCCCGCCGGCGGGGCGATGCTGGCCGTGCAGGCCTCGGAGGCGGAGGTGGCGGCGCTGCTGGCCGGCCGGGAGGCGGAGCTGGCGGTCGCCGCGGTGAACGGGCCGTCCGCCGTGGTGATCTCCGGCACCGAGGCCGCCGTCGACGAGATCGCGGCGCACTGGGAAGCGGCGGGCCGGAAGGTGAAGCGGCTCCGGGTGAGCCACGCGTTCCACTCGCCGCTGATGGAGCCGATGCTGGCCGAGTTCGGCCGGATCGCCGGTGGACTGACGTACCACCCGCCGCGGATACCGGTCGTGTCGAACCTCACCGGCACGAAGGTGGACGCCTTCGACGCGCGGTACTGGGTGCGGCACGTACGGGAAGCGGTCCGGTTCGCCGAGGGGATCGAGGCACTGGGCGAGCTGGGGGTCACCACCTTCTGTGAACTGGGCCCCGGAACCGTGCTCTCGGCGCTGGGCCCCGACTGCCTGTCGGACGCCGCGTTCGTGCCGCTGCTGCGGGGCGACCGGTCCGAGGACGAGGCCGTCGCCTCGGCCCTGGGCCGACTGCATACGCGCGGGGCGTCGCCGGACTGGGCAGCGGTGTTCGCCGGGACCGGCGCCGTCGCCGTGGACCTGCCCAGCTACGCGTTCCAGCATGAGCGTTTCTGGCTCACCAACAATGACCCGGTCGGGGACATGACAGCGGCGGGCCTGAGCGCGGCTGAGCATCCGCTGCTGGGCGCGGCGGTGTCGCTGGCCGGCGACGACGGATACCTGTTGACCGGGCAGCTGTCGCTGCGGACCCACCCGTGGCTGGCCGACCATGGCGTGGCCGGGGTGGTGCTGCTGCCGGGGACGGCGTTCGTGGAGCTCGCGGTGCGGGCCGCGGACGCGGTGGGCTGCGCCACGGTGGAGGAACTCACCCTGTCGGCCCCGCTGACCCTGACGGCTGAGGACCGGATCCAGCTTCAGGTACGGGTGGGCGGCCCGGACAGCTCGGGCAGGCAGCAGATCTCCATCCACGGCCGGGCCGAGGACGCCGCCGAGGAAGAGGGGTGGACCCAGCATGCCGAAGGGGTGCTGGCTCCCGGGGCGCGGCCGGCCGGGTTCGATCTGAGCGTGTGGCCGCCCCAGGACGCCCAGCCGCTCGACCTCACCGATGCCTACACCAGGCTGGCCGGTCTCGGCTACGAGTACGGGCCCGCCTTCCGGGGGCTGCGGGCCGCCTGGCGGCACGGGGACGAGACATACGCCGAGGTCACGCTCCCCATGAGCGACGGCCCCCAGTACGGCCTGCACCCGGCACTCCTCGACGCGGCGATGCATGCGGCGCTGCTGGACCAGACCGAGACGGTCATTCCCTTCGTATGGCAGAACGTGTCCCTGTACGCGACCGGCGCGTCGACGGTCCGGGTGCGGATGATCCCGCTCGTAACGGGCGGCTTCACCCTGATGGTGGCCGACGGCTCCGGCCGGCCGGCGCTGCTGGTCGAGTCGCTGCGGCCGCGTCCCGTGTCCCCCGGCCGGCTGGAAGCGTCCCGCGGCCACCGCGGCGACGCGCTGTTCCGGGTCGAGTGGCAGCCGGCGGCCGCGGCCGGGCCGGATCGGGCGGTGCGGTGCGCCGTCCTGGGCGGCGACGCGTCCGGCATCGGGGCCGCGCTCGGTGACGTCGCTTCGGCCCATCGGGATCTGACCGGTCTTGGAGAGTCGATCGACTCGGGCGGCGCAGTGCCGGACCTGGTGTTCCTTCCGCTCGATCCGGCGGACCCGGATACGGACGAGGTCCCCGAAGCGGTGCGCCATGCCCTGCGGACGGCGCTCGCCGCCGCACAGGACTGGCTGGCGGACAAGCGGTTCGAGGCCTCCCGGCTGGTGGTGGTGACTCGGGGCGCGTGGTCGGCAGCACCCGACGCCGACCGGGTCCAGTTGGACCACGCCCCGGTCTGGGGCCTGATACGTGCCGCACAGGCGGAGAACCCGGGCCGTCTTGTGCTGGTCGACACCGATACCGCCCCGGAGTCCTACCGCGGGCTGCCGGCGGCGGTGCTGACCGCCGAGCCCGAACTGGCGGTGCGCCGGGGCGAGGTGCTGGTACCCCGCCTGGTACGCGCCGCGGAAGCGGTGGATCCGGACCGTCCGGGGCCGGCTCCCGAGGGGACAGTCCTGGTCACCGGCGGCACCGGCGGCCTGGGGGCCCTGGTGGCCCGGCACCTCGTCGTCGAACACGGCGTCCGTCGGCTGCTCCTGACCAGCCGTCGGGGTCCGGACGCCCCCGGGGCGGCGGAGCTGGAGACCGAGCTGGCCGAGCTGGGGGCCGTCGTCACGGTGGTCGCCTGCGACGTGGCCGACCGGGCGGAAGTACGGCGACTGCTGGCCGAGGTGTCCCCCGAGTACCCGCTCACCGCGGTGGTGCACGCGGCCGGGACGGCGGACAACGGACTGATCGGGACAGTGACACCGGACCGGCTGGACGCGGTCCTGCGGCCGAAGGCCGACGCCGCCTGGCACCTCCACGAGCTGACCCAGGATGCCGGCCTGGCGGCGTTCGTACTGTTCTCGTCAGTGGGCGGTTCCCTTCTGGCGGCAGGCCAGGGCAGCTATGCGGCGGCAAACGTGTTCCTGGACGCGCTTGCGCTCCACCGCCGTGAGCATGGCCTGCCTGCCAGTTCGATGGCCTTCGGGCTGTGGGACGTGACCACAGGACTCAGCGAGCGGCTGACCGAGGCCGACTTGCTGCGGGTACGGCGCCAGGGGCTGCCCGCGCTCTCCGCCGACGAGGGGCTGGCACTCTTCGACGCCGCCTTACGGTCCGGCGAGGCGGCGCCGGTGGCGGCCCGTATCAGTACGTCCGCGCTGCGCGCCCGGGTGGACGACGTCCCGGCACTCGTACGCGCCATGGCCGGGCCGCGCACCCGTCCGACGGCACAGACGGTCGGAACGGTGGACCAGCGCCTGGCCGGACTGCCCGACGGCGCGCGGGACCACGCTCTGGAGGAGCTGGTCCGTACCCTCGCCGCCGAGGCACTGGGGCATGCCTCCAGCGAGCTGGTGGAGCCGGACCGTCCCTTCCAGGAGCTCGGATTCGACTCGCTGATGGCGGTGGAGTTCCGTAACCGGCTGAACGCGGCGACCGGACTGCGGCTGCCCGCCACCCTGGTCTTCGATCATCCGACGTCGCGGGCGGTCGCCCGGCAGATCATGACGACGCTGGCCGGGACGCGGACGCGGACACCGGCGGCCGTCGTGACGCCGGCGCGCGCGGCTGCGGACGACCCGGTGGCGATCGTCGCGATGGCGTGCCGCTACCCGGGCGATGTCACCTCACCGGACGAGTTGTGGCAGTTGCTCGCCAACGAGATCGACGCGGTCTCCGACTTCCCGAAGGACCGTGGCTGGGACTTGGAGGGCATCTACGATCCCGAGCGGGGAAAGCCGGGCAGGACCTACACCCACCAGGGCGGCTTCCTGTACCGGGCCGCGGAGTTCGATCCGGCGTTCTTCGGGATCAGCCCGAACGAGGCGCTGGTCATGGATCCGCAGCAGCGGCTGCTGCTGGAGATCTCCTGGGAGGCCTTCGAGCGGGCCGGGATCGACCCCGGGGCGCTGCGGGGCAGCCGGACCGGCGTGTTCGCCGGGACCATGTACCACGACTACGGGTTCGGCACGCCCCGGGCGACGACCAGCGGGGGCAGTCTGGTGTCGGGCCGGGTCGCCTACACCCTGGGCCTGGAGGGGCCGGCGGTGTCGGTGGACACGGCGTGCTCGTCCTCGCTGGTGGCGCTGCATCTGGCCTGTCAGTCGCTACAGGCCGGCGAGTGCTCGCTGGCGCTCGCCGGCGGAGTCGCGGTGATGTCCACCCCGGAGATGTTCATCGAGTTCAGCCGGCAACTGGGGCTGGCGCCCGACGGGCGGTGCAAGTCCTTCGCGGACTCGGCCGACGGGACGGGCTGGGCCGAGGGCGCCGGTGTCCTCCTGCTGGAACGTCTGTCGGACGCGCGCCGCAACGGCCACCAGGTACTGGCGGTCGTCCGTGGCTCGGCGATCAACCAGGACGGTGCGAGCAACGGCTTCTCCGCTCCGCACGGACCCTCCCAGGAGCGTGTGATCAGGCAGGCCCTGGCAAACGCGGGCCTGGGCACGGACGATGTGGACGCGGTGGAGGCGCACGGCACGGGGACCACGCTGGGTGACCCGATCGAGGCCCAGGCACTGATAGCCACCTACGGGCAGGACCGCCCGCAGGGCCGGCCGCTGTGGCTGGGGTCGATGAAATCAAACATCGGGCACGCACAGGCCGCCGCGGGCGTGGGCGGGATCATCAAGATGGTCGAGGCGATGCGGCACGGAACGCTGCCCCGGACCCTGCACGTGGACCGGCCGACCTCCGAGGTGGACTGGTCGGCCGGGCAGGTCAGGCTACTGACAGAGCCGGTCCCGTGGCCGGAGCGGGACCGGCTCCGACGGGCGGCGGTCTCCTCGTTCGGGGTGAGCGGCACCAACGCCCACGTGATTGTGGAGCAGGGCCCGGAGCAGCCACCGGCGAAGCCTGCCGATGGGCCGGTGCCCTCCGTGCTGCCCTGGCTGCTGTCTGCCAGGACCGCCTCCGCGCTGCCCGACGTAGCGGGCCGGCTGGCCGCGCACCTACGGGCCCACGCCGACCTGCGGGGGCTGGACGTCGCGTACTCGCTGGCGACCGGCCGGGCGGCGTTGAAGCACCGTGCCGTGCTGGTCGCCGGGGAGCGCGAAGAACTCCTCGCCGGCCTGGACGCGATCGCCGACCGGGACGTGGACGCGGCCGTGCACGGCCGGGCCCGGGACACCGGGGCACCCGTCGTCATGGTGTTCCCCGGCCAGGGCTCGCACTGGACCGGGATGGCGACCGAGCTGCTCGACACGTCGCCGGTGTTCGCCCGGCGGCTGCACGAGTGCGCGCGGGCGCTGTCGCCGTACGTGGACTGGTCGTTGACCGACGTACTGCGCGGGGAGCCGACGGCACCCCCGCTGGACCGGGTCGATGTGGTCCAGCCCGCGGTCTGGGCGGTGATGGTGTCGCTGGCCGGGTTGTGGCAGTCCTACGGCGTACGGCCGGCCGCGGTGGTGGGCCATTCGCAGGGTGAGATCGCGGCGGCGGTGGTGGCGGGCGGACTGACCGTGGAGGACGGCGCCCGGGTCGTCGCGCTGCGCAGCAAGGCGCTGCGCGCGCTGGCCGGATCGGGCGCCATGGCCTCGGTGGTGCTGTCCATGGACGAGTTGGCCGTGATCCTGCGGCCGTGGGGCGACCGGCTCTCGATCGCCGCCGTGAACGGGCCGACCAGTACGGTGGTGGCGGGTGAGCCCGCCGCGGTGGACGAGTTGGTCGCCCACTGCGTGGCCCAGAAGATCCGGGCCAGGAAGATCCCGGTCGACTACGCCTCGCACTCGGCTCAGGTGGAGACGATCCGGGAGCGGATACTGGCGGACCTCGCGGGGATCTCACCGCGCTCCGGAACGGTGCCGTTCCACTCCACGGTGACGGGCGGGGAATTCGACACCGCCGGTCTTGACGCGGAGTACTGGTACCGGAACCTGCGCGGCACCGTGCGCCTTGAGGACGTGGTCCGCGGTCTGCTCCGTTCCGGGCACACCGTGTTCGTCGAGGCGAGTCCGCATCCGGTGCTGGCGCTCGCTCTCCAGGAGACGGTGGACACCACCGGTGTGGTCGTCGAGTCGTTGCGCCGGGACCAGGGCGGTCAGCGGCGGTTCCTCAGCTCCCTCGCCGAGGCCTGGGTGCACGGCGTCGGCGTCGGCTGGGACGCGTTCCTCGGCCCGCACGGGCCCGCCAGGGTGGACCTGCCGAGCTACCCCTTCCAGCGGGAGCGCTACTGGCTGGAGCCGAGCGGGCAGTCCCCCGCGACCGCCGGACGGGCGGAGCCGGCCGACGTGCCGCGATCGCTGCTCGGCCGCCGGATCTCGTCCCCGCTGGATCTCGTGCAGTTCGAGGGCCGGCTCAATTCGGAGACGCACCTGTGCCTCGGTGACGGGGTCGTCGGCGGCGTACCCCTGGTCGGAGTCGGGGTGTATCTCGATACGGTGCTGTCGGCCGCCCGCGAGACGGCGGGCGGCGGAAGCGTCGTGATCGAGGAGTTCTCCGCCCCGAAGAGCCTGGTCCTGGAGCCCGGCGAGACGAAGGACGTACAACTCGTCCTCGAACCGGGCGACGGCCGCACCGCGTTCCGTTACTACTGCGCGCATCCGGCCGACAGCGGGCCGCCCCGATGGGTCCTGCACGCCCGCGGCACGGTACGGGTCGACCCTGCCCAGGAAGCCGGGATCGACCTCGACGCCGCCCGTACCGGGCTCGACGGGGCGCTGACAGCGGACGAGTTCTACGGGGAGCTGTGGCGTCGCCGGCTCTACCACGGCCCCTCGACCCGGTGGGTCGAGCAGGCATGGCGGACCCCTGGCGAGGCGCTGGCCCGGCTGCGGGTGCCCCCGCCGGAGCGGGCCGAGCCGTATCTGCTGCACCCCGGTCTCACCGAGGCGATGTTCCACACCGCCCTGGCCTGTCTGCCGGCGGGGCCCCCCGCGCGGTTCACCTATCTGCCCACCGGGATCGACCGGTTCGTGTTCCACGGCCACTCCGGCGCGCAGCCGCTGTACTGCCACGCGAAGCTGATCTCGCACGACTCGGCCGTCGTCGCCGAGATCAGGCTGGTCGACGAGGCCGGCCGGATCGTGGCGGAGGCCGACGGCGCGCTGCTGGAGCGGGCGGAGCCGCTGCGGGCCGCTGTGCTGGAACAGGCGGCGCAGTCGGTCGTGCCGGCCGCGCCGAATGTGCCGGTCCTGCCGGCTGTGCCGGCCGATACGGCGGTGAGCCCGGAGATCATCCAGGACTTCCTGACCCGTACGGTCGCCCGGGCGCTCGGGGCCAGGACCGAGGACATGGACGTGGACGAGCCGCTCACCCAACTGGGCCTGGAATCCCTGATGGCGCTGAGCGTCCGCAAATCCGTGTCGAACAGGTTCGGTATCGCCCTGCCCGTCGTGTCGATTCTCAAGAGCCGGAGCATCTCCTCACTCGGCGCGGAAGTACTGGCCATGCTCGGCGAATCCGCGGCCGGCCGGCCAGGCGAGGCCGGCCAGGACCTGGCTGGCCAGGACCTGCCGGAACTGGTGCCGCACCCTGAGCTGCGGTACGAACCGTTCCCGTTGACCGACCTTCAGCAGGCCTATCTGATCGGGCGGACCGGGGCATTCGAGCTCGGCGACCTCTCGACGTTCTTCTTCATCGAGGTCGACGTCGAGGACGTCGACCTGCGGCGGCTGGGCGAGGCATGGCAGCGGATCATCGACCGCCATGACCAGTTGCGGGCGGTCATCTCTCACGACGGCACTCAGCGGGTGCTCAAGACGGTGCCCGCCTATGAGATCGACAGCGTGGACCTCACCGACTGCGACGAGGAGAGCCGGGCGCTTCGCCTGGAGGAGATCCACCAGGAGTACCGGTACCGGGAGTTCGACATCTCGGTGTGGCCGCTGTTCGACTTCCGTGCCACCCGGACCAGTGACCGCTGGACCCGGCTGCACATTGGCTTCGACGCGCTGATCGCCGACGGCTGGAGCATGGGACGGGTGATCGCCGAGCTGGTGGCGACCTACCACGGCGAGGGCGCCACACTGCCGGAGCTGTCCATCACCTACCGGGACTATGTGGTCGCGGCCCAGGACCTGGAGGGCACACCGGCGCACACAGCCGCGCTGGAGTACTGGAGGAACCGGATCGCCACGCTGCCGGCGTCGCCGGAACTCCCGACCGTCCAGACCGCAGCGACGCCCGCCAAGACCGCTGCGACGCCCGCCAAGCCGGCGTTCTGGCGGCAGGCCAGGCGCATCAGCGCGCAGGACTTGGCCCGGTTCAAGCAGCACGCCGCCACGGCCGGCATCACACCGTCGGCGGCCCTGGCGACGGCCTACGCCCAGGTGCTCGCGGCCTGGAGCAAGTCCAGCCATTTCACCCTCAACGTCATGGTGGCCAATCGGCTGCCGCTGCACCCCGAGGTCGAGAGCCTGGTCGGCAACTTCAGCGGCACCACCTTGCTCGAGGTACGCAGTACGCCGACCGATTCGTTCGCCACCAGGGCGCACCGGATTCAGGAGCAGCTCGGACGCGACCTGGAACACAGCCAGGCCAGCGGTGTCCAGGTGCTGCGGGAGCTGAACCGGGCCCGGGGCAGCTCGGGCGGCGCGACCATGCCGGTCGTGTTCGCCAGCTTCATCAACTTCGCGGCGAAGCAGGACGACAGGGCCGTGACCGGGGTGGTTGAGCAGCTGCTGAAGGTGGGCACATCGGGTCGGGAGGTCTACAGCTCGGTGCGCACCCCCCAGGTGTATCTCGATCACCAAGTGATGGAGGAGGGCGGCGAACTCACCTTGAACTGGGACATCCGCGAGGGGATCTTCCCCGAGGGCATGGTCGACGCGATGTTCGGCGCCTACGTGGAAGTGATCAGCGATCTGTGCCAGGACGAGGACACGTGGCAGCGCCCCGCCCCGACGCTGGTGCCCGGCGCGGACCTGGAGGTCAGGACCGCGGCCAACGCCACAGCGGCGCCGGTCCCCGCCGAACTGCTGCACGAGGCCTTCCTGGCGCGGGCGGCGGACCGCCCGCAGGACCCGGCGGTGATCGCGGCCGGTCGCACGCTCAGTTACGGCGACCTCGACCGGTTGTCCAACCAGCTGGACCGATGGCTGCGGGACCAGGGCGCGGGCCCCGGCTCGCTGGTGGCCGTCGTGATGGAAAAGGGGGCAGAACAGGTCGCCGCTGCCCTGGGCATCCTCAAGTCGGGCGCCGCCTACGTTCCGATCGACGCGGGCGTTCCGCGTGAGCGGCTGAAGGTCCTGCTGGACAGTGCGGGCATCACCGTCGCCCTGACCCAGTCCTGGATCTCGGTCCGGACCGACTGGCCGGAGGGAGTCGTGCGGCTGGCCGTGGACGATCCCGGGGTGGGGAAGCTCGACCAGCGGGCGCTTCCCCCGTCTGGCGCGGTCCCGACGGACCTGGCGTACGTCATCTTCACCTCCGGCTCGACCGGTCTGCCGAAGGGCGTGATGATCGAGCACACCGGGGCGGTCAACACGATCAGGGACATCAACGAGGAGTTCGGAGCCACCCGGCACGACAGGGTACTCGGCCTGTCCGCGATGAACTTCGACCTGTCCGTGTACGACGTGTTCGGCATCCTGGCCGTCGGCGGCGCCCTGGTGCTGCCCGAACCGGACGCGCACCGGGAACCGGCCCGCTGGGCGGAACTGGTCGCTGAACACCGGGTCACGGTATGGAACAGCGTGCCCACCCTGATGGAGATGTTCACCGAGCACACGCTCGCGGCCGGCCTCGGCGCCGGCCTGCCCCTGCGGCTGGTCATGATGAGCGGTGACTGGATCCCGGTCACGCTCCCGGACCGGATCAGGGCGCTCGTACCGGACGCCGTGATCTGGAGCCTGGGCGGTGCGACCGAGGCCTCCATCTGGTCGATCCGCTATCCGATCGAGCGGACCGACCCGGACTGGGCCAGCGTCCCGTACGGGAAGCCGATGCGCGGCCAGCGGTTCCACGTACTGGACGAGGCACTCGCGCCGGCTCCCGTCTGGGTGCCCGGGCAGCTCTACATCGCGGGGGCCGGACTCGCCCGGGGCTACCTCAACGACGAGGCCAAGACCCGGGCCGGCTTCTTCCGCCACCCGGTGACGGGGGAACGCCTCTACCGGACAGGCGACTTGGGCCGGTACCTGCCGGACGGCGACATCGAGTTCCTGGGCCGGGAGGACTTCCAGGTGAAGATCCAGGGGTACCGGATCGAGCTCGGCGAGGTCGAAGCGGCGCTCTTGCAGGTGCCGGGGATCCGGTCCGCCGTCGCCTCGGCTGCCGGGGAACGGCACGGGGCCAAGCGGCTGGTCGGCCATGTGGTGCTCGATCCCGGCAGCGGTCTCGAAGAGTCCGGCATCCATCAGCGGTTGCGGCAGAGCCTGCCGGGCTACCTGGTCCCGCAGTCGATCGCGGTGCTGGATGCGCTGCCGCTCAGCAGCAACGGCAAGGTGGACCGGGCGGCACTGCTCGCCCTGGACGCGCCCGCCGGCGAAGGGGATGCGTTCGTCCCGCCGAGGAACCGGATCGAGGAGCGGCTGGCCGGGATCTGGGCGGAGTTCTTCGAGAGCCGGCAGGTCAGTGTCCGCTCCAGCTTCTTCGGCCTGGGCGGCGATTCGCTGATGGCGGTACGGCTGATGGCGCGCATCCAGAGCGAGCTCGGCTGCGAGCTGCCGCTGGCCACCCTGTTCGCCCGGCCGACGGTCGAAGAACTCGCCGAGGCGATCGGGGACGCCGCCCCGGAGACGGGGCAGCAACGTGCCGCCCTGGTACCGATCCGGACCGGCGGCAGCCGGACCCCGCTGGTCTTCGTGCACCCCGTGGGCGGCGACGTACTGTGCTACGCCGAACTGGCGCGGCTCCTGGGCGACCAGCAGCCGTTCTACGCCCTCCAGACCCCGGATGTGGAACTGGCGGGCATCGAGGAGATGGCGGCGCACTACCTGACGGCGGTGCGTGAGGCGCTCCCCGAGGGCCCGTACCGGCTCGGCGGCTGGTCCATGGGCGGCCTGCTCGCCCTGGAGCTGGCGGACCGGCTCACCCGGGCCGGCGAGAGCGTGGAACTGGTCGCTGTGGTCGACTTGTTCGAGCAGCCGGGACCGGCCGCCGGCCCGCCGGTGACGGACGAGGTACTGCTGTCCTGGCTCGCCCGTGACCTGGCCGGTCTGGCCGGAGTCGACTGGGAGCTGCCGGTGTCGGCCTTCGACGGCCGCCCGCCGGTGGCGGTGCTGCACGCCGAGGCGCAGGCCGCCGGTGTGCTGCCGCCGGACATCGACGCCGGCACCCTGGGCCGGATCGTGGCCCGGTTCCAGCACAACTTCCGCGCGCTGCTGCGTTATGCCCCGTCGGAGTACGGCGGCCGGGTGCGCTCCTTCCGGGCCGCCGACGGCGGTGCCTCGGCGGAGACCGCCGCGGCGTGGATGGCCCTGTTCAACGGGGACGCCAAGCTGATCGACGTTCCCGGCAACCACTACACGGTGATGCGGGGCGAGGCACTGCGCGTCCTGGCCGACGAACTGCGCAGGACACTCGACGAGATCAGTGAGGACTGAATGAAGACCCTCTCCCGGCCGGGATACCGGTCGCGGTGATCGGGGTGGCCGGCGGCCGGTCAGGCCGGACCGGCCGCCGGCCACCCCGCACTCGGGGAAGTGCTCTTTCAGGATCCACTGGTGACAACTCGCGATTCGGGCGGCACGGGGTGAATCCTTTCGCAAAGCTCGCGCCTCTTATATATGTGCCGACAACAAGGTCGGGACATGACGCGTGGAGGTAGTCATGATCGTTGGTATCGCTGTGGCCGTCGGAGTGGTGCTCGTGTGCACGTGCAGTTTCGTCATGCTGCGCAAACGAGGTCGGGCACGTGGCTGACTCGACCTGGCCCGGTGAGCAACTGATCGTCGCCGCGCAGAGGGGGGACGTCGATTCGATCACCGCGCTGGTGTCCGGCTCGCACGCCAACGTGCAGCGATTCGCCCGCTCGCTGTGTGCCTCGCCCGAGGACGCCGAGGACGCGGCTCAGGAAGCGCTGATCATCCTTTACCGCAAGATCGGGATGCTGCGGGCTTCCGGCGCACTGGCGTCGTGGATGTTCCGCATCGTCCGCAACGAGTGCCTGCGGCGCGCGCGGATGATGCTGCGGGACGAGACACCGTTCCACGACACCGCCGTGCTGTCGGCCGAGGACGAGGTGCTGCAACGCCTGGAAGCGAGCCGGGTGGCGGCGGCCGTCGCCGCCCTGCCCGCCGACCAGCGCCATGTGCTGATCATGCGTGACATCCAGGGCTACAGCGGGCGGATGGTCGCAGATGCGCTGGGCCTCAGTACCGCCGCGATGAAATCGCGGCTGCATCGAGCCCGCGCGGCGGTTCAGCACACGCTGCGGGGTGCATCCGACTCAGTTCTTGGAGGGAACGATGACTGACAGTCCCAACTTCGCGAGCACGTCTCTGCCCCGGCACCTGGTACGTGGCGCGGTGGGATTCGGCGCGCTGATCGGTTCGGTCACGCTCATCCCGGCATTCGGACCGGTCACCCTGCTGCTCGCACCGGTCGGTGTGCTCGCGCTGCGCGGGTGCCCGATGTGCTGGACGATCGGCCTGATGCAGACCATTTCGAGGGGCCGGCTGGAGCGCTCCTGCGTCGACGGCCGGTGCGAGCTGACTGTGGCCGACCGCCGGCCGCAGCAGAGCGACGCCAAGCAGCCCAGCGAATCCGTCGCCTCCTAGCTGTGAGGTCCAGTGCGGCACCTCGAAACGGGCGGGCGCAGCGAATGCCGCGCCGCCCGTTTCAGGGGCCGGGATCTCTTGGCCACTCGAGTGCCCTCAAGACCCCGGTGAAAGCTCGATGAGACGTCGCTGATTCTCGGGAGCGACGGTGAAGACATTGATGTACGTGACCAGGTCGCCGCCCGTACTGATCTCGGTCATGCTCAATGTCTCCTCCAGGGCCTGTGAATCATGGTGACTGTCACAGGAGGCAACACGATCGGCACCGCGCTTCTTCCACCGGCCCGCGATCCATGCCAAGCCAGGCCAAGAGCGCTCTGTCCGGGCGTGGGAGGCGCTCTGCCGTTCCCTGGGATCCGGATCACAGCAGGACTCCCCCTCCATATGGCGCATGTGCCCTGTGCCCTACTCAGCGGCGCTTTGCACGTTCCGGATTCGGGGGATCATTGTTGAAGCTGGAGCTTGCCGTCGTCGGCGCCGTACCCGCCATCGACGCCGTCCGTAACCGGACGGATACGCCAATAGAGCGCCGCGTTCCGGGAGCGCCGATCAGCTGTCCGCGCAACGCCACATGAACGGCACAGCACTCACGACCCCGTATCTGGACACCGACGCCGATCAGCTCTCGTTCACGCTCGGCCGTCCCGCTCGCGAGGCACTCGCCGTGCGCGACCTGACGGTCGGCGGCCTCGATGTGCAGCTCAGACTCCTGGGCGCCTCCCATCAGAGGGCGGTATATGAGCACATATGTTTTTTGTCGTCACCTGAATGTGTGGCAGTGCGGCGTCCTGGCCGGTCGGCGGGCATGGGCATGTTGGGCTGGTCGTTGTGAGCGAGCGCAAGTCCTACAAGACCGACCTGAGCGATGAGCAGTGGGCGTTGGTCGAGCCGTTGATCATCGCGTGGAAGGGTGCGCACCCCTCGGTCAGTGGCCATCAGGGCCGGTACGAGATGCGGGAGATCGTCAACGCGCTGCTTTACCAGGGCCGGACCGGTTGTCAGTGGGACTTGCTTCAGCACGACTTTCCGCCGCCCGGCGCGGTGAAGTACTACTTCTACACTTGGCGCGACGACGGCATCGACCAGACCATCCACGATCTGCTGTGCTGGCAGGTGCGGGAACAGACGGGCCGGAAGGCGGACCCGAGCCTGGTGGTGCTTGATACCCAGAGCGTGCACGCGGCGGCCGGAGTGCCCGCTGAGTCAACGGGACGTGACGCGGCAAAAAAGTACCGGGCCGCAAGCGCGGCCTGGCCGTTGACGTGCTGGGGCTGGTGATCGCAGTGGCCGTGGCGGCCGCGTCGGCGCACGAGAACGCCGTCGGGATCGCGCTGCTGGACAAGGTCGCCGCCGACACGGACGCCGTGGAGAAGGCTCTGGTCGACCAGGGCTTCAAGAATGCGGTTGTCGCGCACGGGCAGAAGGTGGGCATCGCGGTGGAGGTAGTGGAGCGCAACCCCGCGCAGACCGGGTTCGTTCCCCAGGCCAAGCGGTGGGTCATGGAGCGCGCCTTTGGGATCTTGGTGTTGTACCGCAGGCTGGTGCGCGACTACGAGCATCTGCCCCGCAGTTCGGAGTCACGGGTCTACTGGGCGATGACCGCGGTGATATTGCGCCGGTTGACCGGGGCGACCACGCCGGCCTGGCGCACCGCATGACCGGCGGGGAGCTGACGCTCGGGGCGGTGCTGGCGCGGCTGGAGGAGCGGGAAGGAGAGATCACCGCGCAGGCCGAGGCGACGGAGGAGCAGATCGCGCAGCTGACCGCACAGCTCAACGAACTCAACCGGGCCGCCGAGGAAGTCCGGATCAACCGCAAGACACTGCTGGAGCTGCCCGACCCGCAACCGTCCGCGCCACCGGCACCGAAACTGCCGGACCATCCGGCCTACCAGCAGATCATGGCGGTGTTCGCCCCGACCATCCACTGCGGGCGCGGCAGGTCTGCGAGGCGATGGACCTGACGGTCGCACCCAACAACATCAACAACATCCGACTGGAGCTCAAGCGGCTGACTGACCGCGGGATCCTGGTGGAGACCGAGCAGGGCTTGTTCACCCAGCCCGGGCCGTAGCCGTCCGGCATCGCCGCGACCTGCCCGCCCACCCTGGACGAAACGAAGAATCGGGCATCAAGTCTCATACGCCCTCTCAGAGGGCGTTTACATAGTTTTGTTACGGTGCGTGACCTTTGTCGTAGCCCTACTTCATCCCGGTTCATTCGCTATGCGAATTACGCCCCCTGCCGGTCAGCCCGGCCAGTCGTCCGTTTCACTCGCTTCTACGCCTCGAAGTCCGTCTGGTTTAAAGATGCGGTAGAAGCGCCGGATCGGTGGCGGAACCTCACGGTCCGCCAGCTCCGTGATCACGCTGGACCGTGAGTCAGCGCAAGCCGTACCCCAGCGACCTGTCCGACGCCCGATGGGCCCTGATCGAGCCGACCCTGACGGCATGGCGGAAAGCCCGCCTCGACCGCCGCCCCACCGGGCAGCCGGCGAAAGTCGAACTCCGTGACGTGTTCAACGCGATCCTCTACATGAACCGCACCGGAATTCCCTGGAAATACGTTCCGCACGACTTCCCGAGCCATGGCACGGTCTACGCCTACTACGCCGCGTGGCGCGACGAGGGAATCTTCGCCCAGCTCAATTACGACCTGACCGCACTGGCCCGTGTGAAAGAGGGACGCAAGCCCGAACCCACAGGCTCCGTCATCGACACCCAGAGTGTGAAGACCTCCACCAACGTGCCCGTGACCAGCCAGGGAACGGACGCCGCGAAGAAGATCGTCGGCCGGAAGCGGGGCATCCTCACCGACACGATCGGCCTGATCCTCGCCGTGACCGTCACCGCCGCGAGTCTCTCCGAAAACGCCCTGGGAATACGCCTCCTCGACCAGGCCAAGAACACCTACCCGACCATCGCCAAGAGCTGGGTCGACACCGGATTCAAGAAGGCCGTCGTCGAGCACGGCGCGAAGCTCGGAATCGACGTCGAAGTCCTCAATAGAAACCCCGGAGTTCGAGGGTTTCACGTCGTGAAAAGGCGCTGGGTAGTGGAACGGAGTATCGGTTGGATCATGATGCATCGCCGTCTCGCCCGCGACTACGAGACCCTCACCGCCAGCTCCGAAGCCATGATCCATGTCGCGTCGATCGACAACCTCGCCAAGCGCATATCGGACGAGACCACACCAACCCGGCGAGGGACCTACTAGGGCATAAGCGGCAATTTGGCTACATCAAACGCCCTCTCAGGAGGATCGGCGGAACTTCACCCCTTTGTGGGGGTGTTGACGAATGACTCTGACCAGTGCGGCTGAGCCGGGTTGGAGATCGCTTCCCGTATCGGCGGAGATCATTTCCAGGACAGTGGGCTGAGGGCCGCCGTGTAGTGCGCGAATGGGTTCGAGAACGAGGTCAGGTCGCTCACGCGGACCAGGCTGAGCTCGCTGGGTTGGATCTCGGAGCCGGACAGGACCACTTCAGTGCTCTCGACGCATCCCCGTGCGACCCAGCAACGGTTGCTGCTGTTGCGCCAGAGTTCGAACGTCATGGGTTTCCCGTCTGTGGTGATGGTGACGGGGTCGGAGGCCGGCAAGCTGGCCGGGGTTTCCGCGCCGGGGTGGTAGTAGGACTCGAAAGCCCGTTCTAGGGCCTCGCTGGCCTCTGCATTGCCGGAGGAGGCGCTGAAGACCGTGACGTGCTCGACCTGGGGGTCGAAGTACGGAGAGCCGAACCACAGGGACACATGGATGTCGCCGGTGGCTCGGTTGTAGCCGTGACCCGTGACCTGCCGTGATTCCGGCCAGTTGGCGTCGACAGCGAAGACGCTGAAGCCTTCTGCCGAGCCGGGGGTGCCTTGATCGTTCATGGGATCTCCCGCGCACTCGTCCGTGATCAGGCATCCTGCCACCGCAAGAGAACCGGCGGGAAGTGGGGTCGGCCTCCACGAGATCGACTCCAGCTCGTGCCTCGTAGAAGCGACGCACCTTGCTGGGCGACACAAAGAAGTTGCGCACCCCAACTCCCCCTGAGAAGCCGTATCTCAACCGAACGTGATCGCTTGATTTCTGCTGGTCAGGCATGGTCTAGCTCGGGATGAGGGAGGCATCCGGCGTCTTGTTT
>NZ_JBIUBL010000041.1:0-65456 GCF_044548015.1 Streptomyces sp. NPDC052236 | reverse complement strand
GCCCGGTTACATTCCGAACCCGGAAGCTAAGCCTTTCAGCGCCGATGGTACTGCAGGGGGGACCCTGTGGGAGAGTAGGACGCCGCCGAACAATCTTTCAAGGACCCGTGGTCCAGCGTTCACGCTGGGTCACGGGTCCTTTTTTATTTGCCATTTTTCGAAGCGCGGCCGATGGTTGACTGCGCGAGAATGAACTGCAGTACCCGAAGACAGGAGCCACGCCCATGTCCACCAACTCTCCCGACGACCGTCCGGAGCGCGAGCCGCGTCGTAGGGACGGTGGCGACCGGGGCGGCTTCCGAGGCGGCCGTGATGATCGCCCGAGTGGGCCCCGTCGTGAGGATGACCGTGGTGGTCGTCCCAGCAGCGGTGGCGGCGGCGGGTATGGGTCGCGCCCCAGTAGCAGCAGTGGCGGCGGTGGCGGGTACGGCTCCCGTCCCAGTAGCAGCGGTGGTGGCGGTGGGTTCCGTCGCGATGACCGTTCGAGCGCGCCGCGGCGTGATGACCGCCCGAGTGGGCCGCGTCGTGAGGATGACCGTGGTGGTCGTCCCGACAGCCGTCCCAGCAGCGGTGGCGGGTATGGCTCCCGTCCCAGCGGTGGTGGCGGTGGCTATGGGTCACGTCCCAGCAGCCGGCCCGACAGCCGTCCCGCCAGCAGTGGTGGTGGCGGCGGCGGGTATGGGCCTCGTCGTGATGACCGTTCGAGCGGGCCTCGTCGTGATGACCGTCGTGATGACCGGGATCGTGCGCCCCGTCGTGAGGATGACCGTGGCGGTCGTCCCGACAGCCGTCCCAGCAGCGGTGGCGGGTATGGCTCCCGTCCCAGCGGTGGTGGCGGTGGCTATGGGGCACGCCCCGACAGCCGTCCCGCCAGCAGTGGTGGTGGCGGGTATGGGCGTCGTGACGACCGGCCCAGTGGGCCGCGCCGTGACGACCGTCCTCCGAGCGGGCCTCGTCGTGACGATCGTCCGAGCGGGCCGCGTCGTGACGATCGTCGTGATGACCGGGATCGTGCGCCGCGTCGTGAGGATGACCGTGGTGGTCGTCCCGACAGCCGTCCCAGCGGTGGTGGCGGTGGCTATGGGGCACGCCCCAGCAGCCGGCCCGACAGCCGTCCCGCCAGCAGCGGCGGTGGTGGCGGGTATGGGCGTCGTGACGACCGGCCCAGTGGGCCTCGTCGTGATGACCGTTCGAGCGGGCCTCGCCGTGACGATCGTCGTGATGACCGGGATCGTGCGCCGCGTCGTGAGGATGACCGTGGTGGTCGTCCCGACAGCCGTCCCAGCGGTGGTGGCGGTGGCTATGGGGCACGCCCCAGCAGCCGGCCCGACAGCCGTCCCGCCAGCAGCGGCGGTGGTGGCGGGTATGGGCGTCGTGACGACCGGCCCAGTGGGCCTCGTCGTGATGACCGTTCGAGCGGGCCTCGTCGTGATGACCGTTCGAGCGGGCCTCGCCGTGACGACCGGGCGGGCGCGCCCCGGCGCGACGACCGTGGCGCGAGTCACGGGCCCCGTGACGACCGTGGTGGTTACGCGCGGCGCGACGACCGTGAGCGCAGTGACCGGGAGCCGATCAAGCGGCTGCCGATTCCCGAGGATGTCACCGGGGACGAGATCGACAAGGACGTACGGCAGGAGCTGATGAGCCTGCCCAAGGGACTTGCCGAGGACGTGGCGAAGAACCTCGTCATGGTCGCCAACCTGATCGATGAGGACCCTGAGCAGGCGTACGCCTACTCCAAGGTGGCGCTGCGGCTCGCCTCGCGCGTGGCTGCCGTGCGCGAGGCCGCGGGCTTCGCGGCGTACGCGAACCAGAAGTACGCGGAGGCGCTTGCCGAGTTCCGGGCGGCCCGGCGGATGACCGGGAGTGTCGAGCTGTGGCCCGTCATGGCCGACTGCGAGCGCGGGCTCGGGCGGCCCGAGCGGGCGATGGCGATGGCCGGTGAGCCCGAGGTGCAGAAGCTCGACAAGGCCGGCCAGGTCGAGATGCGTATGGTCGCGGCCGGAGCGCGCAGGGACATGGGGCAGATCGACGCCGCCATCGTGACCCTGCAGGGCCCCGAGCTGGCGTCCAACTCCATACAGTCCTGGACTGCGCGGCTGCGTTACGCGTACGCCGACGCGCTGCTGTCCGCCGGGCGTGAGGGCGAGGCGCGTGAGTGGTTCGCCAAGGCGCTCGAAGCCGACAAGGACGGGGCGACCGACGCCTCCGACAGGCTCGCTGAGATGGACGGCGTGGAGTTCGTGGACGCCATCGATGAGGATGGCGACGATGTCGAAGACGCCGATGACTCAGACGACTCCGATGACGTCGAAGGTGACGTCGAAGGTGACGTCGAAGGTGACGATGCTGAGTAGGTAAGTACACCTACACCAGAACAGAAGGGCGGCACCCAGGACCGGGTGCCGCCCTTTCGTCTGCCGTAGGCCCTCTCTCAGTCCAGCTCCAGGCTTCTCAGCACGAGACCCGTCGCCGGCTTCGGGCCGAAGGACGTGGACTTCCTCGGCATCGTGACGCCTTCCCGGGCCAGGGCCCGTACGACCTCCTCCCGTACCGGATGCATCACCACCGCAGTGCCCCCGGTGCGTTCCGCCTGGAGTACCGCCGCCTCCGTGTCATGGATGTACGTGATGTGCTCCGGGGTGTCCGGGACCCGCCACACATGGTCCAGCAGCGTGGAGTGAAGGACCGTGGCGTCGAGCGTCCGCCACGCCTCGGGGCGGTCCCGGCGGACCGTACGGGACAGCAGTTCCGGGTCCGGGCGGTCCACGAGGTGGAGCCCCCCGTCGCCCGCGAGCAGGAAAGCGTTCCCCTCGGTGGCTGTGGCGTCCGCCAGAGTGTCCAGTGCCCGATCGAGCGAGCAGCCGTCGTCGAGGTGCTGGACGCGGAAGGAGCCGGTCAGTGCGGCCAGCGCCTTGGCCACCGGGAGCCGGTTCAGCAGCCGGTGGATCGCGCGGACCCGCAGCGGGTAGCGGGCCGTGTCGATCAGCAGGACCAGGCCGTAGTTCCAGGGGTTGGCCGAGGAGTGCTCGCCGCGCAGCCGCAGATACGTCGCCCAGCGGTGGTGCCCGTCGGCGATCAGCGCCTGGCGCTCGGACAGATCGGCGCTGATCTCGGACATGTCGCCAGGGTCCGTCACCGACCACAGACGGTGGCTGAACCCGTCCTCCGTGGTGGTGGCCAGGAGCGGGGGGCGCAGCACGGTGCGCTCGATGACAGCTGTGGCGCCGGTCGTCGCGTCTCCCTTGCTGCGGTACGTGAGCAGCAGCGGCTCTAGATTCGCCGCGGTCGTACGCATCAGCGCCGCGCGGTCCGCGACGATGTCCGGCATGACGTCCTCGTGGGGCAGGACGACGCCCTCGGACGGCTCGGACAGGGCCAGCGCTCCTATGACGCCGCGCTGGAGGAGGTCGTCCTTGCGCTGCTCGTACACATACAGCGCGGGCTCGGGATCGGGCGCGAGAATGCCCTCGGCAAGCCAGTGCTTGAGCGTTTCCGCGGCCTGCTGGTGGCGGGCACTGGGGTCGATCGCCTGCGGGAGGATCAGCCGGACGATGTTGTACGGGTCCGCCGACTCCAGGTGGTGCAGGCCGTCGGGCCGTACGACGACGTCGTACGGCGGTGAGGTCACAGCGGCCAGGCTGCCGACCCGTTCGGGGACATAGCGCAGTCCGCGGAACGGGATCAGGTGCAGACCGTCACTGTCCCCGCGACCTTCGGTGTTCATCTGTGCATCGTATGTGGATGCGGGGATGAGCGATGATCTGTTCGGAAGAGTTCGAGTGAGGAGCGGAAACGGATGAGTCAGCTGAGCAGGAACCGGCCGAGCGGGAGCGCGACGGCGCTGAGCGAGGCGTACGACACGGCGCTGCTCGACCTCGACGGGGTGGTGTACGCGGGCGGCGAGGCGATCACGTACGCCGTGGAATCGCTACTGACGGCGCGTGACCGCGGTATGCACCTCGCGTATGTGACGAACAACGCGCTCCGGCCGCCCGACGCGGTGGCCGCGCACATCACCGAGCTGGGGGTGCCCACGGACCCCGCGGATGTCATCAACTCCGCGCAGGCGGTCGCCCGGCTGATCTCCGAGCAGGTGCCGGTCGGTTCCCGGGTGCTGGTGATCGGCGGGGAGGGGCTGCGCGTCGCGCTGCGCGAGCGGGGGCTCGTGCCGGTGGAGTCGGCCGACGACGATCCGGCGGC
This sequence comes from Streptomyces sp. NPDC052236, assembly GCF_044548015.1. NCBI lineage: Bacteria > Bacillati > Actinomycetota > Actinomycetes > Kitasatosporales > Streptomycetaceae > Streptomyces > Streptomyces sp. NPDC052236. Next base: position 61,253 of record NZ_JBIUBL010000041.1, on the reverse strand, counting down.
GGTGGCGCAGGGGTACGGCGGTCCGGAGCTGCCGTGGGGGCGGTTCGCTGAGGCCTGTTACGCGATCGCGCGCGGGGTGCCGTGGTTCGCGTCCAATACGGATCTGACGATTCCGAGTGCGCGGGGGATCGCGCCCGGCAACGGCGCCGCCGTGGAGGTCGTACGGATCGCGACAGGGGCGGAGCCGCAGGTGGCGGGCAAGCCGCTGCCGCCGATGCACCGCGAGACGGTACTGCGGACCGGTGCGCGCAGGCCGCTGGTGGTCGGGGACCGGCTGGACACGGACATCGAGGGCGCGTTCAACGGGGGTGTGGACTCGCTGCTCGTGCTGACCGGGGTGACGGACGGCGCGCTGCTGCTGGCCGCGCGGCCCGAGCACCGGCCGACGTATGTCGACGCCGATCTGCGCGGCATGCTGACCGGGCAGCCCGAAGTGACCGAGACGGACGGCGGGTTTCTGTGCGGCGGGTGGACGGCGTCCGTACGGGACGACGCGCTGGTTGTCGACGGCGCGGGTGAGGCCATGGACGGGCTCCGGGCGCTGTGCGCGGCGGCCTGGACCGAGGCCGGGGACGGCGTCTGTGAGCTGGACGCGGGGAAGGCGCTGTCCCGGCTGGGGCTGTAGGGCCCAGCCACGGGAAGCGCGTCCGGTCAGGCGGGTCGGGCGGCTCAGACGGGTCAGGCCGTGAGCTTCTTCGACTTCTCCAGGGCGGCGGCGAGCTGCTCCAGTACGGGGGCGAACCCGGCGTAGCTGTAGCGCTCCTCCATCGCCCAGGGGATGGTCTGGGCGGCCTTGACGCCGGGCAGCCGCGTCCAGGTGGGCTTCCTCGCCAGTTCCGGGACCGGGAGGGCGCTGGAGCGGTTGTCGATCATGATGACGTCGGCGTGGTACTTGTCGGCGTTCTCCCAGCTGAGGAACTCCCAGAAGCCCCACTTGTCGCTCTTCTTGCCCTCGACGAACTCGATGCCGAGGTCCTTGAAGTAGTGCAGGTCGCAGTAGGAGTCCGGGACGGCGACGTACATCTGCTGGGCGTCGCCGGTCATGGCGAGGACCTTGATGCCGCCCTTGGCCTTGGCGGCCGTGGCAGCCGTATGCAGGGTCGTCTCGGCCTTGTCGAAGCGGGCCTTGGCGTCGGTGACCTGCTTGGCCTCGATGTCCGCGCCGAGCGCCTCGGCGAGTTCGGCGTAGCGCTTGAGGGGTTCCAGGAGGGAGACATGGGCGCCGCCGATGCCGACGGTGGACGCGAGGGCCTCGATCTTCTTGCTGCTCTCGTCCTTCTTGCTGCTCTCGTCCGGTACGAACCACAGACCGGGCGGCGGGACCATATTGCTGATCAGCAGGTCGGGCTTGAGTGCCGCGTACCTCTCGACGCTGAACTCGCCCCAGGCCTCGCCGACGTTGGTCAGCCTGCCGACATCCATGGTGCCCGCCTGCGGGTTGGGCTTGCCGCCCACCGGCTTGGTCGGGCCGAAGACTCCGGTGCACTCGACGCCGTAGTCGTGCAGGGCGGCGGCGGTGCTGACATAGGCGACAAGGTTCTTCGGCGTTTTATCGGTTTTGACGGTCTTTCCGCGGTCGTCCTTGAAGATCCAACCCTCTTTTCCCGGACCAGAGCCGGCGGCGGAGTTGTCGCCTCCGCATGCGGCGAGCAGCGCCCCGAAGCCCAGGGCGCCGCCCGCGGTGAGCAGACCGCGGCGGGAGACGGACGTAGTACGGGAGGGGGCATCAAGAATCCTTCTTTGCGTTCTGAATCGATCGAGCGAGCTCTTCGATCAGCGGCGCGAAACCCGCGTAACTGAAATGCGCCTCGTTGAACCAGGAGGTGACCTGGCCGGCCTTGACGGCGGGGAGGTCGCGCCAGGTGGGCTTGGTCTTGCTGAGGTCGGCGGGCTGGAGGTTGCCGGTGCGCTTGTCCACGATGATCAGGTCGGCGGCATAGCGGTCGACGTTCTCCCAGCTCAGCTCCTCGTAGAAGCCCTCCGCCGCCGGCTTGGCCGGTTGTACGAACTCGACGCCGAGCTCCTTGTAGTAGCGCAGATCGGCGAAATCGTCCGCGGCGCCTACGTAGCAGAGCTGCGCCTGGGCGGCGACGGCGAGGACCTTGATGCCGCCCTTGGCCTTGGCGGCTTTGGCGGCCTGGCGCAGCTCTTCCGAGGCGGCCTCGAAGCGGGTCTTTGCGGAAGCGACCTTTGGTGCTGTCAGGTCGGCGCCGAGGGACTCGGCGAGCTTCGCGTACCGCTGGACCGTGGTGAGGAGAGACGTCTTGGCGGAGAGGATGCCGACGCTGGGCGCGAGCGGCTCGATCTTGTTCTTGCTCTCCTCCGGTACGTACCAGAGGGTGGGGGCCTGGTTCATATTGGTGACGAGGAGTTCGGGCTTCAGGGCCGCGTACTGCTCAACATTGAACTCACCCCAGGCGTTGCCGACGATGGTCACCTTGTCGACATCGACGCCGCCCGCCTGCACGTCGGGTTTGCCGTTCTTCAATGTGGTCGGGCCGAAGACTCCGGTGCATTCGATGCCGAAGTCGTGCAGGGCGGCGGCGGAGCCGATGTAGGCGACGATGCGGCGGGGTGTGCGGTCGGCCGTCACGGTCTTGCCGCGGTCGTCCTTGAAGCTCCAGCCCCCTTTGCCGGTACCGGAGTCGGCGGAGTTGTCGCTTCCGCTTCCGCCGCAGGCGGCGAGCAAGGGGCCGGTGGCCAGCGCGCCGGCGGTGGCCAGCAGGCGGCGGCGGGGAACGTGGGGGCTGTTCATGGAGTGGGATTCCCTCAACCAGGAGCGATGAGAGGGTAGGCTAACCTAACTACGTGTTGGTCGACAGTCCCCCCAATCAGAGCGGTCAGAGCGCGGAGCCGATATCCGCACCCGCGTCCCGGAAGCGCCACGCCCTGCGTGCCACCGGACTGCTGGTGTCCCTCGGGCTCCTGCTGCTGGTCTGCGTCGCGAGCATTGCCATCGGCGCCAAGTCGATGCCGCTCTCCGATGTGTGGCACGGCTTGTTCCACAACTCGGGCGCGGGCAATGACGTGATCGTTCACGACCTGCGCGTACCGAGGACCCTGCTCGGTCTGCTTGTCGGCTCGGCCCTCGGGCTCGCGGGCGCGGTGATGCAGGCGCTGACCCGTAACCCGCTCGCGGAACCCGGTCTGCTGGGTGTGAACGCGGGCGCGTCGGCGGCCGTCGTCTCCGCCATCAGCTTCCTGGGCGTCACCTCGCTCACCGGCTATGTGTGGTTCGCGTTCGCCGGCGCGGCCGTCGTCTCGGCGCTCGTGTACATCCTCGGCGGCAGCCGCGGGGCGACTCCCGTACGGCTCGCGCTGGCCGGGACCGCGATCACCGCCGCGCTTTACGGCTACATCAACGCCGTACAGCTGCTGGACTCCGCCGCCCTGGACCGGATCCGGTTCTGGACGGTCGGGTCGCTGGCCTCGGCGGACATGGGGACCATCGGCAAGGTGGCGCCGTTCATCGGCGCGGGCGTGGTGCTCGCGCTGCTGCTCGCCCGGCCGCTGAACGCGATGGAGATGGGCGACGACACCGCCCGCGCGCTCGGCGCGAACCTGAACCGCACGCGCATCCTGTCGATGCTCGCCGTCACCCTGCTGTGCGGGGCGGCGACCGCCGCCTGCGGGCCGATCGTCTTCATCGGGCTGATGATCCCGCACCTCGTACGGAGCATCACAGGCCCGGACATGCGGTGGATCCTGCCGTACGCGACGGTGCTCTCGCCCGTACTGCTGCTGGGCGCCGACGTCCTGGGGCGGGTCATCACCCGCCCCTCCGAACTTCAGGTCGGCATCGTCACCGCGCTGGTCGGCGGGCCCGTCTTCATCCACCTCGTACGCCGCAAGAAGATGGCCCAGCTGTGAAGGCCGCAGAGAAGGCCGCAGAGAAGGCGCAGCCCGTGAAGACAGTGAAGACAGCGAGGACAGCGAGGACCGTGAAAGCGGTACGCACCCGTGGACCCGGCCCCGGCGGGCTGTCCGTCCGGTTCGATCCCCGGGCGGCCGTCGTCGTCCTGCTGCTCACCGCCGTCACCCTGGCCGCCGGAGTCGTACTGATCGGCAGCGGCGACTTCCCGATCCCGCCCGGCGAAGTGATCGCCACGCTCCTCGGGAACGGCACCCCGGCACAGGAGTTCATCGTCCAGGACCTGCGGCTGCCGCGGGTGCTGGTGGGACTGCTCGTCGGCTCCGCGCTCGCCCTCAGCGGCGCGATCTTCCAGTCCATCTCCCGCAATCCCCTGGGCAGTCCGGACGTCATCGGCTTCGGCCAAGGGGCCACCGTCGGCGCCCTCTGTGTGATCGTGCTCTTCCACGGCGGGTCGTTCGCGGTGTCGGGCGGCGGGATCGTCGGCGGACTGGTGACCGGCATCGCGGTCTATCTGCTCGCCTGGAAGCGCGGCGTCCACGGCTACCGGCTGGTCCTCATCGGCATCGGCATCGCCGCCATGCTCACCGCCGCCAACCACTACCTGATCACCAAGGCCAGCCTGATCGACGCCACCCGCGCCACGCTGTGGATGACCGGCTCGCTCGAAGGCCGCGACTGGGCGCAGGTCCGGCCGCTGTTCGCCGTGTGCGCCGTCCTCTTCCCGCTGGTGCTGGGGTACGGACGGCCGCTGCGGATGCTGGAGATGGGCGACGACGCGGCGTACGCGCTGGGGGTCCGCGTCGAGCGCACCCGCAGCGTGCTGATGGGCTCCGGCATCCTGCTCATCTCGGTCGCCACCGCGGCGGCGGGCCCGATCGCCTTCGTCGCGCTGAGCGCGCCCCAGCTCGCCCGCAGGCTGACCCGCTCGCCCGGACCGAACCTCGCCGCCTCCGCCGTGATGGGCGCGGCCCTGCTGCTGATCGCCGACTGGCTCGCCACCAACGCCTTCGGTGAGCGGCAGTTGCCGGTGGGCGTGGTGACGGGGGTGCTCGGCGGCTGCTATCTGCTGTGGCTGCTGGTCACCGAACGCAAGGCGGGACGCATATGAGCGCATCTGACGCAGACGAATCATCGGAAAGATCCAGGAGCACGACCACCATGCAGCGTATGCAGCGCCTCACCGCGGAGTCGGTCACCCTTGGCTACGACCAGCGCGTCATCGCCGAGAACCTCTCGGTGGAGATACCCGACCACTCCTTCACGGTGATCGTCGGCCCGAACGCCTGCGGCAAGTCGACACTGCTGCGCGCCCTGTCCCGGATGCTGAAGCCGTCCCAGGGCCGCGTCCTGCTGGACGGGCAGGTCATCCACTCACTGCCCGCGAAGAAGGTCGCCAAGACACTGGGCCTGCTGCCCCAGTCCTCAATCGCGCCGGACGGCATCACGGTCGCCGACCTCGTCGCGCGGGGCCGCTACCCGCACCAGGGGCTGCTGCGCCAGTGGTCGCCCGAGGACGAGCGGATTGTCGAGGAGTCGATGGCAGCGACCCGCGTCGGCGAACTCGCGGAGCGCTATGTCGACGAATTGTCCGGCGGGCAGCGGCAGCGTGTCTGGATCGCGATGGCGCTGGCCCAGCAGACCCCGCTGCTGCTGCTCGACGAGCCCACGACGTTCCTCGACATCCAGCACCAGCTCGATGTCCTCGACCTGTGCGCGGAGCTGCACGAGACGCAGGGGCGGACGCTCGTCGCCGTACTGCACGACCTCAACCACGCCGCCCGTTACGCCACCCACCTCATCGCGCTGCGCGACGGGAAGGTCGTCGCCGAGGGCGCGCCCTCGGACGTCGTCACCGCCGAGCTGGTCGAGCATGTCTTCGGGGTGAAGAGCCAGATCATCGAGGACCCGGAGTCCGGGACGCCGCTGGTGGTCCCGGCGGCCCGCAGGCGCGGCGCCGTATCCAAAGCGTCCGCGACAGAGACAGAGACAGCGACAGCCTCTACAACAGCGACCTGAGGCGCAGCAGATCGCGGAAGCCCGCTTCGAGCTTGATCCGGCCCGAGGACCAGGCCCGCGCGAAGTTCAGTTCGCCGTTCACCATCGCCACCAGATCGTCACCGGTCATCGCCAGGCGGATCTGTGCCTTTTCGCGCGGCGGACCCGGATGGGTGTCCGCCACCCGAATCCGGCCCTCCGCGAGACGGCCGGTGAAGGTGATGTCCAGGTCCTTGATGTGGCAGCTGAGGGAACGGTCGAGCGCGGCCGCGCTGCGCACATCGCCGTCCGCCTGTGCCAGGTTGTCCGAGAGTCTGCCGAGCGCGCTGCGGCACTGTTCCGTCGTTGCCATCGTGATCGACGGTACCGCAGGGCTACGCGGTAGCGTCTTGGCATGAGCGACTTGATTCCGGGCCCGGTTCCCCCGGTACCAGAGGCAGGCCCAGAAGCAGGCCCCGAGGCGGCCGGCGTTCTTCAGGCGTACGACCCCGCCGCGCCCGCGCCGCTCGGCGTACAGCGCGTGGAAACCGGCAACGCGGACATCGATGCCCAGCTGGAGCGGCTGGCTGACGCCGACCACCTCCCGGCGGACGGGCACCGTGAGGTGTACGAGGATGTACACAGCGGGCTGCGCGACACGCTCACCGCGCTCGACGCCCGCCCCGCACCCGTCCCCGCACCGCACGGCAACTCGTACCCCCCTTCGTACAACAACAGGAGCTGAACCCACCGTGGCAGGAGTGGCCCGCCAACGTCTGGACGCCGAACTCGTACGCCGCAGTCTCGCCCGCTCGCGCGAGCACGCGAGCCAGCTGATCGCCGCGGGGCGGGTGACTGTCGGCGGCACCACCGCGACCAAACCCGCCACCCAGGTCGAGACCAGCGCCGCCGTCGTCGTCACCGCCGACGTCACAGACCCCGGCTATGTCTCGCGCGGCGGACACAAGCTCGCCGGAGCGCTGGCCGCCTTCATGCCGAACGGGCTGAAGGTCGAGGGCCGGCGGGCGCTGGACGCGGGCGCGTCGACCGGCGGGTTCACGGACGTACTGCTACGGGCCGGCGCCGCGCACGTCGTGGCCGTCGACGTCGGATACGGACAGCTCGCCTGGTCTCTTCAGAGTGATGAACGCGTGACCGTCAAGGACCGTACCAATGTCCGCGAGCTGACACTGGAGACGATCAACGGCGAGGCGGTGGACCTGGTGGTGGGGGACCTTTCCTTCATTCCGCTCGGGCTCGTCCTGCCCGCGCTCGTCCGGTGCGCGGCTCCCGAAGGCGACCTGGTGCTGATGGTCAAACCACAGTTCGAGGTGGGCAAGGAGCGTCTCGGCAGCGGTGGGGTCGTACGCAGCACAGAGCTGCGCGCGGAAGCCGTACGGAACGTGGCACGCAGGGCGGGGGAACTCGGGCTGGGTGTACTGGGCGTCACCGCCAGTCCACTGCCCGGACCCTCTGGAAATGTCGAGTACTTTCTGTGGCTCCGGGCCGGAGCTCCCGAGCTCGATCCCGCGGAAGTCGACCGTGCAGTGGCGGAGGGACCTCGTTGACAACAAGATCAGAAGCGACGGCGGAGCGCACCGTTTTTCTGCTCGCGCACACGGGCAGGCCGGCGGCCATCCGGAGTGCCGAACTCGTCGTACAGGGGCTGGTGCGCAGCGGCCTGGGCGTACGCGTACTGGAGTCCGAGGCGGCGGACCTGCCGCTGCCCGAGTGCGTCGAGACGGTCCCCGAGGCGACTCCCGGCGTACTCGACGGCTGTGAGCTGCTGATCGTGCTCGGCGGGGACGGGACGCTGCTGCGCGGCGCCGAGTTCTCCCGCGCCTCCGGCGTGCCGATGCTCGGCGTCAACCTGGGGCGGGTGGGTTTCCTCGCGGAGGCCGAGCGCGACGACCTCGACAAGGTGGTCGACCGGGTGGTCACGCGCGCGTACGAGGTCGAGGAGCGGATGACCATCGATGTCGTCGTACGCAGCAACGGCGACATAGTGCACCGTAACTGGGCGCTGAATGAGGCGGCCGTGCAGAAGGTCTCGCCGGAGCGGATGCTGGAGGTCGTCCTGGAGATCGACGGCCGGCCGGTGACCGGGTTCGGCTGTGACGGCATCGTCTGCGCGACGCCGACCGGCTCGACGGCGTACGCCTTCTCGGCGGGCGGTCCGGTGGTGTGGCCGGAGGTGGAGGCGCTGCTGATGGTGCCGATCGGCGCGCACGCGCTGTTCGCCAAGCCACTGGTGACCTCGCCGACGTCGGTGCTGGCGGTGGAGGTGCAGGCGCACACGCCGCAGGGGGTGCTGTGGTGCGACGGCCGCAGGACCATAGAACTGCCGCGGGGGGCACGGGTGGAGGTACGGCGCGGGGCCGTTCCGGTACGGCTGGCGCGGCTGCACCACGCGTCGTTCACGGACCGGCTGGTGGCCAAGTTCGCGCTGCCGGTTTCGGGTTGGCGGGGGGCGCCGCACTAGGCGGAGTGCCGTACGAGCGCCGTATGAGCGCTGTATGAGCGCCGTGAGGATGCCTTACGGACGCCTTACGGATGCCTCAAGGGGGCCGATGTCGCGTCGGACGGGAGAAACCTCGTATGGTCGGGTCCGTGCTGGAGGAGATGCGGATACGGTCGCTGGGTGTCATCGACGACGCGGTCGTGGAGTTGTCGCCCGGTTTTACCGCGGTGACGGGCGAGACGGGCGCGGGCAAGACCATGGTCGTCACCAGCCTTGGGCTGCTGCTCGGCGGGCGGGCCGACGCCGCGCTGGTGCGGATCGGCGCCAAGGCGGCGGTGGTGGAGGGGCGGATCAGCGTGTCCGCCGGAGCCCCCGCCGCCGTACGGGCCGAGGAGGCGGGCGCCGAGCTTGAGGACGGCACGCTGCTGATCAGCCGTACCGTTTCCGCCGAGGGGCGCTCACGCGCCCACATCGGCGGGCGGTCCGTGCCGGTGGGTGTGCTGGCCGAGCTGGCCGATGAGCTGGTCGCCGTGCACGGCCAGACCGACCAGCAGGGGCTACTGCGGCCCGCGCGGCAGCGGGCGGCGCTCGACCGGTACGCGGGCGGCGCGGTCACCGGGCCGCACGCCAAGTACGCGGCGGCCTACCGGCGGCTGCGGGCCGTGTCCACAGAGCTCGACACCCTGATCACGCGCGCCCGTGAGCGTGCCCAGGAAGCGGATCTGCTGCGTTTCGGGCTGAATGAGATCGCGGCCGTGGAGCCGCGCCCCGGCGAGGACGCGGAGCTCTCGGCGGAGGCGGAGCGGCTGGGCCACGCCGAGGCGCTCGCGTCCGCCGCGTCGCTCGCGTACGGCGCGCTGGCGGGCAACATCGAGGACCCGGAGGGCATCGACGCGACGACGCTGGTCGCGGGCGCGGGACGGGCGCTGGACGCCGTACGCTCCCACGATCCGGCGCTGGCGGGGCTCGCCGATCGGATGGGCGAGATCTCGATCCTGCTCGGCGATGTGGCGGGCGAACTCGCCGGGTACGCGGACAATCTGGACGCCGATCCGCTGCGGCTGGCCGCGGTGGAGGAACGGCGGGCCGCGCTGACCCAGCTCACGCGCAAGTACGGCGCGGATGTCACGGCTGTGCTGGCGTGGGCCGAGGAGGGCGCTCAGCGCCTCACCGAGCTGGAGGGTGACGACGACCGGATCGGCGAGCTGACGGCGGAGCGGGACGCGCTGCGTGACGAGCTGTCCGGGCTGGCGCAGGCACTGACCGATACGCGTACGGAGGCGGCGGCACGGTTCGCCGACGCGGTCACCGCGGAGCTGGCCTCGCTCGCGATGCCGCACGCGCGCGTGTCGTTCGACATCCGGCAGACCGAGGATCCGGACGGCGTCGAGGTCGACGGGCGCCTGGTGGCGTACGGGCCGTCCGGCGTGGACGAGGTCGAGCTGCTGCTCGCACCGCATCCCGGCGCGCCGCCGCGGCCGATCGCCAAGGGCGCGTCGGGCGGTGAGCTGTCGCGGGTGATGCTCGCGGTCGAGGTCGTCTTCGCGGGGACCGACCCCGTACCGACGTATCTCTTCGACGAGGTGGACGCGGGCGTGGGCGGCAAGGCGGCGGTCGAGATCGGGCGGCGGCTGGCGAAGCTGGCGAAATCGGCGCAGGTGGTGGTCGTGACGCATCTGCCGCAGGTGGCGGCGTTCGCGGACCGGCAGCTGCTGGTCGAGAAGACGAACGACGGCACGGTAACGCGGAGTGGGGTCACGGTCCTGGAGGGCGAGGACCGGGTGCGGGAGCTGTCGCGGATGCTGGCGGGCCAGGAGGACTCGCAGACGGCGCGGGCGCATGCGGAGGAGCTGCTGGCGACGGCGAGGGCGGACGGCTAGCGAGGGCGGACGGCTAGGCGGACGGCGAGAGCGGACGGCTGGCCGGAGCCCTGTGAGACGGATCTCCGTGCGAGGGATCACCTATGTGAGTGGTACGACGGATCGACGCGTCGGCGGTGCCGGAACGCGCGTACGGACTGGCATCCTTGGCGAGTGACACAGCTTCGTACGGTCCAAGTGCTGGGCGGCGGCAGTGCGGGCAGCAGCGCGCACGTCAGATCGCTGGCGGCGGGGCTGGTGGCGCGGGGCGTGCGGGTGACGGTGTGCGCCCCCGCCGAACTGGACCGCCTCTACGATTTCGTCGGCGTCGGGGCGGAGTTCGCGCCCGTGCCGCGGCGCGGCGACCCGGCGACGGTGGCGGCGTTGCGTGCGGTGTGCGTGGGAGCGGACGTGGTGCACGCGCACGGCTTGCACGCCGCCGTACGCACAACGCTGGCGCTGAGCGGCCAGCGCATGCCGCGCGTCCCCTTGGTCGTCACCTGGCACACGCGGGCGCACGACGAGGGCGCGCGGGGCCGGGTGCTGCGCCTGCTGGAGCGAAGGGCGGCGCGGGCGGCGGCGGTTGTGCTCGGCACCTGCTCGGAGCTGGTCGACCGGGCCCGCTCCCAGGGCGCGCGGGACGCTCGCCTCGCACCGGTGGCGGTGCCTGTGCCTGTGCCGGCGCCGCGGGTCGGCGAGGATGGCGAGGACGTCGAGGATGAGGGCCAGGAGGGCAAGGCGCGTGCCGAACTGGGTGCTGTCGACCGCCCGTTGCTGATGGCCGTGGGAAGCCTGGTGCCGCACCGGGGCTACGAAACACTGCTGGACGCGGCCGGGCAGTGGCGCGAGCTGGACCCGGTGCCGCTGCTGGTGATCGCGGGGGAGGGCCGGCAGCGGGGCGCGCTCCAGCGCCGCATCGAGGCGGAGGCCCTCCCGGTGCGGCTGGTGGGCCGCCGCGACGACATCGCCGACCTCCTGGCGGCGGCGGACCTGGCGATCCTCCCGAGCCGCTGGGAGGCCCGCTCGCTGCTGGCCCAGGAGGCTCTGCACCTGGGCGTCCCGCTGGTGGCGACGTCGGTGGGTGGGGTCCCGGAGCTGGTGGGCGACGCGGCGGAGCTGGTTCCGTACGGGGACGCGGGCGCGCTCGGCGAGGCGGTGGCGCGGCTGCTGGGCGACGCGGGGCGGCGGGACGAGCTGGTGCGGGCGGGACGGGCGCAGGCGGGGACGTGGCCGACGGAGGACGAGACGGTGGCCCAGGTCTTGAGCGTGTACGACGAGGTGGTGGCGCGAGGCTGAGGTGCGGGGGCGGGGGTTTCCCCTGCCCTGCGCGAGGCGGGCGGCCTGTGGGGCTGGAGCCCCCGGATACGTCATCGGTCCGGGAGGCGGGCCCTCTGGGGGACCCCTATTCCGTAACGGGAGGCGGGCCACCGGGCCTCGGTGCGTCGGCTTCGCGGCGTGGGGGAGGCGATGTGTGGGACCTGGGGGCGGGTTTGCCCTCGGCGCGTGGGCCCCGGCCTCTGAGTACGTCATGGGTCCGGGTGCTTGCATCCGGACTCGGCGGAGGGCTCCCCGCCCGCCCGCGCGTTCCCGTTCACCGGGCGAGGTGGAGGCGGGGGCGGGGGCAAAGGCCCCCTGCGTCGGCTTCGCGGCGCGGGAAGACGGTGCGTGGGGGTGGTTCGCCCCGCACCGTGATGCGTCATGGGCCCCGCCGTCTGTGTCCCGTTCCCGGTGGCGGGGCTCCCCCTAACTGCTCGTTGCCTGCCGGGGAGGTGGGTGCGGGGGCCGAGCCCCGCACCCCGGTGCGCCGACTGCACGGCGCGGGGAAGGCGGTGTGTGGGGATCCCGGGGAGAAGCCAGGCAATGTCGAGCCTCCCGCACGGCCCGACCGGGGTGGCAGGCACGGGCCCCGGGGAAGGCCGAGCGGGGTCGACGCCCCGCACACCCGTGTGCCGGCTTCGTGGCGGGCACGGCACAGCGGTGTACCCGTCCCGCGCCGGGTGCGGGTTTGCCCTCGGCATCCGGCGCGGGCCCCGGCAGCCCCCTGGGTGTGCCCCGGGCGCGCCCAGGGCCGGGCCACGCACCCGGGCGCCCCTGTAGGTTCCGCGTTGGGCTGTCCACTGGAATCGCTCTGACCAGCGGGTTTCGTGGTCGTCCCGCTCGGTGTCCGCTGGTGGTCGTCCCGTGGACGTGTCCACTTCCTCTGCCGCGGCCGCCGCTCCTGGCTCGGCAGGGGGCGCTTTACCTGCGGATTCCCATCCCCGTATCCTGTTGGCCACGCGGTGGACATCGTCGGTGGGAAAAGGACACGGGATCTGGGATCCCACAGCCCCCTACGCCCCTACCCCTTACCCCCCGTACGCCCCCGACGCCGTCAGCCGCAGTGCCGTGTCGATCAGCGGCACGTGGCTGAACGCCTGCGGGAAGTTCCCCACCTGCCGCTGCAGCTTCGAGTCCCACTCCTCCGCCAGCAGCCCCAAGTCGTTCCGCAGCCCCAGCAGCTTCTCGAACAGGCGCCGGGCCTCGTCCACCCTGCCGATCATCGCCAGGTCGTCCGCCAGCCAGAACGAGCACGCCAGGAACGCGCCCTCGTCGCCCTCCAGGCCGTCGACGCCCGCTTCCTCGCCCGCCGTCGGGTAGCGCATGACGAAGCCGTCCTCCGTCGACAGCTCCCGCTGGATCGCCTCGATCGTGCCGATGACCCGCTTGTCGTCCGGCGGCAGGAAGCCCATCTGCGGGATCAGCAGCAACGACGCGTCCAGCTCCTTCGAGCCGTACGACTGCGTGAAGGTGTTGCGCTCCTGGTCGTAACCCTTCTCGCACACATCGCGGTGGATGTCGTCCCGCATCTCCCGCCACCGCTCCAACGGCCCGTCCGCGTCCCCCGACTCGATCAGCTTGATCGTGCGGTCCACCGCGACCCACGCCATCACCTTCGAGTGCACGAAGTGCCGTCGCGGCCCGCGCACCTCCCAGATGCCCTCGTCCGGCTGGTCCCAGTGCTTCTCCAGATAGCGGATCAGCTTGAGCTGCAGCAGCGACGCGTAGTCGTTGCGCGCCAGACCCGTCATATGCGCCAGGTGCAGCGCCTCGGTGACCTCGCCGTACACATCCAGCTGAAGCTGGTGCGCCGCGCCGTTGCCCACCCGTACCGGGCCGGAGTTCTCATACCCCGGCAGCCAGTCCAACTCGGCCTCGCCCAGCTCCCGTTCGCCCGCGATCCCGTACATGATCTGCAGGTTCTCCGGGTCGCCCGCGACCGCCCGCAGCAGCCATTCGCGCCACGCCCGCGCTTCCTCGCGGTAGCCGGTGCGCAGCAGCGACGACAGGGTGATCGCGGCGTCCCGCAGCCAGGTGTAGCGGTAGTCCCAGTTCCGTACGCCGCCGATCTCCTCCGGCAGCGACGTCGTCGGCGCCGCGACGATCCCGCCCGTCGGCGCGTACGTCAGCGCCTTCAGCGTGATCAGCGAGCGGACCACGGCCTCCCGGTAGGGCCCGTGGTACGTGCACTGCTCGACCCACTCCCGCCAGAACTCCGCCGTCGCGTCCAGCGCCCCTTCGGGGTCGGGCAGCGCGGGCGGCTGATGGTGCGAGGGCTGCCAGCTGATCGTGAAGGCGATCCGGTCGCCCGGAGCGACTGTGAAGTCGGAGTACGTCGTGAGGTTCTTGCCGTACGTCTCCGTGGACGTGTCCAGCCACACCGAGTCGGGCCCGGCGACGGCGACCGTACGCCCGTCGACCTTGTGAACCCACGGCACCACCCGCCCGTAGCTGAAGCGCATGCGCAGCGCCGAGCGCATCGGCACCCGTCCGCTCACGCCCTCCACGATCCGGACCACCTGCGGTGCGCCGTCGCGCGGCGGCATGAAATCCGTCACACGGACCGTGCCGCGCGGCGTGTCCCACTCCGATTCGAGGATCAGCGAGTCCCCGCGGTAGCGGCGGCGATTGGCCGCCGGAGGCTTCGCTTCCGCGGCATACGCCGGGCCAAGCCTCCAGAAACCGTGTTCGTCCGTGCCGAGCAGTCCGGCGAAGACGGCATGCGAGTCGAAGCGGGGCAGGCACAGCCAGTCCACCGTGCCGTCCCGGCAGACCAGGGCTGCGGTCTGCATGTCTCCGATTAGTGCGTAATCCTCGATGCGCCCGGCCACGTGCATCTCCAGTCGAACGGCCACGTTCGCCCCGCGGGGCGCTTACTGCGGTCAAGTCAGGGGGGTCGTTGACGAGCACGGATATTCCGGCTGACGAACGGGGAAGGTGCCGTTTGCCGACTCGGCTCGGCAGCGAGTGTCCGAGCAGGATACGACGCGTCCTGACTATCTGCGCGCCCCTCTCGGCAACGCAGGTGCGCCGAACGGGTGAGCTACAGGTGAGCAAGCGTAGGGCAGCGGTGACCCGCAGGTAAGGGGTCAGTGAGTGACGAGTGTTTCGCAGGTGAAACGGGCTGCCAACGTGACCGCGCAGGTGACACCGGGCGACCGGCCGCGGCCCAAGGGCCGGCAGGGCCGGAAGCGGGCTCCCGTCGTCGCTGATACCCTGGTACCCCGTGGACCGGTGGCCGTCCCGCACAGTTTCTGCGCGGTACGCAGGCCCCGAAACCGCAGCTACGGCGCCCCCCGACCCCCTGGGAGGGCCGCCGGTACGCACCTCACCTCGCGACCACGGGAGCCCCCTCTTGGCGATGCCGACTCGATCCTCGACATCCGCGACGACCAAGCACATCTTCGTCACCGGCGGCGTCGCCTCCTCCCTCGGCAAGGGCCTCACGGCGTCCAGCCTGGGCGCGCTGCTCAAGGCACGCGGGCTGCGGGTCACCATGCAGAAGCTCGACCCGTACCTGAACGTCGACCCGGGCACGATGAATCCGTTCCAGCACGGCGAGGTATTCGTCACCAACGACGGCGCCGAGACCGACCTGGACATCGGCCACTACGAGCGCTTCCTCGACGTCGACCTCGACGGCTCGGCCAACGTCACCACCGGCCAGGTCTACTCCACGGTCATCGCCAAAGAGCGCCGCGGCGAGTACCTGGGCGACACCGTGCAGGTCATCCCGCACATCACCAACGAGATCAAGCACCGCATCCGGCGTATGGCCTCCGAAGACGTCGATGTCGTGATCACGGAGGTCGGCGGCACGGTCGGCGACATCGAGTCGCTGCCGTTCCTGGAGACCGTCCGCCAGGTCCGCCACGAGGTCGGCCGGGACAACGTGTTTGTGGTGCACATCTCACTGCTTCCGTACATCGGCCCGTCCGGTGAGCTGAAGACCAAGCCGACCCAGCACTCGGTCGCGGCGCTGCGCAACATCGGTATCCAGCCGGACGCGATCGTGCTGCGAGCCGACCGCGAGGTGCCGACCGCCATCAAGCGCAAGATCTCGCTGATGTGCGACGTGGACGAGGCCGCCGTGGTCGCCTGTATCGACGCCAAGTCGATCTACGACATCCCCAAGGTGCTGCACACCGAGGGTCTGGACGCGTACGTCGTACGCAAGCTGGACCTGGCGTTCCGCGATGTCGACTGGACGACGTGGGACGACCTGCTGGACCGCGTCCACAACCCCGACCACGAGGTCACGGTCGCGCTCGTCGGCAAGTACATCGACCTCCCCGACGCGTATCTCTCGGTGATCGAGGCGCTGCGCGCCGGCGGCTTCGCCAATAAGGCCCGCGTCACGATCAAGTGGGTCACCTCCGACGACTGCAAGACCCAGGCCGACGCGCGGCGCCAGCTCGCCGACGTCGACGGGATCTGCATTCCGGGCGGGTTCGGCGACCGCGGCGTGAGCGGCAAGGTCGGCGCGATCCAGTTCGCCCGCGAGAACAAGATCCCGCTGCTGGGCCTCTGCCTGGGCCTGCAGTGCATCGTCATCGAGGCCGCGCGGAACCTCGCCGAGATCCCCGACGCCAACTCCACAGAGTTCGACGCCGCCACCGCCCACCCGGTGATCTCCACGATGGAGGAGCAGCTGGCGTACGTCGAGGGCGCGGGCGACCTGGGTGGCACCATGCGCCTGGGCCTCTATCCGGCCAAGCTCGCCGAGGGCTCGGTCGTGCGGGAGGCGTACGGCGATCAGCCGTACGTCGAGGAGCGCCACCGCCACCGCTACGAGGTGAACAACGCCTACCGCACGGAGCTGGAAAAGAAGGCGGGCATCGTCTTCTCGGGCACCTCGCCGGACAACAAGCTGGTCGAGTACGTCGAGTACCCGCGCCAGACGCACCCCTACCTGGTCGCCACGCAGGCGCACCCGGAGCTGCGCTCCCGCCCGACGCGTCCGCACCCGCTCTTCGCCGGACTGGTCAAGGCCGCGGTGGAGCGCAAGACCGGTCAGACGCGTCCTACGGGTAAGACCAACACGACGGGCAAGTGAGGCAGGACCCATGGCCACCATCAAGGACACGCCCGAAGAGTGGCGGGTCACCGCGACCAGGACCCCCTTCCAGGGCAACAAGACCAGCGTCCGCACGGACGATGTGGTCATGCCCGACGGCACCGTCGTGACCCGTGACTACCAGGTGCACCCCGGTTCCGTGGCGATCGTCGCGCTCGATGACCTGGGCCGGGTCCTGGTGCTGCGCCAGTACCGGCACCCCGTGCGCCAGAAGCTCTGGGAGATCCCGGCAGGGCTGCTGGACGTGGAGGGGGAGAACCCGCTGCACGCGGCGCAGCGCGAGCTGTACGAGGAGGCCCACGTCAAGGCGGAGGACTGGCGGGTGCTGACGGATGTCTACACGACGCCGGGCGGCTGCGACGAGGCCGTACGGATCTTCCTCGCTCGCGATCTGTCGGAGGCGGAGGGGGAGCGTTTCGAGGTCTCCGAGGAGGAGGCCGACATGGAACTGGCTCGGGTTCCGCTCGCCGAGCTCGTACGGGGTGTGCTCGCCGGGGAGCTGCACAACACCTGCCTGGCGGTGGGCGTCCTGGCGGTGACGGCTGTTCTGCACGCCGGGCCCGAGGGCGAGGCGGCGGGCGGCATGGACGTGCTGCGCCCGGCGGAGGCACCGTGGCCGGCCCGCCCGTTCGAGGCGTGAGAGGCGTGAGAGGCGTGAGAGGCATGATCGCCCCGCGCCGAGCGGACTGAGCGGGCCCCGAACGCGCCGCCGAGCGGGCCGAACAGCTTCCCGGCCGGGCCGGACCGGGCCCCGGGCCGGGGACTGAACCGGCCTGGGCCCCGCCTTGACCGGCCGAGCGGCGCCGAGGCGCGACGCACCCCTGAGGGCGTCGAGCAGGCCGCCCGACCGCGCCCACCCGACACATAACGCGGTCATCCGACCATCTGCTGATCCGATCGGGCGAAGCCCCGCCGTGCTCCGCACGGATCGTCGCAGAGCGTGAACTACGCTCGGAACGCCCGCGCGGATTCCCTGCGGGCTCGGCTCGTGCGCGGACGGACGGGAGCGTGGCCCGTGGCGGATCAGGCGGTGGACCCGGACGGCCCTGCCAGGGCGGCGTCTTCGGGGCGGTTCTACGGCCGACAGCGGGAGTTGAAGGCCCTGCGGGCCGACATCGAGCGCGCCGGACTGGACACCATCGCAGGCCGCAAATCCCCGCGCGCCCGGGTGCTGCTGATCGCCGGGCGGCCCGGCTCCGGGCGTACCGCCCTCGCCGAGGAGCTGGTCCGCCGGCTTGCCGGTGACTATCCGGACGGGTTGCTGCGTACCCGGCTGACCGAGCCGGGCGGACGCCGGGTGCCCGTCGCGCAGGCGGCCCGCGGACTCCTCGACTCGCTCGGTATCGTCTCGCCGCCCGGCGCGGGCGAGGACGAGCTCACCGAGATGGTGCGCGAAGCCCTCGCCGTACGCCGTACGCTGCTGCTCCTCGACGACGCGGCCGACGCCGAGCAGGTCGATCCGCTGCTGCCCGACAACCCCGACTGCCTGGCCGTCGCCGTGGCCGAGGGTCCGCTCACCGGCATCCCCGACGTACGGCCGTGCACGCTCGGCGGCATGGACGCGAAGACCGCCATGGTGCTGCTCGCTGCCTTCGCCGGATCGGTCCGGATCACCGTGGACCCGCAGGCCGCCGAATCCATCGCGGAGGAGTGCGGCGGGCAGCCCGCCGCACTCGCCCTGGTCGGCGGCTGGCTCGCGGGCAGGAACATGACATCGGTCGCCGATGTGGTCAGACGGCTGCGCGGGCTGCCGGACGACGGCGAGCTGCCCCAGAGCGCCCGGCCGCTGGCCCGCGCCTTCCGGCTGGTCTACGAGTCCCTGCCGGTGTCCGCCGCCGGGATGCTGCGCCTGTTGGCCATCGCGCCCGCCGGGATCGCCGACGCCCACACCGCCTCCGCGCTGGCGGGCTGCTCGCTCTCCACCGCGCAGTCGACGCTGGACGACTTCGTCGCCCTGGCTCTGCTGCGCCGCGTCGGCGACCGGTACGAGGTACCGGGCTGTCTCGCGCCCCTGCTGCGTGCCCTGATGGAGGAGCACGACCGCCCGGCCGAGGTGCAGCTCGCCCGGGCCCGGATGCTGGAGCGGACCGTACGGCAGTTGCACTCCTGCCGGGCGGTCGCCGAGCCGCCCGGCTCCGCGGCCAGGCGGCAGCTGGCCGGACTGCCCCGCTCCCTGCGCTTCGCCGACGCGTCCGCCGCCGCCGAGTGGCTGCACACCCGGCAGCCCGCCCTGCTGGCCGCCGCCCGCCTCGCCGTGGAGGACGGCGAGCTGGACACCCTGGCGCGCCGCCTCGTCGCGGCCCTGGTCCGGGCACTGGCCGCACACCGCGGCACCGATGCCGCGGCCCCCGACCTCTACGGCCTGCACCAACTGGTGCTCGGCGTCGCGGAACGCCGCGGGCTGCACCGGGAGCAGGCCGCCGCCCTGCTCAACCTCGCCGACCTCGACGCGCGGACCGGCCGAGGCCGGGACGCGCTGGTCCGCTACCGGGCCGCGCTCGACGCCGGACAGGCAGCGAACGACCCGTACGCGACCGGCCGCGCGATGGAATCCCTCGGCGGCGCCCACCAGGACCTGGAGGACTGGCAGCGGGCCGCCGACTGGTACGGCCGGGCGCTGTCCCAGCGGCAGGCGCGCGGCGAGTCGGCCGACGAGGCCCGGCTGTACGGCCGTCTCGCCGCCGTGCACACCTACGCGGGCCGGTACGGCGAGGCCCTGCGCTCCTGGCGGGCCGCGGTCGCGGGCTACCGCAGGCTCGGCGACCTCCCCGCCCAGGCGAGGGCCTTGAGCGAGGCCGCCCGCGTACAGGAATACGCCGGCCGCCCCGAGGAGTCGCTGCGCACCTGCCACGAGGCGGTGGACTGGGCGCGGCGGGCCGGGGACGTACGGCTGCAGGCGGCTCTGCAGCTCAGGCTGGCCGACACCCTCGACCGGCTCGGCGACCCGGCGGCGGCCCGGCTGCACCGGACGACGGCGGAGAGACTGCTGAGCGATGAGGCCGGCCATGAGCTCCGGCAGGAGACATCTGGGGGACCTGAGGGCTCGGAGGAGCTCGACCTACGAAATCCGTAGCACTTCGACTAAAGATTATTGCTTTGTAAGGCTAGACAGAGAGAAGTCCTTCATTAGACTGGCTCAGCCATGTGTTGCCATGGCGTTCCCTGGTACGCCACGTGTATCCGGGTATGTATGGCAATGCCCGCTGTATCCCCTGAGTCAAGGACCGTGAGCGACGTGAAGGTCGGCATCCCCCGCGAGGTCAAGAACAACGAGTTCCGGGTGGCGATCACCCCCGCCGGTGTGCACGAGCTGGTGCGCCACGGCCACCAGGTTTTCATCGAGCGGGACGCCGGCCTCGGCTCCTCGATCACGGACGACGAGTACATCGCCGCCGGCGGGCGGATGCTGCCCACCGCCGACGAGGTCTGGGCCACCGCCGACCTGCTGCTGAAGGTCAAGGAGCCCATCGCCGAGGAGTACCACCGCCTCCGCAAGGACCAGACGCTCTTCACCTATCTGCACCTGGCCGCCTCCCGTGAGTGCACGGACGCCCTGCTGGAGTCGGGTACGACCGCCATCGCGTACGAGACGGTGGAAACCGCGAACCGCGCGCTGCCGCTGCTCGCCCCGATGTCCGAGGTCGCGGGCCGCCTCGCCCCGCAGGTCGGCGCGTACCACCTGATGCGCTCGGCCGGCGGCCGTGGCGTACTGCCCGGCGGCGTCCCCGGCACCGCGGCCGGCCGTGCCGTCGTCATCGGCGGCGGCGTCTCCGGCTGGAGCGCCACGCAGATCGCCGTCGGCATGGGCTTCCATGTCACGCTGCTCGACCGGGACATCAACAAGCTGCGCGAGGCCGACAAGGTCTTCGGGACCAAGGTGCAGACCATCGTCTCCAACGCGTACGAACTGGAGCGCGCCGTCGTCGACGCGGACCTCGTCATCGGGGCCGTTCTCATCCCGGGCGCCAAGGCTCCGAAACTGGTCACCAACGAGCTTGTCGCCAAGATGAAGCCCGGAAGTGTACTTGTCGACATTGCAATCGACCAAGGTGGTTGCTTCGAGGATTCGCGTCCGACGACGCACGCCGAGCCGACCTTCCCGGTCCACGGCTCGGTCTTCTACTGCGTCGCGAATATGCCGGGCGCGGTGCCCCGTACTTCCACCTACGCCCTCACAAACGCGACGCTTCCCTACATCGTGGAGCTCGCGAACCGCGGCTGGGTCGAGGCGCTGCGCCGCGACGAAGCGCTCGCCAAGGGCCTCAACACCCATGACGGCCAGGTTGTTTACGGCCCGGTGGCCGAGGCGCACGGCCTGTCGAGCGTCGAACTGGCCGCCCTTCTCGGCTGAGCCGTCAACGCGCGCCGTCAATCTCAGGCCCGCTGCCGGACCTTGCTGTGCGAGGTCCGGCATGGTGGGTATAGGACCACTTTGCGACACTCGTTCAACTCGCCTGGAACATAACGCTTCAACCGTTTCGCACCCCTGCGGAACGTGTGGGCCGTGTCACGTCGAGACTCCTGAGCGCCCTTGACAGAAGGGTGTTCGGTTGCCGACACATCGGGCCGGGTCCGGTGGATTGTGTTGCTGCGGAGCGGTGACACGCCATAGAGTCGCCAACCGTCGGCATGGTGCCACGCTGACCTATCGATAAGTTTCCTGGTTGCGTCCAAGGAGGTAAGACGACTTGTGAATGAGTCGACATTTACTCCCGGGGGTGGTCAACCAGGAATTCCCGCACGGGGCCGGGTTCCATCAGCAGAGCAGCCCGGGCTCGCGGCTGTCGGCTCCGTCGCTGTCCGTACCTTCGCGACACACCGGCACACGACGCACATGACGACAGCCCACACGATGAAGACGATGGACGGCCAACACGTGAACGCCATGGCCGGCAACGAGAGTGGCCGAGAGTCCACCCACTTCGCCGCCTACGAGGAAGTCCCCGAGGGGCACTTCTACGACCCCGATGCCGAGTACGAGCCCGACCCCGAGTACGCGGCCACCCTCGCGCCCGACGCGGCCCGTCAGCGCCGCGAGCGGATCGGCCCCACCGGGCGGCCCCTGCCGTACTTCCCGATCCCGGGCCCGCTGACCGACCACGGTCCCGCGACGATCATCGCGATGTGCAACCAGAAGGGCGGCGTCGGCAAGACGACGTCGACCATCAACCTGGGTGCGGCGCTCGCGGAGTACGGACGGCGTGTGCTGCTCGTCGACTTCGACCCGCAGGGAGCGCTGTCGGTCGGCCTCGGCGTCAACCCGATGGAGCTCGACCTCACGGTCTACAACCTGCTCATGGAGCGGGGCATGCAGGCGGACGAGGTACTGCTGAAGACCGCGGTGCCGAACATGGACCTGCTGCCCAGCAATATCGACCTGTCGGCCGCGGAAGTGCAGTTGGTCAGCGAGGTCGCGCGCGAGTCCACGCTGCAGCGCGCGCTGAAGCCGCTGCTGGCGGACTACGACTACATCGTGATCGACTGTCAGCCCTCGCTCGGGCTGCTCACGGTGAACGCGCTGACGGCGGCGCACAAGGTGATAGTGCCGCTCGAGTGCGAGTTCTTCGCTCTGCGTGGGGTGGCGCTGCTGACGGAGACGATCGAGAAGGTCCAGGAGCGGCTCAACCCCGACCTGGAACTCGACGGGATCCTGGCCACCATGTACGACTCGCGCACGGTGCACAGCCGCGAGGTGCTGGCGCGGGTGGTCGAGGCGTTCGACGATCACGTCTACCACACGGTGATCGGGCGGACCGTGCGCTTCCCGGAGACCACGGTCGCCGGTGAGCCGATCACGACATACGCCTCCAACTCGGTCGGCGCCGCCGCGTACCGTCAGCTCGCCAGGGAGGTGCTCGCCCGGTGTCA
The DNA here is from genome assembly GCF_044548015.1 of Streptomyces sp. NPDC052236. Lineage (NCBI taxonomy): Bacteria > Bacillati > Actinomycetota > Actinomycetes > Kitasatosporales > Streptomycetaceae > Streptomyces > Streptomyces sp. NPDC052236. The sequence continues at coordinate 38,823 of NZ_JBIUBL010000041.1, read as the reverse complement.
CGCCGAGTGAGTCTGCCCGGGGCCGACGAACTGTTCCGTACGACGGGGGGCATGGCCCTGCAGGCTTCCTCGCCCGCGTCGCAGCGCCGGAAGGCGAACGGCGAGGCGCGGGTGCCGGCGCCGGCGGGAGAGAGCGATCCGGCGGAGTCGTCCGCCCCGTCTTCTGAGGAGCGCTCGGCGGAGCACTCGGCCGCGGGCGCGGATTCCTCCGGGGAGGGCCGCAGCCGGGCCGCGGAGGGTGGCCAGGCGTCGTCGTCGGCGGACGGGTCCAAGGGGCGCCGCACGCAGGACACGTCGGCGGCCACGGGAGCCGCCGCGGTGTCGCCGACGGGTCAGACGCGCCGTCGGCAGCGCGGTGCGAACCGCAGGCCCAGCGGCCGTGAGCGCCACGACGAGAAGATCACGGTCTACGTCTCGGCCGAGGAACTGATGGACCTCGAGCACGCGCGGCTGGTGCTGCGCGGTGAGCACGGGCTGGCCGTCGACCGCGGGCGGATCGTCCGCGAGGCGGTGGCGGTGGTGCTGGCGGATCTTGAGCAGCGGGGCGAAGCGAGCATTCTCGTACGCCGCCTGCGCGGACGCTGAGGAGCGTGGAGGCGAGCCGGGGCGCACGGGGAGTAGCCTCGCGCTGCACGGCCTGATCCTCCCGCCCCTGGACGACGATGCCCCCCACGGACGACCACATCCCCACCTCGCCCCGCCCCGCGCGCCGCAACCTGGGCGGCGGCCCGGGCGCGTCGTCGCCTCGGGCCGAGCCCGAGCCCGATGCCCCCGCGGAGCCTGGTCACGGTGCGCGGGAGGCGTCGGAAGCCTTGGCTGCGCGGCCCGCCCGAGGCGAAGCCGACGGTCCCGCAGAGGACGGTCCGCAGGACGGCATGCGCCCGCTGGGGGAGGCCGCGGAGCCGGAGGCGGGCGGAGACTCGGTCCCAGTCACCGTTGGCGGTGAGCCGGGCGAGCGCCCGCTGCGCGGCTCCGCCGCGCGAGAGGCGGCGGGGCATCAGTCTCCAGGCCCCACTGAGGCGGAGCCGGAGGCGGGCGGGGACTCGGCCTCAGGAGCGGGCTTCGCCGAGGACGAGGCGTCGGTCCCGCGTGAAGCCGGTCCGCAGGGCGACGCGCCCCCGCTGGGCACCGCGAGGGGGGAGGCGTCGGCCCCGGCGCTTGCCGAAGGTGAAGCCGGTGGTCCCGCGCGGGAGGCGCGTGAGGAGCAGTCCCCGGGCACGGCTGGGTCTGAGCCCGGCGAGCGCCCGCTGCGCGGCAGAGCCGCGCAAGGGGCTCGCTCGGCGGAGGCGGACGAGGCGTCGGCTCCGGAGTCTGCCCGTGGAGCCGGTCGTCCCGTGGCGGGCGACCCGCAGAGGGACGCGCCCTCGTTGCGCGGCTCCGCCACGCGGAAGGGCGCCCCGGGCGCCGCTGCGGCGGGCGGGCCGCGAGAGCGTGTGCGGGCGCCGGGCGGGGCCGGGCAGGGCGTAGTGTCCCCGGACCCGGAAGCGGGCGAGGCGGACGCCTCAGGGGCCGACGGCGGGCGCTTCACCGTGCGGCTCGACAACTTCGAAGGGCCCTTTGACCTTCTCCTTCAGCTCATCTCCAAGCACAAGCTCGATGTGACCGAGGTCGCCCTCTCCAAGGTCACCGACGAGTTCATCGTGCATATCCGGGCCATGGGGCCCGACTGGGATCTCGACCAGACCACCGAGTTCCTCGTCGTCGCCGCGACACTGCTCGACCTCAAGGCCGCCCGGCTGCTGCCCGCCGCCCAGGTGGAGGACGAAGCCGATCTCGCCCTGCTCGAAGCGCGTGACCTGCTCTTCGCGCGCCTGCTTCAGTACCGCGCGTACAAGCGGATCGCCGAGATCTTCAGCGCGCGGCTGGAGGAAGAGGGCAGGCGCTATCCGCGGACCGTCGGGCTTGAGCCGGACCACGCAGAGCTGCTGCCCGAGGTTGTCATCAGCATCGGTGCCGAGGGCTTCGCCAAGCTCGCCGTGAAAGCCATGCAGCCCAGGCCCAGGCCGCAGGTCTACACCGACCACATCCACGCACCCCTCGTGTCCGTACGCGAACAGGGCGAAGTGGTCGTCGCGCGCCTGCGGGAGGCCGGGGAGCTGAGCTTCCGGGAGCTTGCCGCCGACGCCCCCGACACGCTCACCGTCGTCGCCCGGTTCCTCGCGCTGCTGGAGCTCTACCGCGAGAAAGTCGTCGTCCTGGAGCAGGAGGACGCCCTCGGCGAGCTGATGGTCCGCTGGACCGGCGGCGACGGTGACGAGCGCCTCGTCCTCACCGATGAGTTCGATCAAGAGGTTCGTCCGAAACAGGAGCAGGAGCAGAACGAGTGAGTGCGCTCAAGCCCGCCCTCGAAGCCGTCCTCATGGTCGTCGACGAGCCGGCCACCGAGGAACACCTCGCCAAGGTCCTGGAGCAGCCCCGCCGGGCCGTCGCCGACGCCCTGCGCGAGCTCGCCGACGAGTACACCGTCCAGGGCCGCGGGTTCGAGCTGCGGCTCGTCGCAGGCGGCTGGCGCTTCTACTCGCGGGCCGAGCACGCCGACTCCGTCGAGCGCTTCGTCCTGGACGGGCAGCACGCCCGGCTCACCCAGGCCGCCCTGGAGACCCTCGCGGTCGTCGCGTACCGCCAGCCGGTCAGCCGATCGCGCGTCTCGGCCGTGCGCGGAGTGAACTGCGACGGCGTCATGCGGACCCTCCTCCAGCGCGGTCTGGTCGAGGAGGCGGGCACGGAACCCGAAACAGGTGCGATCCTGTACAGGACGACGAACTACTTTCTGGAGCGGATGGGCCTGCGAGGCCTGGACGAGCTCCCGGAGCTCGCGCCCTTCCTCCCGGAGGCGGAGGCGATCGAGGCCGAGACACAAGAGGGTGTGCCGTCGTTCGATCCGGACGCACCGGACACCCCGGAAACACACGCAGACGACAAGACGGAACTTTGATGCGAAGCAGCGGCAGGAACAGCGGAAGCGGCAACCGGGACCCTCGGGGTGCCGGTGGCAAGGGGCGCGACGACAAGCAGAAGCGCGCGGGCCGGCCCCGTCCCGAGGAGCGCCGTTACGACGTCGGCGGCAGCCAGGGTTCCGAGGGCGGCAAGCAGGGCGGCGGCGGCAAGCCGGGCGGTGGCAGGCCGGGCGGCGGCAAGCCGGGCGCTGCCGGTGCCAAGCCGGCCGGCGCACGCGGCGCGGCAGCACGCGGCGGCGCCAAGGGCGGCCCGAAGACCCCGCAGGCGGGCCCCGTGCGCCGTGGCCCGCACGGCCAGCGCGAGCCCGCCCGCTCCCGTGAGCTCGACGCCAAGATCGAGCAGCGCAACCGGGACAGGTACGCCGACGAGCCGCAGGTCAAGACCCCCAGGACCACGTCCGACGCGGACCAGGAAGGCGAGCGCCTGCAGAAGGTGCTGGCCCGCGCGGGCATGGGCTCCCGCCGTGCTTGCGAGGAGCTGATCGAGCGCCACCGCGTCGAGGTCAACGGCGAGATCGTCACCGAGCAGGGGAAGCGCGTCGACCCCCAGCACGACGAGATCAAGGTCGACGGACTGACCGTCGCCACCCAGTCGCATCTCTTCTTCGCGCTGAACAAGCCCGCCGGCGTCGTGTCCACCATGGAGGACCCGGACGGCCGCCAGTGCCTCGGTGACTACGTCACCAACCGCGAGACCCGCCTGTTCCACGTCGGCCGGCTCGACACCGAGACCGAGGGCATCATCCTGCTCACCAACCACGGCGAGCTGTCCCACCGGCTGACCCACCCCAAGTACGGCGTGAAGAAGACCTACCTCGCCGCCATCCAGGGCCCGCTCCCGCGCGACCTCGGCAAGCGGCTCAAGGACGGCATCCAGCTGGAGGACGGCTACGCCCGCGCCGACCACTTCCGCGTCGTGGAGAACACCGGCAAGAACTACCTGGTCGAGGTGACCCTCCACGAGGGCCGCAAGCACATCGTCCGCCGGATGCTGGCCGAGGCCGGTTTCCCGGCCGACCGGCTCGTACGGACGTCCTTCGGGCCGATCCCGCTGGGCGACCAGAAGTCCGGCTGGCTGCGCCGCCTGACCAACACCGAGGTCGGCATGCTGATGAAGGAAGTCGGTCTCTAGAGACCCGCTGTACGAGAGTTCACACGGGAAGCCCGCGGCCGTCCGAGCCGCGGGCTTCCCGCGCCTTGTGGGACCGGCCCGCGCACCTTTATAGTCAAACTGACTATTAAGGAGTACGGGTGTGAGTCTCGCGGACATCGTCGAACCCCTGCAACAGCCGCTGTTCACCGTTCTCGACACTCCGGTGAACTGGACCGAGGTCCTCGGCTTCGGCAGCGGCGCGCTCTGCGTCTGGCTCGTCGCCCGCCGGCACCTCTTCTTCATCCTGCTCTTCACCCAGGCAGGCCTGTACGCGGACGCGGGCCTCCAGATCGTCTTCATCACCCTCGCCGCGTACGGCTGGTGGACCTGGACCCACGGGGGTGGACCAGGTCTCGACGGGCTGCCGGTGCGTCGTACCACGCGCACCGAGTGGACCTGGCTGCTCGCGGCGGGGGTGGTGGGGATCATCCGCGCGCACCACCGCTCTGTCGCTGCAGGCGACGTACGGGCAGATCGCCGCCGACTGGTCACGCGATCCGCCGCATGGCAGCGGGACCGGCGGGACCTGGCGGAGGCGACGGCATGAAGGTCTACCGGCACGGCCTGGTGCTCGGGAAGTTCTATCCACCCCACGCGGGCCACCACCACCTCGTACGGACCGCCGCCGTGGAATCGATCGGCCTTGAGCCGGTCGACGCCGAGTCCGTCTGCGTCGACCGCGACCGCACCGTCTGCCCGGTCTCCGGTACGGCGGCGCGCAAGGACCCCGTCGGCTGCTGGGACTTCCTGGAACCGCCGGTGCGCGCCGCGCTCGCCCGCCGCGTGGTCGTCCGCGGCGCCGAGTCGACGGGCACCACCCTGGACGAGGTCGCGCGGACCGTCGTCCTCACGGGACCGCACGAGCAGCGGCTCGCCGCCGCAGTCACCGCCGTGGACGCCCTCCTCAACCAGGGCTGGGACCTCGCCGACCCTCTGCCGGAGCGCCGCTGATGTCGCCGATGCAGGGCTACGACCCGGGCTCCTTCCCGGCCTTCGCCGTCACCGTCGACCTCGCCGTCTTCACGGTCCGCGAGGGACGGCTGCACGTCCTGCTCGTGGAGCGCGGCGAGGAGCCGTACAAGGGCGCCTGGGCGCTGCCGGGCGGTTTCATACGACCCCGGGAGTCCGCCGAGCTGGCCGCCCGCCGCGAGCTGGCCGAGGAGACCGGTCTGTCCAGGGAGACCGTCGCCGATCTCCACCTGGAGCAGCTGCGCACCTACAGCGCCCCGGACCGCGACCCCCGCATGCGCGTCGTCTCCATCGCGTACACCGCGCTCCTGCCGGATCTGCCGGAGCCGCGCGGCGGCGGGGACGCGGCCCGCGCCCGGTGGGCGCCGCTCGCCTCCGCGGGCCGGCTCCTCGCCGCCGGCCGGCTCGCCTTCGATCACGACACGATCCTCAGCGACGCGCACCACCGAATCGGCGCCAAGCTCGAGTACACCTGCCTGGCCACCTCCTTCTGTCCGCCCGAGTTCACGCTCGGCGAGCTCCAGCAGGTCTACGAGACGGTCTGGGGCGTCGAACTCGACCGCCCCAACTTCCGGCGCAAGGTCCTCGCCACACCCGGCTTCGTCGAAGCCGTCGAGGGCCCGCCGCGCCGCACCGGCGGCCGGGGCAAACCGGCCGCGCTCTACCGGGCGGGCGCCGCATCGGCCCTGCACCCTCCACTCATGAGACCGGAAGGACGGCAGACACCATGAAGACCACGACCACATGGTCCACGAGGACCATCACCAAGCAAGCGGCCACCGGCTCGCTGATCGGGCTCGCGCTCGGGGACGCGCTGGGCTTCCCGACCGAGTTCAACGACGTGCCGCAGATCCTCTCCAAGTGCGGTCCCTGGCGGGAGATGGAACTCCCCAGGCCCGCGATCGTCACGGACGACACCCAGATGACGCTGGCCCTCGGGCGCGGCATACGCACCGCGATGGACCACGGGCTGCTGACCGCCGCCGGGCTGACCGGCCCGGTGCGCGACGAGTTCGTCGCCTGGAACCGCTCCCCGGAGAACAACCGGGCACCCGGCCGCACCTGCATGGTCGCCTGCGAACAGATCGAAACCGGCATCCGTGGCGGCCGGCCCTGGCAGGAGGCGAGCCAGATCGGTTCCAAGGGCTGCGGCGCCAATATGCGGGTCGCGCCCATCGGACTCGTACCGGGCCTGAGCGAGGAACAGCGCGCGGGCGCCGCGCAGTTGCAGTCCGCGCTCACCCACGGCCACCCCACCGCGCTGGCGGCGAGCGACCTCACGGCCCGCGCGGTGTTCCTGCTGGCGCAGGGCGCGGAGCCGCTGGGCCTGGTGGGGCAGCTGCGCTCGTACGCGTACGAGAACCGCAGCCGCTACTACGAGCGCTGGCTCGGCAATCTGTGGACCTACTCCCACGACCCGACGCCCGGGGCCTTCATCGCGCGCGGCTGGGACGAGTGCCTGCGGGTCCTTGAACGGCTCGTGACGGCCCTGCGCGCGGCCAACCCGGAGACCGACCCGTGCCTGGCCACCGGAGACGGCTGGATCGCCGAAGAGGCGCTCGCCACGGCGCTGCTGTGCTTCCTGCTCTTCCCCGAGGAGCCGGTCCTGGCGCTGCGCCGGGCAGCCTGCACCAAGGGCGACTCGGACTCGATCGCCTGCCTCACGGGCGCGTTCGCGGGAGCGCACCTGGGAGCGGGCGCCTGGCCCAAGGAGTGGTCCGAGCGGATTGAGTACCGCAGCGATCTGATGTCGCTCGGCGCGCTCTGGGACGCTTGATCCATGACTGATCCACTGACTCGTCCGCCGACCGATACGACCGATCCGCTGGACATGGAGCTCGGTCCCGTCGTCGCCGAACAGCCCGACCCGCTGCTCTTCGCCACCGTCTCCGGGGCGCATCTGTACGGGTTTCCGTCGCGGGACTCGGACGTGGACCTGCGGGGGGTCCATCTGCTGCCCGTCGAAGAGCTGTTGGGCCTGCATGAACCGGAGGAGACCCGGTCCCGGATGTGGGACCGGGACGGCGTCGAGATGGATCTCGTCACGCACGACGTGCGCAAGTTCGTACGGCTGATGCTGCGGCGCAACGGATACGTACTGGAACAGCTGCTGTCGCCGCTGGTGGTGCACACCTCGGAAGCGCACGCGGAGCTGGTGGCGCTCGCCCCCGGCGTGCTGACCAGCCATCACGCCCACCACTACCGGGGGTTCGCGAACACCCAGTGGCGGCTCTTCGAGAAGACCGGCGAGATCAAACCGCTCCTGTACACCTTCCGCGCGCTGCTCACCGGCATCCATCTGATGCGCAGCGGCGAGGTGCAGGCGCATCTGCCCACCCTCCTCGGGGAGGTCGCCGCCCCGGGCGGGCTCCCCGGACTGATCGCGGCCAAGGCGGAGGCCGAGCACGGCGCCGCCTCCGGGGTCGACCGCAGGCGCGCGAGCGCCGACGCCCAGGTGCTGCACGCCGTACTCGAAGAGGCGCGGCTGGCCTCACGGCTGCCCGACGAGCCCACCGCCTACGAGGCCCTGCGCGACTTCGTGGTCCGCGTACGCCTGGAGAGCTGACGCCCGGCGCGTACGGAAGAGGAAGTCCGCCACCCGCGCCCGGTCGGGCTCGGGTGGCAGCGGGGAGCCGGGCGCCGCCGCATCGGCCTCCTCGGCGAGGCGCGCCATCCACGCTTCGACCCGCGGCCAGGGCACCTCGCCCCGCTTGACCTGGAGCAGCCGCTCGCGGTCCGCGCCGACGTCGATGACGAGCTCGCCGGTACGGAGCAGATCGCGGCAGGCGATGAGGAGGCGCAGCAGATGCATGGCGTGCTTCCAGCGCGGGGCGCCGTGGTGACGGACGTCCGCCTCCAGCTTCTTGCGCTGGCCGACGGCGTAGAGCACGAACGTCTGGTGGGCGGCGCGGGAGAGGAACGCGTCGCGCAGGGCGAGCAGTTCGCGGCCGGTGGCGTCGGCGTACTCGACGAGAGGGGAGTGCAGGCACTCCAGGACGTTGGGGTTGGCGCGCAGGGCCAGCTTCAGGAAGCGCTCCAGCTCCCAGCTGAACTGCTCCTCGGCCGGGCCCTCGACATGGGTGGGGGGCTTGTCGAAGCGCCAGAAGAGCGAGGCGGGCGCGACGAAGACCCCGCGGCGGTCCGTGTCGCTGCCGTCCGTGGCCAGTCCGAAGGCGCGCGAGCCCATCACACAGGAGTAGACCGTGTGGTCACGGACGAATGAGGCCGCGTCGGGGCTCGCGTCGGGGGTCATGCGCCAGAGCGTAGGTGAGGCGACCCCGATCGTACGGACCCCGACCCATGACTACGCTGAACTGAGCATTCGCATCACAGTCAGAAGGAGCACGACGTGGCGGTACGAGCGGTCCGCGGAGCCGTCCAGCTGGAACGGGACGAAGCCGGGCACATGCACGAGCAGGTCAGCGAGCTCGTCACCGCCATCCTGCAACGGAACGGGCTCGTCGTGGACGACCTGATCAGCGTCTGGTTCACCGCCACACCCGATCTGCACAGCGACTTCCCCGCGGCCGCGGCCCGCAAGCTCGGCATCGTCGACGTACCCCTGATCTGCGCGCAGGAGCTGGACATCGCAGGCGCCATGCCACGCGTCGTACGGATCCTCGCGCACGTGGAGTCCGAGCTGCCCAGATCAGAGATCGCGCATGTGTACCTCGGTGCCGCGGCCGCCCTCCGCAAGGACATCGCCCAGTGAGAACCGCCGTCGTCATCGGAACCGGTCTGATCGGTACGTCCGCGGCCCTGGCCCTGGCCGGCCGCGGGGTCGCCGTCCACCTCGCCGACCACGATCCGGAGCGCGCCCGTACCGCCGCCGCCCTCGGCGCGGGCACCGACGAGCCGCCGCCAGGACCCGTCGACCTGGCGATCATCGCCGTACCGCCGGCGCATGTGGCCGTCACGCTCGCCGCCGCGATGCGCGCCGGGACCGCCCGCGGCTATCTGGACGTGGCCAGCGTCAAAGGCGGCCCGCGCCGCGAGCTGGAGGCACTGGGCGCCGATCTGAGCGGCTACATCGGTACGCATCCGATGGCGGGCAAGGAGAGCTCGGGCCCCCTCGCCGCCACCGCCGACCTCTTCGAGGGCCGCCCCTGGGTCCTCACACCCACCCGCGACACGGACACCGAGGTCCTCAACCTCGCCCTGGAACTGGTCGCGCTCTGCCGGGCCGTCCCCGTGGTCATGGACGCCGACGCCCACGACCGGGCGGTCGCCCTCGTCTCCCACACCCCGCAGCTGATCTCCTCGATGGTCGCCGCGCGCCTGGAGGAGGCGGACGAGACGGCGGTACGCCTCTGTGGCCAGGGCATCCGCGATGTGACGCGGATCGCGGCGTCCGACCCCGGCATGTGGATCGAGATCCTCACCGCGAACCCGGGCCCGGTGGCGGACGTGCTGGCCGGGGTGGCGGCGGACCTGGACGAGACGGTCCAGGCGCTGCGCTCCCTGCAGTCCTCGGACGAGGTCAAGCGCCGGGGCGGCGCGCAGGGCATCGAGGACGTGCTGCGCCGGGGCAACGCCGGGCGGATCCGGGTCCCGGGCAAGCACGGGCAGGCGCCGACGTCGTACGAGATCGTGGCCGTGCTGATCAGCGACCAGCCGGGGGAACTGGCACGTATCTTCGCGGACGCGGGCCGGGCGGGCGTGAACATCGAGGACGTACGGATCGAGCATGCGACAGGCCAGCAGTCGGGCCTGGTGCAGCTGATGGTGGAACCGGTGGCGGCCCCCCGGCTGAGCGCCGCGCTGAGCGAGCGGGGCTGGTCGATCCGGCAGTAGGCGCCGGGCGGCCGTGCCCCCCTCAGACCAGCGCGGGACCAGCGCGGGACCAGCGCAGGACCAGTGCGTGCCGGGCGCGGCCGAATCATCGGTAACCTTGGGGTGGCCCCAGCTCCACTCCGGCCACCCCTCTTCGCGTACCAGGAAGGTGTCCGACACCGTGGAACCCGTGATTGTCGCCATCGATGGCCCCTCCGGCACGGGCAAGTCGAGCACCTCCAAAGCTGTGGCCGCCACCCTGGGGCTGAGCTACCTGGACACCGGCGCCCAGTACCGGGCGATCACCTGGTGGATGATCAGCAACGGCGTCGACGTCAACGACCGCGCCGCGGTCGCCACCGCCGCCGCCAAGCCCGTCATCGTCTCCGGCACCGACCCCGCCGCCCCGACCATCACCGTCGACGGCGCGGACGCGTCGGGCCCCATCCGTACGCCCGAGGTCACCGCCAAGGTGTCCGCGGTCAGCGCGGTCCCCGAGGTGCGTACCCGGGTCACCGAGCTGCAGCGCTCCATCGCCGCCGCCGCCGACAAGGGCATAGTGGTCGAGGGCCGCGACATCGGCACGACCGTCCTGCCGGACGCGGACCTCAAGATCTTCCTGACCGCCTCGCCCGAGGCCCGCGCGGCCCGCCGCTCCGGCGAGCTCAAGGGCTCCGATGTCACGGCCACCAGGGCAGCGCTGCTCAAGCGGGACACGGCCGACTCCAGCCGTACGACGTCCCCGCTGGCCAAGGCGGCCGACGCGGTCGAGGTGGACACCACCGACCTGACCTTGCAGCAGGTCATAGAATGTGTCGTCACCCTGGTCGAGGAACGGCGGGCCGGGCGGTGACCGTACTGACCACACTGATCGGACGGTCTTCGGAAGGCACGCCCTCCGCGAAGGGCGCCGCGGTCGGCCGGGGCATCGGCATCGCGCTGATGTACGGGCTGTGGAAGCCGCGGGTGCTGGGCGCCTGGCGGGTTCCGGCCGCCGGTCCTGTGATCCTCGCCGTGAACCACACGCACAACATCGACGGGCCGATGGTGATCGGCACCACCCCCCGTCCCGCACACTTCCTGGTCAAGTCGGAGGCGTTCGTCGGCCCCCTTGCCGCGTTCATCCACCGGACCGGCCAGGTGAGGGTGGACCGTTCGATCGCCGATCGCTCCGCCATCACCCGCGCGCTGAGCGTGCTGGAGAACGGCGGGGTCCTCGGGATCTTCCCCGAGGGCAGGCGGGGTGAGGGCGACTTCGCCTCGCTCCGCGCCGGACTCGCGTATTTCGCGGTGCGCAGCGGGGCGCAGATTGTTCCGGTGGCCGTTTTGGGAAGCACTGAGCGCCGCGGACGGTTGATACGAGGGCTGCCGCCGCTGCGCGGCAAGGTGGACATCGTCTACGGCGATGCCTTCGTGGCGGGCGACGGCTCCGGCCGTCGTACGCGCACAGCGCTGGACGACGCCACCGTACGTATCCAGGAGCGGCTGAGCGCCCACCTGGAAAACGCCAAGCGTCTCACCGGGCGCTAGGCGAAACTTGCTGCCTGGCGGGATTTGCCGCTCGGCGAGACAGCGAGACTTGAGTAGTGGGCCGCGGACCGTGGTCCATCGATGAACCGAACGAGGTAAGCACTTCATGAACGACCAGATCCACTCCGGCGACCAGCACGGGGAGCTTGGCGACGCCGAGTACGCGGAGTTCATGGAGATCGCCGCACAGGAGGGCTTCGAGCCCGAGGAGGTCGAGGGCGCGATCGGTGAGGCCAGTCACGGCCCGCTGCCCGTCCTCGCCGTCGTCGGCCGCCCCAATGTCGGCAAGTCGACCCTCGTGAACCGCATCATCGGCCGCCGTGAGGCCGTCGTCGAGGACAAGCCCGGCGTCACCCGCGACCGCGTCACCTACGAGGCCGAGTGGTCGGGCCGCCGCTTCAAGCTGGTCGACACCGGCGGCTGGGAGCAGGACGTCCTCGGCCTGGACGCCTCCGTCGCCGCTCAGGCCGAGTACGCGATCGAGACCGCCGACGCGGTGGTCTTCGTCGTGGACTCCACGGTCGGCGCCACTGACACCGACGAGGCCGTCGTCAGGCTGCTGCGCAAGGCCGGCAAGCCCGTCGTGCTCTGCGCCAACAAGGTCGACGGGCAGAGCGGCGAGGCGGACGCCACCGCCCTGTGGTCGCTCGGCCTCGGCATGCCGCACCCCGTCTCGTCGCTGCACGGCCGCGGTACGGGCGACATGCTGGACGCCGTCCTGGAGGCGCTGCCCGACGCCCCGGCCCAGACCTTCGGCGAGGCCATCGGCGGACCGCGCCGTATCGCCCTGATCGGCCGCCCGAACGTCGGCAAGTCGTCGCTGCTCAACAAGGTCGCGAACGAGGACCGCGTCGTCGTCAACGAGGTCGCGGGCACCACCCGCGACCCGGTCGACGAGCTGATCGAGCTCGGTGGCGTCACCTGGAAGTTCATCGACACGGCCGGCATCCGCCGCCGGGTCCACCTTCAGGAGGGCGCGGACTACTACGCCTCGCTGCGTACCGCCGCCGCCGTGGAGAAGGCGGAGGTCGCGGTCATCCTGATCGACGCGACCGAGTCCATCAGTGTCCAGGACCAGCGGATCATCACGATGGCCGTCGAGGCGGGGCGCGCCCTGGTCGTCGCGTTCAACAAGTGGGACAACCTCGACGAGGAGCGCCGCTACTACCTGGAGCGCGAGATCGAGACGGAGCTCGCGCAGATCGCCTGGGCCCCGCGGGTCAATGTCTCGGCCCGTACCGGCCGCCACATGGAGAAGCTGGTCCCGGCGATCGAGACGGCGCTGGAGGGCTGGGAGACCCGGATCCCGACCGGTCGGCTCAACGCGTTCCTGGGCGAGATCGTGGCCTCGCACCCGCACCCGATCCGGGGCGGCAAGCAGCCTCGTATCCTCTTCGGCACGCAGGCGGGGACGAAGCCGCCGCGGTTCGTGCTCTTCACTTCCGGCTTCCTGGAGCACGGCTACCGCCGCTTCGTGGAGCGCAGGCTGCGGGAGGAGTTCGGCTTCGAGGGCACTCCGATCCACATCTCGGTGCGGGTGCGCGAGAAGCGGGGCCGTAACAAGTAACCCGCCGTAACGCCCGCGGTAACGGCGTCACAGACCCTTGCGTGGCGCCGGGGGCACCGCCACCAGGCGGTGCCTGCTGCTGCGTAGATCCAGGTCGCCCAGGTCGCCCAGGTCGCTCAGGTGGTCCATGTCGCCGAAGCGTTTGAAGCGGAGATCTTCCTCCCCGCTCCGGTCGCCCGGCAGCGCCCGGAAAGACCTGCGGTACTCGGAGTACAGCGCGTCGTAGATGGGTGTGGGGGAGCGGCCCGCCGTCGCGTCGGGCGCGAGACGCCTGGCGGGGACCGGACTGTGGTACGCCCTGCGGGTGGTGTCGACGTCATAGGAATGCACGTACGTGAAACGACCCGGTAGTCGGACGGATGCGGGCTGCGGGGAGCTGCATTCTTCCGGGGGATGCGCGCGGACGTGCGCCGTTGGTACGTCGTGGAGGTTCGCTTTCTCGTGCGCCTCGCTCATGTGCCCGTGAGCGGCATGGCCGCGGCCACCAGGCGGCCACCGGCCGCGGCCTTCTCCAGCGCCTCGCGCAGGAGGTCCTCGCGCGGCTGCTGCCCGATGGAGCCGACCGGCGCGGCGAACACCAGGACGGTGTGGGACTTGTTGGCGGCGGCGCGCCAGCCCTCGGTGACCTGGAGCGGCTGATGCGCCTGCCACCAGGCGACCGGGCTGCCGCTGCCGTCCGTGCCCGGCTGGAGCACGGCGTGCAGCTGGCCCATGGCCAGCAGGACGGACCAGCCGGACAGCACGCCGGGCCGCTGATTCACATCGTGGACCGGTGTGAAGCCCTGCTCGATGAGGAGCGGGAGAAAGTCGTCGCCGCCGTGGCCGGTGGTGCCGGGGCGGGCGATGGGCGCGGTCGGCTCGACCACGAGGGCGGGGAGTAGTTCGCCCGCGATCAGGACGAGACCGCTGGTGATGCCGAGGATGGCCTGCCCGGGGGCGGCGTCGGGGAGCTGCGTCCGGGGCGTCTGCGTCTGCATGTGTGTCTGCGGCTCCTCGCGGGTGATGGACCGTACAGCGCCCTGCAACTGGTCCTCGGCGACCCTGACGACCTGCGAGGGGATGCAGGTGGCGTGGGCGAAGGCGAGCACGGCGGTCTCCTCGCCGACGAACAGCACGGTGCTGGTCCGCTCCCGGTCGGTATCGCCGGGGGTGCGGCAGGAGGTGCAGTCGTAGCTGCCCGGGGCGTTCTCACCGGCGAGCAGCCGGTCGGCTTCTTCGTCGCCGATCTCGGCGCGTACGTCCTCGCTGACGTCGAGCATGCGCGGCACGGGTGGCTCCTCGGACTTGGGCGGACTGGACTAAAGAGCTCAACGGGTGATCTGCGGCGGAGTCACGCGCGAAGAGGAACGGAAACGAACCATCCGCGGCGCGCGGTGAGACGGGGCGCGGAGTCGGTCCCTGTGGGCCAACAGTGGCTGTTCCCAAGGGACTTGGGCCGGTGGGCCGGGGCGTGGCCCGTTCCCTGATAGGTAGACAAATGATGAAATCAGGGAATCAAGCGGTTGGCTGAAACTAGCCGATACCGCCAGTAACGGGTGCCGGGTCGGCCGAGCGGGTGGGGTCGGCCGCGCTGTGCGCGTGGCACCGGCCCGGACGCCGGTGTGCTGCCTAGCGTGGCCCGATGTCGATCTCGAAGCTCTGTATCCGACGGACGGCGTGGCCTGCTGTGCTGCTGGCGTCCGTGCTGCTGACACTCACTCCGCTGAGCGGTGCGTACGCCGCACCCGGTGCGTCCGCACCGCCGGGTTCGTACACGTCGACCGGTTTGTCCGGCTGCGCGGCCAAGGGTGGGCCCTGGAGCTGTCTCGCCCAGTGCGAGAGCAGCGGTCGCTGGCACGCCAACACCGGCAACGGCTACTACGGCGGCCTGCAGTTCCGGCAGTCGACCTGGAAGAAGTACGGCGGACTCGTGTACGCGCCGCGCGCGGACCTCGCCACCCGCAAGGAGCAGATCAAGGTCGCGCGGGAGGTCCTGCGTATGCAGGGGTGGGGGGCGTGGCCCGCCTGTGCCAAGCGGTACGGGCTCAGGGGCCGGGCTCACACGGTCGAGCCGGGCGACACGCTGTATTCGATCGCCAAGCGCTACCGGACACCGGGCGGCTGGCGGGCGTTCTACGCGGCCAACAAGAAGGTGATCGGCAGCTCTCCGAACCTGCTGACCGTAGGCACGATACTTGCCATCCCGAAGACAGCGGCGGCGACAGTGGGGGCGCCGGCAGCCCGGTTGCCTCTGCGCTGAAGACGACGGAGCCGCGCCGCGGTTCATGAACGACGACCGGCATTCAGCCGTTGTTCCGCGGTGAGGGTCCCCTACACCGCGCGCTGATCCGGTACGAGTACAAGCCCCCGGCGCGCCCGCTCGCGCGCGTGGAGACCGGTGACGTCGCTGCCGCGCCACACCACCCGCCCGCGGACAGCGGCACGGCCCCGGAGAGGGCGCCCGGCGCGGTGGTACGGCCCGAGCCGTTGCGCCCGACGAGCACGCTCAGCGCGGCGGCGGGCACGTCCCGGAGTGGGGAGACGACCCGGAACTGTTTCACCGTGCCCCAGCTCTCCTGCATGCCCTGGCCGACAAGTACAGTCCACTCCTGCACACACGAAGACCAGGGGGACGCGGCGGCGTATGCACATCTCTTTCCTGCTCCACAACGCGTACGGAATCGGCGGGACCATCCGGACGACGTTCAACCTCGCCCAGAACCTGGCCGAGCGCCACGACGTCGAGATCGTGTCCGTCTTCCGCCACCGCGACGAGCCGACCATGGGAGCCCCCGCGGGCGTCACCATGAAACACCTGGTCGACCTGCGCATGCAGAGCCCCACCTGCGACGTCCACGACCCGGAGTACAAGCGGCCCGCCAAGGTCTTCCCGCGCGCCGACGGCCGCCACAAGCAGTACAGCCGCCTCACCGACGCGCGGATCGCCGCCCACTTGGGGTCCCTGCGGGCCGATGTCGTCGTCGGCACCCGCCCCGGGCTGAACGTCCACATCGTCCGCCAGACCCGGCCCGGCCCGGTCCGCGTCGGACAGGAACACCTCACACTCGACGGCCACGGCTACCGGATGCGCCGCGAGATCGAGCTCCGTTACCCCCTTCTCGACGCGCTCACCACCGTCACCGAGGCGGACGCCCGCGCCTACCGCACCCGGCTGAAGCTGCCCGGCGTACGCATCGAGGGCATCCCCAACGCCGTGCCCGCGCCCGCCATCGCGCCCGCCGACTCCTCCGCCAAGTGGATCATCGCGGCCGGTCGCCTCACCAAGGTCAAGCGGTACGACCTGCTGGTCAAGGCATTCTCCAAGGTGGTCGCCGCCCGCCCCGACTGGCGGCTGCGGATCTACGGCACCGGCGACGCGACCGGCAACGAGAGGAACGCCCTGCGCGTCCTCATCGAGGAGCGCGGACTGAACAACCACGTCTTCCTGATGGGGAACGCCAACCCGCTGGAGCCCGAGTGGGTCAAGGGCTCGATCGCCGCCGTCACCTCCAGCCGTGAGTCGTTCGGCATGACGATCGTCGAGGCGATGCGGTGCGGCGTACCCGTCGTCTCCACCGACTGCCCGCACGGGCCCCGCGAGATCATCGAGGACGGCGTGGACGGCCGGCTGGTGCCGGTCGGCGACGTGGACGCCATCGCCGACGCGCTGCTCGCGCTGATCAACGACGACGATCTGCGGCGGCGCACGGGGCAGGCGGCGCTCGCCGCCTCCGCCCGTTTCGACCCGGCGCGGATCGCCGAGCGCCACGAGGCGCTGTTCACCGAGCTGGTCGGGCGTAACGAGTCCGGACGCTCGCGCAGCGCGGCGCGCGACGCGCTCCACCGCGGCCGGGGCGTGCTGTACGGCGGGATCTACTCGCTGCGCGACCAGGCCGTCACCGTGATTCGCGCAGGCATCCGGAAAGGGAAGAAGACCTCATGACCGCGTCCACATCCGTCTCCACCCCTGATTCCGCCGAGCGGCGGGCGCCGCGGGCCGACTGCATAGCCGACTCGGCCGGCGGCCTCACCTTCGACCTGGCGGGCGCGGGCGCGCCGGACGCCGTCCTGGTGTTGAAGCGGCGCGGCTCCACGGACCCGGCGGACGAGACGCGGCTGCCGCTGACCCCCTCCGGTGAGGGCACCTCGCGCGCCGTGCTGCCCAGCACGGTCGAGCTGGCCGAGGGCCACTGGGACGTGTACACCGATGACGAGCCCGTCGAGCCGGGCAGCCGGGATCTGCGGGCGCTCGTCGACCGTGCTCCCGACGCCGACCGGGTCGCCGCGCGCGTCCCGTATCCGACGGCGGGCGGCCACCTCACGGTCCGCAGCTGGCTCCGCGCGCCGCACGCGGAGGCGGGCGACATCGGCCTCGCGGCGGAGCGGGGCGCGATAACGGTGGAGGGCATGCTCTACGGGGCCGAGCTGGCCGAGGGCGCGGTGGCCGAGGCCCGGCTGCGTACGGGCGACCGCGACGCCGACCGGGTGCACGCGGTGCCGGTGCGGGGCGAGGGCCGGTCCTTCGGCTTCACCCTGACGTACGGGCCGATGGCCGAAAAGTCCGTGGCCAAGGAACAGCTGTGGGAGCTGTGGCTGCGCCCCGCGGCGGATGCGCCCGGGATACGGATCTCCCGCATCCTGGACGACATCTGGGACAAGAAGGGCATCTTCGTCTACCCGAGGCTGGTCGCGGGCAAGTGCCGGGCGGCCGCCTGCTACACCAGCGACAACGATCTCTGCGTACGCATCACCGTCGCCAACTGAGCCGGCTTGCGGACAGTCGCTGTCCGCAAGCGCTGACAGACTTACCTCATGTTGGAAACCTCGGCACGCCTGCTCCGACTGCTGTCCCTCCTCCAGGCCCACCGTGAATGGTCCGGCGCCGACCTCGCCGACCGGCTCGGGGTCACGCCGCGCACCGTACGCCGCGATGTCGACCGGCTGCGTGAACTCGGCTACCCGGTCAACGCCAGCCCCGGCACCGGCGGCGGCTATCAGCTCGGCGCGGGCGCCGAGCTCCCGCCGCTGCTGCTGGACGACGAGGAGGCGGTGGCCGTCGCGGTCGGCCTGCGCACCGCCGCCGGCCACGGCATCGAGGGCATCGGCGAAACCTCCGTACGCGCCCTGTCCAAACTGGAGCAGGTGCTGCCGAGCCGCCTGCGCCACCGGGTCGGCGCGCTCAACGCCTTCACCGTGCCGATGCTGCGCGGACAACAGCGCTCCACCGTCGACGCGAGTGTGCTGACCGAACTGGCCAACGCCTGCCGGGACAGCGAGCGGCTGCGCTTCGAATACCTCGACCACGGCGGCGCCGCGACCCGCCGCACCGTCGAACCGCACCGTCTGGTCTGCACCGAGCGGCGCTGGTATCTGGTCGCCTGGGACGTGGACCGCGCCGACTGGCGTACGTTCCGGGCCGACCGGATCACACCGAAGCCGCCGCACGGCCCGCGCTTCACGCCGCGCACCCCGCCGGCCGAGGATCTCGCCGCGTACGTCTCGCGGGGCGTCTCCACGCGCGCGTACGCGGCACACGCGGTCGTCCGGCTCCATACGTCCGCCGAGGAGGCGGGCCGGATCATCGGCCCCTCGGCCGGAACGCTGGAGGCGGTCGACGACAGCACCTGTGTGCTGCGCACGGGGGCCGCGAGCCTGGATGGGATGGTGGTCCATGTGATGCTCATGGGCGTGGACTTCGAGGTGATCGAGCCGCCGGAGCTGACCGAGTACATCAGAACGATCCGGGACCGTCTTTCCCGGGCCCTGGCTCTGGCTCCGGGAGACTGATCCCCTCCGGCCCTTCTCCCGACCGCTGCAGGGCCGCGTGCGCGGGGTGGTGCAGATCGAAGGCGGGCGACTCGGAGCGTACGCGGGGAATGGCCACGAAGTTGTGGCGTGGCGGCGGGCAGGACGTCGCCCACTCCAGCGAACGCCCATATCCCCACGGGTCGTCCACCTCCACCTTCTTGCCGTACTTGGCGGTCTTCCAGATGTTGTAGAGGAACGGCAGCGTGGAGAGGCCGAGCAGGAACGAGCCGATGGTCGAGATCGTGTTGAGCGCGGTGAAGCCGTCGGCCGCCAGATAGTCCGCGTACCGCCGTGGCATGCCCTCCGCGCCCAGCCAGTGATGGACCAGGAAGGTGGTGTGGAAACCGACGAACAGCGTCCAGAACTGGATCTTGCCGAGCCGTTCGTCGAGCATTTTGCCGGTGAACTTGGGCCACCAGAAAGAGAAGCCCGCGAAGGTCGCGAAGACGACGGTGCCGAAGACGACGTAGTGGAAGTGCGCGACCACGAAGTACGAGTCGGTGACATGGAAGTCCAGCGGCGGCGAGGCCAGGATGACGCCGGTCAACCCGCCGAACAGGAACGACACCAGGAAGCCGACGGCCCACAGCATCGGCGTCTCGAAGGACAGCGACCCCTTGAGCATCGTCCCCGTCCAGTTGAAGAACTTCACCCCGGTCGGGACCGCGATCAGGAAAGACATGAAGGAGAAGAACGGCAGCAGCACCGCGCCGGTCGCGAACATATGGTGCGCCCACACCACCACCGAAAGCCCGGTGATGGCCATGGTCGCGGCGACCAGCGTGAGATAACCGAAGATCGGCTTCCGGGAGAACACCGGGAGGATTTCGGTGACGATGCCGAAGAACGGCAGCGCGATGATGTAGACCTCGGGATGCCCGAAGAACCAGAACAGGTGCTGCCACAGCAGCGCCCCGCCGGACTCGGGCTGGAACACCACCGATCCGAACTGCCGGTCCGCCTCCAGCACCAGCAGCGCCGCCGCGAGTACCGGGAACGCGAACAGCACCAGGATCGAAGTGAAGAGCACATTCCAGGTGAAGATGGGCATCCGGAACATGGTCATGCCCGGCGCGCGCATCCCGATGATGGTGGTGATGAAGTTGACCGCGCCGAGGATCGTGCCGAAGCCGGAGAGCGCGAGCCCCATGATCCACATATCCGCGCCGATGCCCGGGGAGCGCTCCAGGGAGTTGAGCGGCGCGTACGCGAACCAGCCGAAGCTCGCCGATCCGCCCGGTGTCAGCAGCGAGCCGAGGACGATCAGGGCGCCGAAGAGGTAGAGCCAGTACGAGAGCATGTTCAGCCGGGGGAAGGCCACATCCGGCGAGCCGATCTGAAGCGGCATGATCTCGTTGGCGAAGCCCGCGAACGCCGGGGTCGCGAAGAGCAGCAGCATGATGGTGCCGTGCATCGTGAAGGCCTGGTTGAACTGATCGTTGTTCATCAGCTGGAGCCCCGGGCGGGCCAGCTCGGCCCGCATGATCAGGGCCATCAGACCGGCGATCAGGAAGAAACCGAACGACGTGATCAGGTAGAGATGCCCGATCTTCTTGTGGTCGGTGGTGGTCAGCCAGTCCACGAGCACCCGGCCCGGCTGCCGGACCCGGCCCGGACCGGCTGTGGCTTCGGCGGTCTGCGTCCTCATCGCTGCCCCCTTGGCTGTCCGCGGCTCGCGCTTCGGTCATTCGTATCGGGTCGTATCAGGTTCCAGACATGATGCTCGCCGTCGGCTCGCCTTCAACAGGGTGCGTAGGCCACGGGGTGGGACTCCAGCCAAGAGAGCGCACGCGGATACGGGGGGATTCTGTAAGGAACCCGTGAATTCTCTACGGCCCCGTCAATTCATACTCGATCGCCTGTCCGGGGCATTCTTGTCAGGAATTGGGCATGGTATCCAAGGGCAGCGGAATTACGGTGCAAGCCGCTCTGGACTGCTTGTTCGAGTGGCGGAGTTCGGGCCGAACGCACGTCCCGCTCCTGTGACAGAAGCGTGACGAGTGGCGTACGGGGGACGGACATGGGGGTGCGGTCGTAGCGTGGTCCCCGGCTTCCGTTGCCCTCCCCGGCCGCTTACGGTGGGTGGCATGGCACCCACACCGACCCCACCCGGACAGCCCGACGACACCCCCGCGTCGTACGTCGGCCTCGCCGCCGAGGGCGCCGAGGCGCTGGCGCGCAAGCGCGGCTGGACCACCGTCAGGTCGCTGCCGCCGGGCGCGATCATCACCATGGAGTACCTGGTGGGTCGGCTGAACTTCGAGGTCGAGGCGGGCAGGGTCATCCGCTGCTGGCCCGGCTGACCTTCCCGTACATCCACCGCGTACGACGATGGCCCCGACCGTGGAAACGGTCGGGGCCATCGTCGTCGTACGGATCGGATCGGCTCGGTCAGCCGCCCGTGACAGGCCGTGAGGTCGGCGGACGGCGGCTGCCGGACGGCGTGACGGGCATCCGGTCCGAGCGCACCGGGTGCGGCGGGCGCTGGGCGAGCTGCGTCGTCGTGGTCCTGCCGCTTCCGCTCCCGCCCCCGTTGGTGTTGGAGTTGGCGTTGGACGCGGCCCGGGCGGAGCCGCTGGCGGACACCGGCTGTTCGGCGACCTTGGGGGGGCCTGCCTGCGGGAATATCGTCGGCCGCGAACCGCCCGTGGCGACCGGCAGCGTCGGAACCAGCCGGCGACGCGCACGCCACTGCTCGCGCAGCGCGAAGACCCAGGCCTCCGCACGGCCGATCAGCGGCTCGCACCAGGGCAGCCCGAGCAGGATCAGCAGACCCGCCGCCCACCCCAGCAGCACATCGCTCAGCCAGTGCGTACCGAGATACACCGTCGTCAGGCCGACCCCGAGGGAGACCACGGCGGAGAAAGCCGACAGATAGCGTCTGGCCCGCGGAGTGGTGGCCAAATACGCCAGGATTCCCCAGGTCACGACGGCGTTCGCGGTGTGCCCGGAGGGAAATATATCGCCGCCGGCGAACAGTTCGGCGGATCCGATCTCGGTCGCGTAATGGGGGCCGAGGCGCCCGAGACCGATCTTGACCGCGCCGACGGTCACGTTCAGAAGCAGCAGCGAAGCGCCCAGGACGAGCAGCGGACGCAGGGTGTGCTGACGCCAGGAGCGCCAGCCGAGCCACGCCGCGACCATCACGGCCGTGGGGCCGCGCTGGCCGAGCACCACGAAGTAGTCGAGGAAGGCATGGAGCTCCGGCCACTGCTGGTAGGGCCGGAAAAGCATGATTTTCCAGTCGATGATCACCAGCCAGGACGACGCCAGCACGGCGACGACGATGGCGAAATAGAACGCCGATGTCCCGCCGAAGAGGGCGAGACGGATGCGGCTCATCCGCGGGATCTCTATCTTCGGCGGTTCCGGCTCCCGGTCCAGGCGGGCGAAGATGTCGGTACGCACGGAATCGACGTTACAGCGAGTGAGTGTCGGGCCAGGCACATCCGGGCTGTTCGTGATGACGATGTGATGTGGAGTATGTCTCAGCTCCACCTTTATCCCAGGTCAATACGGAAATCCTGGTGACCTTACGTCCTATTTATCGGACAGCCCACTCGGGAGTGTTCTTTCAGCGATACAGAAATACTTCTTCGGCCGACGGCGTGGAATTTTCGCAGCCGCGGCCCCTCCTGACGTGGCGTACGCCACACACCGCCGGGCTCAGTGGTGAGACATGGGCCACTCGCCACCCGCCCCGACTCGCGTACGCTGTCGGCTCACTCGCCCGTCGATGCCGGGCCGCCCTGGAGGACAACCACGCAGTAACGTCCCCGGCTGGCCCGCCGAGCGCGAGGGATTCATTGGGAGGTAGGTACATGTCCGGGACGACCATTGCCGGTGCACGGCCATGTGCCGCCGGCGGCGGTGGAACCCCCTGGGTCGCCAACCGCTGGGTCGTGCTTTTCGTCCTCTGTGTCAGCCTGCTGGTGGTCGCCCTGGACGCGACCGTGCTGCATGTCGCCGTCCCCGCCGTCACGGAGGATCTGCGCCCCAGCGGGGTCCAGCTGCTCTGGATCGTGGACACCTACCCACTCATCTGCGCCGCTCTGCTGATCCTCTTCGGCTCGCTCGGCGACCGGATCGGCCGCCGCCGCGTCCTGCTGATCGGCTACGGCATCTTCGGCGCCGCCTCCGCGTTCGCCGCGTTCGCCACCACCCCGGAAATCCTGATCGGGGCCCGCGCCCTGCTCGGCGTCGGCGGCGCGATGATCATGCCGGCGACGCTGTCGCTCCTCCGCGCCGTCTTCCCCGACCGGCGGGAACGGGCGACGGCCATAGGCATCTGGACCGCGGTCGCCGCGGTCGGCGCCGCCACCGGTCCTGTACTCGGCGGCTTCCTCGTCGAGCACTTCTGGTGGGGCTCCGTCTTCCTGATCAACATCCCGCTGATGGCGCTGATCCTGCCGGTCGGCCGCTGGCTGCTGCCCGAGTCCAAGGGCAGTTCCGACGGCCCCTGGGACGTACTGGGCGCGCTGCTCGCGGCGGCGGGCGTGCTCGGCGCGGTGCTCGGGGTGAAGCGGCTGGGCGCGGGCGTCAGCGTGCTCGACCTCAGGGCGTTCGTCCCGCTGCTGCTGGGCGGGGCGCTGCTCACCCTGTTCGTACGGCGGCAGAAGCACCGGGCGCAGCCGCTGATCGATGTGCGGATGTTCGCCAGGCCCACCTTCTCCACCTCCGTCGGCTGCATCGTCCTCGCCATGCTCGCCCTGGTCGGCCTCGAACTGATCGCGGTCCAGTACCTCCAGCTCGTTCTCGGTCTCACCCCGCTGGAGACCGGTCTGCGGCTGCTGCCGCTGACCTTCGCCGCGATGGCCGCCGGGGCCACCGGCTCGTACACCCTGCGCCGCGTCGGACCGCGCCGGATGGTCGGCTGGGGCTTCGTCCTCACCGCCGCCGCCGTGCTGCTGCTGACCTCGATGGGCCAGCACGACCGGCCGTGGCTGCTGACCACGGGGTTCGTCCTGCTCGGCTTCGGGCTGCAGACCACACTCTTCGCCGCGTACGAGTCGATGCTCAGCGAGGCGCCGCCGGAGCAGGCGGGCGGGGCCGCGGCGATCGGCGAGACCTCGTACCAGCTGGGCGCGGGCATGGGGATCGCCCTGCTCGGCAGCGTCATGAACGCGGCGTACGCGCCCGCGCTCACCTCCCTGGCCGGGGTTCCGGGGCACGCGAGCGCCGACGCGGCCAACTCGCTGGGCGAGGCTTACCAGGTGGCGGACCGGCTGGGCGGCGCGCCCGGGGAGCTGCTGCGCACCACGGCACGCGGTTCCTTTGTGACCGGCCTGCACATCACGCTCCTGGTCTCGGCGGGGCTGCTGCTGCTCGGCGCGCTCGCCGCGCTGCGGCTGCCGCGGGTCATGGAGTGCGCGACGGCGGAGCATGCGGCGGTGGAGCATGCGGCGGTGGAGCATGCGGCGGTGGAGCATGCGGCGGCGGAGGAGCACCCGAAGCCGCAGCGGCCCGAGGTCTCGATCCCGGCGAGCCGCGAACCGGCCGAGGCGACCGGGTCTGGACGCGCGGCACACTGAGCCGTAGCCTCTGCCCAGCCGTGACTAGCGCTGCTAGTTTTCTGAGCGGAACGCCACCGGAGGCCACGCCATGTCCGCACCCGTCACCCCCTCGAAGCCGTCGTTCGACCCCGGCGACCTCCTCGGCCTCGACGACCTGCTCGACCCCGAGGACCTCGCGATCCGCTCCACCGTCCGCGCCTGGGCCGCCGACCGCGTCCTGCCGCACATCGCCGACTGGTACGAGCGCGGCGAGCTCCCGGTCATCCGCGAACTGACCCGCGAACTCGGCGCGCTCGGCGCGCTCGGCATGTCGCTCAAGGGCTACGGCTGCGCGGGCGCCACCGCCGTCCAGTACGGACTGGCCTGCCTGGAGCTGGAGGCAGCCGATTCCGGCATTCGCTCGCTCGTGTCCGTACAGGGCTCGCTCGCCATGTACGCGATCCACCGCTTCGGCTCCGAGGAGCAGAAGCAGCGGTGGCTGCCCGCCATGGCGGCGGGCGAGCTCATCGGCTGCTTCGGCCTCACCGAGCCCGACCACGGCTCCGATCCGGCCGGTATGCGCACCCACGCCAAACGCGACGGCGGCGACTGGGTGCTGACGGGCCGCAAGATGTGGATCACCAATGGTTCGGTGGCCGATGTCGCCGTCGTCTGGGCGCAGACGGACGAAGGCATCCGTGGCTTCGTCGTACCGACCGACGCCCCCGGCTTCGCCGCCGTCGAGATCAAGCACAAGTGGTCCCTGCGGGCGAGCGTCACCAGCGAACTCGTCCTGGACGAGGTGCGGCTGCCCGCCGACGCGGTCCTGCCGGAGGTCACCGGACTGCGCGGCCCGCTCGGCTGTCTCAGCCACGCCCGCTACGGAATCGTGTGGGGCTCGATGGGCGCCGCCCGCTCCAGTTTCGAGGCGGCGGTCTCGTACGCGAAGACGCGCGAGCAGTTCGGCAGGCCGATCGGCGGCTTCCAGCTCACGCAGGCGAAGCTCGCGGACATGGCCGTCGAACTGCACAAGGGGATTCTGCTCGCCCATCATCTGGGCCGGCGTCTGGATGCGGGAAAACTCCGTCCCGAGCAGGTCAGCTTCGGGAAGCTCAACAATGTGCGGGAGGCGATCGAGATCTGCCGCACTTCGCGCACCATCCTCGGCGCGAACGGGATCTCGCTGGAGTACCCGGTGATGCGGCATGCGACGAACCTGGAGTCGGTGCTCACCTATGAGGGCACCGTCGAGATGCACCAGCTCGTGCTGGGCAAGGCGCTCACCGGTCTGGATGCCTTCCGGTAAGACAGATAGGACAAGAAGTCCAGCGAGCGCCTTGCTCAGCTCTGGTTGAAGAATCCATCCTTCGAGCGACCCACGACTTCCCCGCTGACGACCTGAGTGTCGGCGGGGCTCAGCAGGAAGACCCGGGTGGCGACCCGATCGATCGAGCCGCGCAGACCGAAGATCAGTCCCGCCGCGAAGTCCACCACGCGCTTGGCGTCGGCGGGCTCCATGGAGGTGAGATTGACGATGACCGGGACGCCGTCCCGGAAGAGCTCACCGATGGCGCGGGCGTCCCGGAAGCTGTCGGGGGAGACCGTGGCGATCCGGCGGCTCTCCTCCTGCGGGGCGGACTCGGAGACCACACGCACCCGCGGGT
This sequence comes from Streptomyces sp. NPDC052236, assembly GCF_044548015.1. Classification (NCBI taxonomy): domain Bacteria; kingdom Bacillati; phylum Actinomycetota; class Actinomycetes; order Kitasatosporales; family Streptomycetaceae; genus Streptomyces; species Streptomyces sp. NPDC052236. The sequence continues at coordinate 12,931 of NZ_JBIUBL010000041.1, read as the reverse complement.
CGGTGACCCACGCGTCGCCTGTGTCCCCGCTCTCGGCGTACTCGTCGTCGTAGTAACGCTCGTCGCTGTCCTCGACGAGTCCCAGCCAGGCGCTCGCCTTGCGCACCGAACCCATGGACGCCTCCTTCCGCTCCAGTCCGCTCATTGCGGTCTTTTGTCGTGCCGCACCCCTATGGTCGTCCATAATGCGGATCGCGCGCCAAGGGGATAGCCGCCGCGCAGGGGATTCGTGACGGTACTGGTGCAGAAGTTGTGGTGATTGGTCAAGGTTCCTCCTGCGTACGGGCTGGGTGGCCGCCAAAATATGACAGTCGCGCCGGGCGCGGGCCAGACGGGTGATCACGCGGGCGTACGGGTGAACGGATCGGCCTGAGAGCCCCGGTATGCCCCCTCCTGACGACGATTTAGCGGCAGCGCGCCGACCGCAGACGGCTGCTGACCCTGCGTCAGCCGACCGCCGCGGGCGGATGTGGAAGGCTGACCGCATGAGCACGGACGCACAAGACGCGCACACCGAGGCACAAACAGCCGCACAATCAGACGAGAACCGGCACGACCGGCAAGCCCGGCTGAACTGGCAGAACTGGCGCGAACAGCGCACCGCCACCGTCTCGTCGCCGTACGGCCCCCTCTCGCTCACCGGCACCCACTGGCTCTCCAGTCACCCAGAGGGCCGAATTCCAGCCATCCCGGGTACGTGGTCCGCGGCCGGCGACGAAGTCGTCCTGACCGCCTCGGCCGAGGACGGTCTCACCCTCGACGACAGGCCCTTCACCGGCCGCGTCCACCTCGCCGGGGACCGCGGCCCGATCGCCACATCCCGTGTCGCACACGGCGAACGGCGGCTGTTCCTGCTGCGCCGCGAAGGCCAGTGGGCGGTACGGGATTTCGACCCCGCCTCGCCGGCGCGCCAGGCCTTCCAGGGCGTCCGGGCGACCCCGTACGACCCCCGCTGGGCGCTGCCTGGCCGGTTTCAGCCGTACGAGGAGTTCCGCAGCGTACGCGTCGAGAACGCGGACGGGCGCGAGCGCAGCCTCAGCCTCGACGGTGAGCTCGCCTTCGAGCTCGGCGGCGAGGAGCGCACCCTGCGGGTCGCGATCGAGCCGGACGGCTCGCTCTGGGCCGTCTTCGCCGACGCGACCAGCGAGAACGACAGCGCAGTCGGTGGCAGCTACCGCTTCCGCTTCCTGCGGCCCCCCGCGCCGGCGGCCGACGGCAGCGTGACCGTCGACTTCAACTACGCGCTGCTGCCGCCGTGCGCCTTCGCGGACCACTTCATCTGTCCCTTCCCGCCCCCTGGCAACACCCTGCCGGTCGGCATCCCGGCGGGGGAGCGGAACCTCCTGGGCCGCTGACCCGTCTCACAGCCCGATACGCCCCACCCAGCCCCGCGGCCATATAGCCACCGGGGCCACTTGTCGTGTCGGCCCGCGCGTCCGAAAGGCGCCCTTGCGCGGAAAGTTGACGCCCCGAATACTCCCGAACAGCGCTTGTCAGGGGCACGACTTGTCCGCAATCCGAACAGGCTGCTTCGCTGGCTGCGCCTCACGGGTCCCGAACCCCACAACGGACTCCCGATTCCCCCCAGGAGGAACGACAAGTGAGGATCAAGCGCACCACCCCCCGCAGCGGCACAGCCAGACGTACCCGTCTGCTTGCCGTCACCACTGGCCTGATAGCCGCCGTGGCGCTGGCCGTACCGGCCGCCGCCAACGCCGACTCCGCACAGACCTTCAGCGCCAGTGAACTCACCGCCGCGAGCGGTGCCGTACTCGAAGCCGACGTGGCAGGCACCGCCTGGTACACCGACAAGGCGACCAACACCCTGGTCGTCACGGCCGACTCCACCGTCTCCGCGGCCGAGATCGCCGAGATCAAGCGCGAGGCCGGGTCCACCGCGGGTGCGATCCGCATCGAGCGCACTCCGGGCACCCTGTCCAAGCTCATCTCCGGCGGCGACGCCATCTACGCGACGAGCTGGCGCTGCTCCGCGGGCTTCAACGTCGTCAGCGGCTCCACGTACTACATGCTGACCGCCGGTCACTGCACCGACGGCAACCCGCCCTGGTACACCAACTCCGCGCGTACCACGAGCATCGGACCCACGGCCGGATCCAGCTTCCCGACCAACGACTACGGCCTCGTGCGCTACTCCAACACCTCGGTCCCCCACCCCGGCACCGTCGGCAGCGTTGACATCACCAGCGCGGCCAACGCCACGGTCGGCATGTCCGTCACCCGCCGCGGTTCCACCACAGGCACCCACAGCGGCAGCGTCACCGGCCTCAACGCCACCGTGAACTACGGCGGCGGCGATGTCGTCTACGGCATGATCCGCACCAACGTCTGCGCCGAGCCGGGCGACAGCGGCGGCCCGCTCTACTCCGGCAGCCGGGCCATCGGCCTGACCTCCGGCGGCAGCGGCAACTGCTCCTCCGGCGGTACGACGTTCTTCCAGCCGGTCCCCGAGGCGCTGAGCGCCTACGGAGTCTCCATCCTCTGACAGCGCCACCGGGCGCGCGCACCTGATGCTCTGCTGACGCGCGCCTGATGTGCTGCCGATACGACCCGAGAAGCAGTCGAGCCCCCGTCCGTATGCCAGGACGGGGGCTCGACGTCTCTCTTCCTTTTGAGAGGATGGCAGGACGGGGTCGGGCGCACAGGCACTGACGGAGCGGGGGTCGGCGGTTCAGTGAAACGCATCGGAGTGACCGGCCACCGAGCCATTCCCCCTGAGGCCTATGCCCATGTCCTCGCCGGGATGCGGGCCGCGCTCTGCGGCTGCCACGGAGTGTCGATGGAAGCCCTCTCCAGCCTCGCGACGGGAGCGGACCAGCTCTTCGCGGACATCGCGCTGGCGTGCGGCGCGGAGTTGACCGCGGTCATTCCCAGCGGCGACTACGAGGACGGCTTCGCCACCCCCGGCGAGCTCGCCCGCTACCAGGAGCTCAAGGGCCGGGCCACCCGCGAGATCCAGCTGTCGTTCCCGTACTCCACGGACGAGGCGTATTACGCGGCCGGGGCGTATATCGCCGACAACTGCGACCGGCTGCTCGCGGTCTGGGACGGCCGCCCGGCCCGCGGTCTCGGGGGCACGGGCGACATCGTCCGCTACGCGCGCGACCTCGGCAGACCGGTGACCATCATCTGGCGCGAGGGCGTTCAGCGCTCCTGAGCCCCGGCTGGGCGGACCCAGTCAACTGCGGTGCCTGACGAGCCAGTCGGTGTGCTGCGGGGAGACGATCCGCTCGGTCTCGTAGACCGCGGACGGCCACTCCACCTCCGTGACCGTCGTTTCCATCGCCGTGTGCATCGCCGCCAGGTCCTCCTCCACCAGGGAGTGAGCGGCGATGAGTGGCTGATGGCGCCGGATCTCGCTCCACGCCAGGCACGCGGCAGCCGCCGCTGACAACACCCCCGCCAGATGGACGGATTCGGCGAGTGAGAAGGTCCGCAGCAGCGCGAAGAACAGCGCGAACAGGGTGAGCAGGCCGATCGAGACCGACCACAGCACGGTGGCACGGCGGGAGACCTCCGTGCGCCGGTGGTACCAGTTGCGCTGCTCGATCAGCCGGTCCCTGACGTAGGTCTCCTTGCGGACGTTGAACCCCTTGGCGCGCAGCCGCCGCATGGGTGTGGTGACCAGGTCCGCCGCCGCGACCGCCCCCTCGCTCGTACGCGGGTCCTGCCAGCCGACCTTGGCCAGTTCCCGTAGCCCTTCCTCCAGGCGCGAGGTGAACAACTCGTCCGCGTCGGCGGAGTGGGAGTCGAACGGCGCCCCGTGCACGGCGTACCGCCAGCACATCGACTTGATGAACTCGGCCGCCGACCGGTTCAGTTGCCACTGCGACTTTGCGCTACGGCGAGAGGCGCGGTAACTGAGCATCAGCACCGCCGCGTACGCCAGCGCGCTGAGCGCGCCGGCGGGCTGGAAGGAGTCGCTCAGCGTCAGTGACGACGGGAACGCGGCCAGTGCCGCGCCCGCCACCAGTAAGAGCAGTTGGTAACGGGTGGAGCCGACAGCCTCGCGCTGGTGCGCGATCGCGACGGTGTCCGTGCGATGGAAGAGCACCGGCAGATCGGTGTTGCGGAAGACCATGCTTTGCAGTGGGCCGGGAAACTCGGTCATGGGCACTCCCGTCTGCGGTTCTCTTCACTCTTTAGGTGGAATGGATCGTTCCGCTACCGCCCTGTAAGAATGCGCGGCAACTCTTTTGTTGCGACCTCATGTGCCGAGTTACTCCAAGTGGCCATGAGAGTAAAGTTGTGCCGCCGGTACCGCAACGGTGCATGATTATCTGTGCTGGACAGTTCCTCTGTAAACCACACAAGGACGGCCCCTCATGACGTTTCAGACCTCTGCCTCGTTTGCTGCCGCGAAGAAGAAGCGTATTCCCTTGGCCCAGATCGATGTACGGGGTACCGAAGTGAGCAGGAAATTGGCTCGCGTACTGCCCGCTCCAGCCCAGGGTTCTGTGCGTGCGTCAACCTTCAACTCCGCGCTCTGAGCCCGCTCTAGACTGGCGGAATGACAGGACCCCTGGTCCCCTTCCGCGAGATCGTCTTAAAGGTCCACAGCCGGTGCGATCTTGCATGTGACCACTGCTATATCTACGAACACGCTGATCAGAGCTGGCGCACCCGCCCCAGGGCAATCTCTGACGAAGCCATTTCCTGGACAGCTCTGCGACTGGCCGAGCATGCCAAGAGTCATGCCCTGCCCTCCGTGTCAGTGATCCTGCACGGAGGGGAGCCTCTTCTGGCAGGGCACGCACGACTGAGACGCGTCTGCGAGGAGCTCAGCCAGGCCCTCGACTCCATCGCCGAACTCGACCTTCGTATCCATACGAACGGTTTGCAGCTCAGCCCCCGCTACCTCGACCTTTTCAGCGAGTACAACGTCCGGGTCGGGATCTCCCTCGACGGCGACCGGCGCGCGAACGACCGCCACCGCCGCTTCGCGGACGGGCGCACCAGCCATCCCCTGGTCCTCAAGGCCGTCGACCTGCTGCGCGAGGAGCGTTACCGCCACCTCTACCTCGGTCTGCTCTGCACCATCGACGTGGCCAACGACCCGATCGCCGTGTACGACGCCCTCACCGAGCTGGCACCGCCGCGCATCGACTTCCTGCTCCCGCACGCCACGTGGGACACCCCGCCGGCCCGCCCCGACGGCTCGCCCACCGCGTACGCCGACTGGATCCTGAAGATCTTCGACCGCTGGGACAGGCAGGGCCGCACCATCCCCGTGCGGCTCTTCGAATCGGTCTTCTCCACCCTCGGCGGCGGCCCCAGCCTCACCGAATCGCTCGGGCTCGCCCCCACGGACCTCGTCGTCGTGGAGACCGACGGCACCCTGGAGCAGGTCGACTCGCTCAAAAGCGCCTACGAAGGCGCGGCCGCCACCGGATTCGACGTCTACGCCCACTCCTTCGACGAGGTGGCGGCCCACCCCGGCGTCATGGCGCGGCAGCAAGGAATCGCCGGGGTCAGTGATACCTGCCGCCAGTGCCCGGTCGTACGGTCCTGCGGCGGCGGGCTCTACACCCACCGCTACAGCTCCGCGAAGTCCCCCGGCGAATTCGACAACACCTCCGTGTACTGCGCCGACCTCGAAGCGCTGATCCGCGGCATCGAGCAGCGCGTCTCCGCCGGGGCGGTGTCCCCCGCGGTCACCGACTCCGGCGTGCTGATGGCCCACCACCAGGACGTGACCCGCACCCTGCTCGCCGATGTGCACCTGGAGCTCGACGGGCGCGGCGGCGAAGCTTGGCAGGAGGCCTGGGAGCTGGCCTGCGCGCTGGAGGCGCCGGGGGAGCGCGCCGACGCACTCGACGTTGTATACGGCCATCCCTACACCTACACCTGGCTGCAGGGCTGTCTGGCCGCCCTGCGCGAGGGGCGGCCGGAGGCGGCTGCCCGGCTCGCGCTGCGGCTGCCGGCGTATCTCGCGGCAGCGGTCGTACGGGGCGGTCTTGAGCTGCCCGTGCGGGTGCCGTACCGGGACGGCGTGCTCCGGCTCCCCACGCTCGGGGAACTGCGGATGACGGGCCCCTCAGAGCACGGCGAGGCCGAAGTGCGAGCGGCCGAGAAAGGATTCCTGGTCCGGCCGGCGGGCCGCGAACTCCGCTGCGTACGCACAGACACAGACGCGGCGGACACGGACGTGACGGACACGGACGTGACGGACACGGACGCGGGCGGTGACTGGCGGCCCGTACGCACGCTCAGCGCCCCCGGCGCGCCCGCCCTGCGCCTGGACGACCTTGACCCGTACCGCGACTGCTTCGGCGTACCCGTGCGCGGGCGGCTCAGCGCCGCCGAGGCGGCCGACTGGAGCGAACGGCTCGCCGGCGCATGGGCGCTGCTGCGGCGCGCCGTACCCGAACAGGCCACCGAAGCCGCCGACTGTCTGACCACCCTGACCCCACTGGTCGCCGGAGAACCCTCGCGCCGCAACCACGGCTACGGAACGCTCGGCATCGCCGTGCCCGGCACACCCGGCCGGCTCGCGCCCGCGCTGCTGCGCGGTTTCCGCCGCGCCAAACTGCAGGCCTTGGTCGAGGTCACCGACCTCTACGCGCAGGACGGCGCCTGGCACCACCCCGCGCCCTGGCAGGACGCGCCCGTACCCGTCTCCGAGCTGCTGGCAGGGGCGTACGAACGCGTGGGCCTCGCCGCCTTCGAACCGGCGGCGGCCGACCAGGCCAAGGGGGCGCTGGACACCCTGGAGCGCGCGGCCGAACTGACCGTCGGCGGCCGGCGGCTGCTGGAGGAGCTGTGGCGGGAGACGGACCGCGGCTGAGCCGGGCGCCCTCCCAAAAGGGACAACGATGGTTCAACCGGCAGGAAGAGCCGCGCGACTGTTCTCGATCGGGAACGTGGTCGGCCGGGCGGTGGACAGGATGACTGAAAAGCGGCGTTGATTGACTGAACCACGGGGGGATGCAGAGTGACCCATTCCGGAATGATGAATTCGCTCGCAGCTTTACTCGTTTGTGGATGTGGGTGTAGATGTGGGCGTTCACACAGGACGGGGGTCGTGTGACAGATTCATCTCAGCGAACGGCTGACCATCGGCCGTACTTCTTTCTCAGTTATGCGCATACGCCGCGGTACGGCGCGGGGGGCCCCGATCCCGACATGTGGGTCGAGCGGCTCTTCCGCGACTTGTGCGGCCATGTGATGGCCATGACCGATCTGCCGGCCGGCGCGCCCGCCGGGTTCATGGACCGGGAGATCCGTTCGGGGGAGGGCTGGTCGGAGCGGCTCGGTGAGGTGCTGGCCACCTGCCGCGTATTCGTCCCGCTCTTCTCGCCGCGGTACTTCGCCAGCGAGATGTGCGGCAAGGAGTGGTACGCCTTCGCCCAGCGGGCCATCTACCACCAGGCCAAGAGCAACCGCTCGGCCGAGGCGATCGTCCCCGCGCTGTGGGTGCCGATGCCGCTGGAGCAACTTCCGGGACCCGCCGAGCGGTTGCAGTTCAACCACCGGGCCTTCGGAGACCGCTACGTGACCGACGGGCTCTACGGGCTGATCAAACTCCGGATTTTCGCCGAGGAGTACGAGGCAGCCGTCTATGAACTCGCCAAACGCATCGTCCGTGTCGCCGAGACTACGCGCGTCGGCTCGGGCTCCCCGGTCGACTACCGGCAGGCGCCGAGCGCCTTCGGCAAGCCCACCGGCGGTCCCCGGCCGATGAATGTGACCGTCGCCGCGCCCACCCACCACGATCTGCCCTCGGGGCGCGCCCCCGACTACTACGGCAAGCAGGCGCAGGACTGGAACCCCTACCACCCCGACGCCGCACGGCCGCTGGCGTACGTGGCGCAGGATCTGGTCCGCTCCCTCAACTACCAGGCGACGATCTCCTCCTTCGACCACGAGACGCCGTCCGACCCGGGCCAGCCACCCACCCGCCCCGAAATACTGCTGGTCGACCGGTGGGCGCTGGAGGACGAGGACCGGCGTCGGCGGCTCGCCGCCTTCGACGCGGAGCCGCGCCCCTGGGTGAGCGTCGTCGTCCCCTGGAACCGCGACGACCCGCAGTGCCGGACCTCGGAAGCCGAGCTGGCCGAGAAGCTGGAACGGACCATGCCGCACCAGATGCGCCAGGGCCGCGCCGCCTGCCGCGCCGCCGCCAAGGGCGTGTTCTCCATGGAGGCGTTCGGCCAGCTGCTGCCCCAGGTGGTGGAATCGGCCGCCCAGGAGTATCTGCGGCACGCCGAGGTCTTCCCGCCCGCGCCGCCCGCGGGCGGCAGCCAGCGCGAACGGCCCCGGCTGCGCGGCCCGATGTCCGAGTACGGCACCACCCACTACGTACCGCACACGCATGACATCGCACCCGATGCGGAGGACACGGATGACAGCCAGTCGTGACGGGCGCATCGTCACCTTCTACTCCTACAAGGGAGGTACGGGCCGGACGATGGCCCTGGCCAATGTCGCCTGGATCCTGGCCGCCAACGGCAAGCGGGTCCTGGCGGTCGACTGGGATCTGGAGGCACCCGGCCTGCACCGTTTCTTCCACCCCTTCCTGGACCCCTCCACGCTCGGCGCCACCACCGGAGTGATCGACCTGATCACCGAGTACGCCTGGGCCGCGACCCGCCCCGAGCCGCGCCGGGAGGACTGGCATCTCGACTACGCGCGCATCCAGCCGCACGCGGTCTCCCTCACGCCCGAGAATCTGGGCTGGCAGTTCCCCAACGGCGGCACCCTCGACTTCGTCTCCGCGGGCAAACAGAACCGCGAATACTCCGCGACGGTCTCCACCTTCGACTGGGACAACTTCTACGACCGGCTCGGCGGCGGCCACTTTTTCGACGCCCTCCGTGACGACATGAAGGCCAATTACGACTACGTCCTCATCGACAGCCGTACCGGCCTCAGCGACATCGCCGACATCTGCACCGTCCATCTGCCCGACATCCTCGTGGACTGCTTCACGCTCAGCGACCAGTCCATCGACGGCGCCGCCGCGGTGGCCCGGCAGATCGACGAGCGGTACGGCGGTCGCGGCATCAAGATCTTCCCGGTGCCGATGCGGATCGACGAGGGCGAGAAGGAGAAGGCGGACGCCGGACGGGCACTGGCCCGGCTGAAGTTCGACCGCTTCCCCAGCGGGCTCGACGGCGAGGAGTCGACCGCCTACTGGGGCGCGGTGGAGATTCCCTACCGTCCCTACTACGCCTACGAGGAGACCCTTGCCACCTTCGGCGACGAAGCCGGTCTGACCAGCTCCCTGCTCTCCGCCTTCGAGCGGCTCACCGCCGTCGTCACCGACCAGCGGATCACCTCGATGCCGCAGGTCAGCGAGGAGATCAGGCTCCGCATCAGAGACGCCTTCACACGCCGCCGCCCCGCGATGCCCGCCGATCTCTTCCTCAGCTATGTGGCCGAGAACCGGATGTGGGCCGACTGGGCCGAGGCCGTGCTCACCCGCGCCGGTTTCCGGGTGGTGCCGCGCGACGTCTCGGTCGAGCGGGAGTCGTCCGACGCGGACGCCATCGCCGCCGAGAACGCCGCCCGTACGGTGGTGCTGCTGTCCAGCGCGTACCTCAAGTCCGCCCGCGCGGTGGAGGTCTGGTCGCGGGCCGCGGCCGAGGACCCCAGCGGCGGCCGGCGTCATCTGCTGCCGGTCCGGGTCGGCGACGTACGGCTCTCCACCCCGTACATCGACCGCAACCCGGTGGATCTCTTCCGGCTCGACGAAGTGCATGCCGCCACCGCGCTGCTGCGCGCGCTGGACCGTCCGGTGCAGCTGCCCGACAGCGCCGCCTCGCTCGGTCCGCGCTTCCCCGGCACCGTGCCGAAGATCTGGAACGCGCCGCCGCGCAACCCCGGCTTCACCGGCCGCTCGATGGTGCTGGAGCGGATGCGCGACCAGCTCGGCGGCGGGATGGCCGTGGCCGCCGTACTGCCCCAGCCGCAGACGCTGTACGGCCTCGGCGGCGTCGGCAAGACCCAGGTTGCGCTGGAGTATGTGCACCGCTTCATGGCCGATTACGACCTGGTGTGGTGGATCTCCTCCGAGCAGCCCGACGATGTGGTCGCCGGGCTCGCCGAACTCGCCGTCCGGCTCGGCGCGCAGGGCGGCGAAGACATGGCGGCGGCCTCGCAGGAAGCCATCGACCTGCTGCGGCGCGGCGTGCCGTCGCCGCGCTGGCTGCTGGTCTTCGACAACGCCGACGACCCCGAGCAGCTCAAGAAGTTCTTCCCGCCCCAGGGTCCCGGGCACATCATGGTCACCTCCCGGAACCAGACCTGGTCGCAGTACGGGGACGCGCTGCCCGTCGACGTATTCCTGCGCGCGGAGTCCATCGAGCACCTCCAGCGGCGCGCCCGCGGGCTGACCGCCGAGGACGCCGACCAGGTCGCCACCGCCGTCGGCGACCTGCCCCTCGCCGTCGAACAGGCGGCGGCCTGGATCGCGGAGACCGCGACCCCGGTCGCCTCCTATCTGGAACAGCTCAGCGAACAGACCGCGAGCGTCCTCGGGCTCAACCAGCCCCCCGGCTATCCCGAGCCGGTCGCCGCGACCTGGAACGTCTCCATCGAACGGCTCAAGGAGCGCTCACCCGCGGCGGTGCGCCTGCTCCAGCTCTGCGCCTTCTTCGCGCCCGAGCCGATCTCCGCGAACCTCCTCTACAGCAAGGAGATGATCGACGCGCTCAAGCCGTACGACTCCTCGCTCCAGGAGAAACTGGTGCTCGGCCGGGTCATCCGGGAGATCGGCCGGTTCGCCCTGGCCAAGGTCGACCAGGTCTCCAACAGCATTCAGGTGCACCGGCTGGTGCAGGCGGTCATCCGGGCCCAGCTCACCGAAGAGGAGCAGCGGGAGGCCCGCCACGCCGTCCACCGGGTCCTCTCGGGCGCCCGGCCCGACGACGACGAGCCGATCGACAACCCCGAGACCTGGCCGCGGTTCGCCACCATCTGGCCGCATCTGACCACCTCGGAGGCCAGGTACTGCAAGGAGCCCGAAACCCGCCGGCTGATGATCGACCGCGTGCGCTACCTGTGGAAGCGCGGCGACCTGAACGCCGCGTACGCGCTCGCCGAGGAACTGCGCGAGGCCTGGCGTCAGACGCTCGGCAACGACGATTTGCAGTACCTCTACCTGCGCTTCCACCTGTCGAACATTCTGCGCTCGCAAGGCCGTTACCCGGAGGCCAAGGAGCTGGACGAGGTGACGCTGGAACGCCAGCGGGAGGTGCTGGGGCTGTCCCATCCGCATACGTACATGACCACCAGCGGCCTCGCGATGGACCTGGGCACCCTCGGCCAGTACGGCAGGGCGATGGAGCTGGCGACCGAGGCGCACGAGGGCTTCAGCCAGATCTTCCACGAGGCCCATCCGCGTACGCTCGCCGCCGCCAACAACCTGGCGCTGAACCTGCGCATGGTCGGCCAGTACGCCAGGGCCCGCGAGATCGACCAGGAGGTCTTCGACCGGCGGACCGAAGTCCTCGGCCCGGAGCATCCGTACACCCTCTCCTCGGCCCTGAACCTGGCGCGTGACCTGCGCGAGGTCGGGCGGTACGAGGACTCCGTGGCGGTGCTCGCCCGTACGTACGACAGCTACAAGGCGCAGCTCGGCCGGACCTTCCCGGGCACGCTGGCGGCGGGCAAGAGCCTCGCCGTGTCGCTGCGCAGGGCGGGCCGTCTGGAGGACGCGCGGCGGCTGACCCTGGCCACGCGCAACCGCTACCGCGCCAAGTACACCCTGGCCAATCCGGACTCGCTCTCCTGCGATCTGAACATGGCGGCGGACCTGTTCGCGGGCGGGGAGCCGGTGGCGGCGCGCGATTTGGCGCAGGAGGTGGCCGACCAGTACACGAAGGTGCCGGGGGAGAAGCATCCGTACACGCTCGCCGCGCTCAACAACCTCGGCATCTTCCACTGGGGCTGCGGCGCTCCGGAAGCAGCGGAAGCGGTGCTGAGGAAGGTCTCCGCGACGATGCGGGAGGTCCTGGGCGAATTCCATCCGCACGCTCTGTACTGCACTATTAACCTCGCCAACGCCCTCGCGGACCTGGGCAGCCTGGAGGAGGCGCTGGCGATCGAGCAGCGGACGGTGGCCACGCTGCGCGAGGTGCTGGGGCCGCACCACCCCGAGGTGCTCGGCATCGCCTCCAACATGGCGGTGACGCTGGGCCTGCTGGGCCGCAAGGACGAGTCGGCGCAGCTCCGGGTGGAGATCGTGGAGGAGCTGCGGCAGCTGCTCGGCGAGGACCACGCGCTGACCCGGATCGCGCGGGACGAGCGCAGGGCGTACCGGGATCTGGAGCCGCTGGCGGTGTGAGCCGTACGGCTCGGGCTCGTACGAGTACGCCCCAGGGCGTGTTTGAGAAGTCCCTCCCCCTGGACTTCGTCCGGTGGGGGTCCCCTGGGGGCACCTCCCGTGCGAAGCCACGGGGGAGAAGCCAGGGGGAGGACCCCCAGCGCCGCGACGCCTGGCACGCGCACTCGCGGTGCACGCACCAGACGCCGCAGGGCCCGCCCTGCGGGCGGACGGCGCTACTTCTCAAACACGCCCTAGGGCCTGTGTGATGTCGTGATCAATCTTGCCGATCCGGATCCGTCTGGAGGGTGGATCCGGTAGGAAGACGATCGTGACGCGTAGGCAACTGAGCCAGGATCAGTGGAAGTTGATCGAGCCGTACCTGCCGATCGGCGAGTACGGCCCGTACCCCGAGCGGCTGCGGGATCAGGTCGAGGGGGTGATCTGGCGGTTCAGGACAGGCTCGCAGTGGCGTGAGATGCCGGGTGAGTTCGGGCCTTGGCCCACCGTCTACGGACGCTTTCGGGTCTGGCGGAATGCCGGTGTCTTTACCGCGCTGCTGGAGGGCCTGATCGCCGAAGCCGCTCGCCAAGGGAAGACGGACTTGTCCCTGGTCAGCGTGGACTCCACGACCTCCCGCGCCCA
>NZ_JBIUBL010000040.1:0-66051 GCF_044548015.1 Streptomyces sp. NPDC052236 | reverse complement strand
CTACAGTGTAACCCACACTCTTCCCCACCCCCCCGCCCCCCCGGGGGGGGGGGGCCCCGGGGGGGGGGGGGGGGGGCGGGGGTGCGGGTCGTTGTCGGGGGCGCTGCCCCCGAACCCCCGCGACTCAAACGCCGGCGGGGCTGAAGATCGCCTCAAACGCCGGCGAGGCTTGGTTTCACGCCGGCGAGGTTGATGATGCCGGGGCTGAGAATGACCAAGGCCCCTCACCACAGGTGAGGGGCCTCAGATTCGCGTGCGCCGCCAGGGACTCGAACCCCGGACCCGCTGATTAAGAGTCAGCTGCTCTAACCAACTGAGCTAGCGGCGCCTGCTGACCCGGAGAACTTTACCCGACCGCTGCGAGTGCTCCGCGCCATTATGTGATCGTTCCGGCCTGTCGGATGGTCTTTTCCTACCTTTAGTCCGTCAAAATGCGGTGAAGGCAGAAGATCTTGACGAGTGCGGAGAGGTCACGCATGACCGTGCCGGTGTTCGAGGAGTACGAGCCCGCCGCCGACTGCGACTGTGCGGGCTGCGCTCAGCAGCGTCGCGCCCTCGCCGCCGGAGGGCACCCGTCCGTGCACGGCTGCCGCAAGGCGCTCGTCGTGGTCGCCGCGGCGGGCGTCGTGCTGGGAGGCGGCCCGGCGACAGCGGCAGCGACGGCGACAGCGACTGCCGTCGCCCCCGCGGCGGGCGCGGTCACCGCCAGTACGGACCGTACGGACCGTACGGAAGTCGCCGTGGAGCCGGACCCCGGCACCGAGCAGGGCAGCACCGGACCGCTGCACGGCCGCCCGCTCCCCGGGCCCTCGGGCCGGCCCGCCGCGGGGTCCCCGGCCCCGCAGCGCCGGATCACCCGGGCCGACATCATCAACCGCGCCAAGCGCTGGGTGGCCGCCCAGGTCCCGTACAGCATGCAGCAGTACTGGTCCGACGGGTACCGACAGGACTGCTCGGGCTTCGTCTCGATGGCGTGGCAGCTGGCGGGCAACGAGTGGACGGGAAGCCTCGCCCGGTTCGGCACGCGCATCACGCGCGAGGAGCTGCAGCCCGGCGACATCCTGCTCTTCCACAATCCCGACAATCCGTCCAACGGCTCGCACGTCACGATCTTCGGCGGCTGGACCGACTTCACGCACACCTACTACGTCGCGTACGAGCAGACGAAGCCGCACACCCGTAAGCAGGTCACGCCCATGGCGTACTGGGAGAACTCCGACAAGTACCTGCCCTACCGCTACAACGGCCTGGCCGGGAGCACGACGACGACCACGGGCGGGGCGAAGGCGGCGAGGCTGCCCGCGTTCCCGGGGCGCGGGTACTTCCGGCCCGGCCGGTCCAGCGCGTACGTCACCCAGCTCGGCCGACAGCTCGTCGAGCGCGGCTTCGGCAAGCATTACGCGCAGGGGCCCGGGCCGCGCTGGAGCGAGGCGGACCGGCGCAATGTCCAGGCGTTCCAGCGCGCCCAGGGGTGGCGCGGCGGGGCGGCCGACGGGTTCCCGGGGCCCGAGACCTGGCGGCGGCTCTTCCGTACCTGACGACAACGACCTCGCGGAGGCGGCAGTCATGAACACCACGACCTCGGAGGGGCCGGAGGACACCGTGCCGCAGCCCAAGGTCCCGCACCACCCGGTCATCGGGCAGGAGCCGACCACCGAGATCCCTGTCCATCTCCTCTTCCGCGACGACGACTCGCGGTCGATCGGCCTGCGGCCCGCGGTGGTTGCCAGGCGGCAGGGCACCGGAGAACAGCCGAAGGTGGCATGGCCTGCGTCGTCTGCGGCGACCGGGTTCCGGAGGCCCGGTCGTGGGGGGACGACCACCAGGCCCGCGCCGCCCGTCGACCCGGACCTCTGTGAGCGGGCCGCGCCCGTGCTGCCCGGCTGGACCGGGTTGGTCGCCGGGGCGTGCGCGCTCGCCGGGATCGGCGCGCTGCTGTGGGGGCTCGGCGTGCTGCCGGTCCGGGTGACCCGGCTGCTGGGGCTGACCCCGTATCCGTACCACGGCATCGGCATCGGGATGTGGGGCCTGCTCACGATGGGCGTGCTCGTCGCGCTCTTCGCCTTCGGCGGGCTTGGGCGCGGGCTGGTCGGCTATGCCTGGGTGCTGACGTTCTGGGGCGACTACCAGGGGAGCGTGCGGCGTACGGGACTGGTGTGGCTGAGCCCGCTGGTGCTGCGCCGCCGGGTCGACGTACGGCTGCGGCACTGGCGCAGCGAACCGATGCCCGCGGTCGACGCGGACGGCACCGCGCTGCGCGTGGTCGTGCTGGTGGTGTGGCGGGTCAGGGACACGGCACGGGCGGCGCTCGGCGTCGAGGACCATGAGGAGTATCTGCGCGAGCAGGTGGAGGCGGCGATGGCGCGGGTGCTCTCGCAACTGCCGGCCGACGCGTTCCACGAGGCCGCGCCCACCCTGCGTAACGCCGAGGCGGTCGGGGACTCGCTGACCTGGATGCTCGCGGCGGAGTGCGCGCCGGTGGGGATCGAGGTCTTCTCGGCGCAGCCGACGGGGATCGAGTACGCGCCGGAGGTGGCGGCGGCGATGCGGCGCAGGCGGATCGCCGCGATCGACGCGAAACACCGGGAGAGCGTGCTGACTTCGGTGGTCGACGCGGTGGACGACACGGTGCACCGGCTCACCGCGCGGGGGTTGGTCGAACTGGACGACTACGAGCGCAAGGCGCTCGTGAAGGACCTCACGATCGCCTTCTATACGGGGCGGGCGGGGGCGGCGGAAGGTTCATGACCGCTCCGGACATTGGTCTGGACATTGGCCGGGCATTGGTCTGGACATGACGACTTCCCGTCCATACATTGGAGTTGGTCTAGACCGCAGTTCTGTTCCAACGCACGCGTGCGGCACGGCTCATGGAACTTCCCCCACGTTCTCCTGGAGCAAAGCATGCGAAACAAAATAGGCGCGGCCCTGGTCGGCCTCGCTGTGGCGGGCACCACCATGCTCGCCGGCGGCAGTGCCAACAGCCACGGCTACACCGAGTCGCCGATCAGCCGTCAGAAGCTCTGTGCCAACGGCACGGTCACCAACTGCGGCAACATCCAATGGGAGCCGCAGAGCGTCGAGGGTCCGAAGGGGTTCCCGGCGGGGGGTCCCGCGAACGGGAAGCTCTGCTCGGCCGGTCTCGGCCAGTTCGCGCAGCTGGACGATCAGCGCGGCGGGGCATGGCCCACGACCAAGCTCACGTCGGGTGCGAACCACACCTTCCGGTGGCGGTTCACGGCCATGCACCGGACAACCGACTTCAAGTACTACATGACCAAGCCCGGGTGGAACGCGAACGTGCCGCTGACGAGGGCGGCGCTGGAGACGCAGCCGTTCCTGACGGTTCCGTACGGCGGCAACCAGCCGCCGGAGACGCTGTCGCACTCGGGGAGGCTGCCGACGCGGTCGGGGCGGCACATGATTCTGGCGGTGTGGGCGGTGCACGACACGTCGAACGCGTTCTATGCCTGCTCGGACGTCAGGTTCTGACCGTCCGTCAGCGATGACGGCGCGGGGCGCGGGCCCTGGTCGGGGGCGCTGCCCTCGGGCCCTTGTCGGGGCTCCGCCCCGAACCCCGCGCCTCAAACGCCGGCGAGGCTGGTTTTCCAGCCCGTCCGGCGATTGAGGACCGGGGTCTGGGGCGGAGCCCCAGGTACACCTACCGTGAGCCCCATGACCCCCGCCGTCCTCACCCGCACCGCCTCGCCCTGGCGCGCCGCCGGGTATCTCGGGAGCAGTGCGCTCACCGGAGTTCCCGCGCTCCTCGTGCTGCTCGTGCTGGTCGTGTTCTCCGTGCTGCTCGTCGGACTGCCCCTGCTCGTCCTCGCCGGAGTCGCCCTCGCCGTCGTCGAGCGGCGCAGGCTGCGGATCGTCGACCCCGAGCCCGCCCCCAGCCCCCACCGCACCCCCGCCGAACCCGGTCTCGCCGCCTGGTTGCGGCTGCGGCTCGCCGAGCAGGCGACCTGGCGGGAGCTGGTGTACGGGCTGCTGCACGCGCTCGTGCTGTGGCCGCTCGATCTGCTGGCCGTCGCCGGCGGCGTCGGGGTGCCCGTCACCGTCATGGCCGCGCCCGTGCAGCTCGCGTTCGACGGGGAGGAGGCCCGCGTCGCCAAGACGGTGCTGGTCACGTCCTACCCGCAGGCGTTCGGCGCGGCGGCCGTCGGGCTCGTACTCCTCGCCGTACTGCTGTATCCGCTCGCCGCGCTGGCCGCCGCGCGCGCCCAGCTGACCCGGCTGCTGCTCGCGCCGCGCGAGGGGGAGCGGCGGGACCGGCTCAGCGAGGTGACCCGGTCCCGGGCGCGGCTGGTGAGCGCCTTCGAGGCCGAACGGCGGCGTATCGAGCGGGATCTGCACGACGGCGCCCAGCAGCGTCTCGTCGCGCTGACCATGACGCTCGGGCTCGCACGGCTCGACGCCCCCGCCGGGCCGCTGGCCGACCGGCTCGCGACGGCCCACGGCGAGGCCGGGCGCGTCCTCGCCGAGCTGCGCGAGCTGATCCAGGGCATCCATCCGCAGGTGCTCGCCGACTACGGGCTCGGCGCGGCCCTCGCCGACGCGGCCGACCGGTCCGCCGTGCCCGTGGACATGGACATCGAGCTGCCCCGGCTGGACCAGTCCGTCGAGACCGCCGCGTACTTCGCGGTGTGCGAGGCCCTCGCGAACGTCGCCAAGCACAGCGGCGCGGCCCGCGCACGGCTCACCGCCCGGCACAGGCAGGACAGGCTGGAGGTCGAGGTGCGCGACGACGGCGACGGCGGCGCGGACGCCGCGCACGGCAGCGGGCTCACCGGGCTCGCCGACCGTATCGCCGTCCTGGATGGGACACTGACGATCACCAGCCCGCCGGGCGGGCCGACCGTGCTGCGTGTGGAGATCCCGTGCCGACTCACCGACCGCTGAGAGTAGTGCTGGCCGAGGACAGCGTGCTGCTGCGCGAGGGGCTGATCGGGCTGCTGGGCCGCTTCGGGCACGAGACCGTCGCGGCGGTCGGCGACGCGGACGCCCTGCGGGACGCGGTGGCCGAGCACGAGCCGGACATCGTCGTTACGGACGTCCGGATGCCGCCCGGCTTCCAGGACGAGGGGCTGCGCGCCGCCGTCGCCCTGCGGGCCGAGCGCCCGTCGCTGCCGGTGCTGGTGCTCAGCCAGTACGTCCAGCGTTCGTACGCCACCGAGCTGCTCGACGCGGGCGACGGCACCGGCGTCGGCTATCTGCTCAAGGACCGCGTCGGCCAGGTCGAGGAGTTCGCCGACGCGCTCACCCGGGTCGCGGCCGGTGGCACGGTCGTGGACCCCGAAGTCGTACGGCAGCTGCTGCGCCGCCGCCGCGACCCGCTCGCCGCGCTGACGCCGCGCGAACGCGAGGTTCTCGGCCTGGTCGCGGAGGGCAAGTCGAACGGGGCGATCGCCCGCGCGCTGGTGGTCACGGAGGCGGCCGTCGGCAAGCACATCGGCAACATCCTGGGCAAACTCGACCTGCCGCCGGCCGGGGACACGCATCGCAGGGTACTGGCGGTCCTCGCGTTCCTCCGCGACTAGTGGCTCGGCTCGCATCGTTGGCCGGGTAATCGACGTGTTGCCCGGTGGTCAGCAGACTGTCTTCAGGACTTGATCTTGGAGGTGGTCGTGGGACGTCGACCGAGTGTGTTTGTCCGGCCGGTCAGCATGGACGAGGGCCACAGGCTGCAGCGGATCAGCCGGACGGCGAAGGATCCGGTCCGGTTGCGCCGGGCGATCGTGGTGCTGATGTCCGCTCAGGGCCAGAGCGTCAAGGACATCACCTCGTTGATGCAGGTCAGCGAGGATTACGTGCGCGATGTCATCCATGCCTTCAACGAGCGGGGGTTTGATGCACTGGACCCAAAATGGAGCGGGGGACGCCCGACGATCAGTGAGCGGGTGCGCGAGCACATCCGTCTGATCGCCCGGACGTCCCCCGCGGACTGGAACATCGCTGCGTTCTCCACCTGGAGCCTGGCCAAGCTCGCCGGGCACCTGGTCACCTGGGGCGTGGTGCCCGGGATCAGCCGGGAGACCCTGCGGCGCATCCTGCGCGAGGGCAAGATCTCCTGGCAGACCACCACGACCTGGAAGGCGTCCAGCGACCCGGACTTCATCGCCAAGATGCACCGGGTCCTGGCGTTGTACGACACCCCGCCGGCGGACGGGCGGGTCATCTGCGTCGACGAGTTCGGCCCGCTGAACCTGATGCCCCGCAAGGGCAAAGCGTGGCGTCCGGCTGCCAGGCCCCGTCGGCTGCGGGCAACCTACAACCGCTACAGCGGTGTGATGTACATGCTTGCCGCCCTCGACCTGACCACCGGAAAGGTCTACTACCGGATCCGCCGGCGCAAGCGGTGGCGCGAGTTCCTCGGCCTGCTCAAGAGCCTGCGCTCCCGCTGGCCCGGGGAGAAGCTGTACGTCGTCGTGGACAACTTCTCCCCGCACAAACACGCCGAGGTCCGCATCTGGGCCGCCGCCAATGACATGGAACTGGTCTTCCTGCCGACCTACGGCTCATGGCTGAACTGGATCGAATCGGAGTTCGCCGCTCTGCGCTACTTCGCACTCAATGGCACCGACCACCGCACCCACGCAGAACAGAACGCCGCCATCGGCGCCTACATCCGCTGGCGCAACGCCCGCGCCGAACCCAAGACCAACTTCGCCCCCGACTCACCGATCCGTCAGTGGACGAAATACCCGGCCAAGGCTGCTTGACAAGCCACCAGATGTGAAACCTCGCCCTGTGACCCAGCTCTCATTGTGGCCGTGCAGCAGATGGGAGGACTTCCGCGTCGAGGAGGGGTGACAGGAAGGGAGGAGCATGTGGATCTGGCAACTGAGTGGAAGCGTGCCGCGGACCTCGGCGGGGCCGAGTCGGTCGCGTCGGAGGCGGAATCAGCGCCGGAAGCGGAAGGGGAGATCGATTTCCCCGGCTTCGTCGCCGCCCGGTCGAACGCGTTGTTCCGCGGCGCCCTCGTCTTGACGGGCAACCGCGAGGCAGCGGAAGACCTGGTCCAGGAAACCCTGGAACGGGCCTGCCGCAAGTGGCGCACGATCGCCGCCAAGGACGCCCCGGACGCCTACGTACGGCGGATCATGGTGAACCTGGCCAACGACCGGTGGCGCAGGTTCCGCCGCACGGTTCCGCACCAGGACGGCGGCGACCGAATGGCTCCGGGCGACGCGTATGGGCGTGTGGACAGCAGGGACCAGCTGGTCCGCGCCCTTCAGGAGCTGCCGATGCGGATGCGCACGGTCGTGGTGCTGCGGTACTTCCACGATCTGTCCGATGCCGAGATCGCGGCCGACCTGAGGATCTCGCCGAGCACCGTGCGGTCCCAGCTCGCCCGCGGCATCCAAAAACTCAGAAGCCGGTTCCCCGCGCTCTCCGACCCTTCCCCGCGGCAGCCCACGGAAGGAACCCCATGACTTCGTTCAGTTCGCGGCCTTCCGGCTGCACCGGTTACACACCCTTCGAAGAGGAACTGGTGAATGCCATGAACGACTACGTGAACGCCGCCGACGCGCCGCGTTTCGACACCGCGGGCATCGAGCGCGGAGCCCGTCGCAAGCGGGCCACGGCCATAGCCGGCATCGCCGCCGCGCTCATCGTGGCCGGTGGCGGCACCGCCCTGGCCACCGCCGTCACCAGCGGTCCGGACGCCCAGAAGCCTGCCGCCGCAACGACCGCAACGACCGACGACGACGCCGCCGCCAGCCTTCTGAAGTGGCGCAAGTTCGCGATCAGCTTGTTGGGCCACGACCTGGAGTTCGCCAAGCAGCAGTTGCTGAAGTCCCAGCTCAAGCTCGGCACGGTCAGCGAGACGGACTGCGGCAAGAACCTCAAGCCGGGCACGGTCATCGCGGTCGACCCCCACAGCCCGAAGACCGTGACCAACGGCGACACGGTCAACTTGACCCTCTGCTCCGGCTGACCGGAGACGCTTCCAGCATCCCGTTCCTCCCGGTACCGGTGCCGGGAGGAACGGGGGCAGGGCGTGCGACGGGCAGCGCCGCAACCCCAGCCGTTAAAGCTCTGACCTGCATCAACGAGGTGATGTCCTTGACGCTCTGGCCCTGAGCGGACATCAGCACCACGATCGCCCGGCGCAACCGGACCGGATCCTTCGCCGTCCGGCTGATCCGCTGCAGCCTGTGGCCCTCGTCCATGCTGACCGGCCGGACGAACTCACTCGGTCGACGTCCCACGACCACCTCCAAGATCAAGTCCTGAAGACAGTCTGCTGACCACCGGGCAACACGTCGATTACCCGGCCAACGATGCGAGCCGAGCCACTAGGAAACACAGACTGGGAAACGCAGCTGGGGCCCCTCGGAAGACCGAGAAGCCCCAGCTGATCAGTTGTGCGCCGCCAGGGACTCGAACCCCGGACCCGCTGATTAAGAGTCAGCTGCTCTAACCAACTGAGCTAGCGGCGCCTGCTGACCCGTAAATAGTACCTGGTCGGGAGGGATGCCCGCGCACACCCACGCGCGGCACGCCCGGATACGGCTAGAGCGCCAGCGACAGCACCACCGGAGCCGCCCTGCGGTTCAGTGTGTCCGCCGCCGAGCGCAGCCGGTGCGCGTGCTCGATCGGCAGGGACAGCGCCAGGCAGCCCACAGCCGCGCCCGCCGTCAGCGGGACCGCCGCGCAGACCGTGCCCACCGCGTACTCCTGGAGGTCCAGGACCGGGACGGTCGGCGGCTGGCTGTCCAGCTTGGAGAAGAGCAGCTTCTCGCTGGTGATCGTCCGCGAGGTGAGGCGGGCGGTCTTGTGGCGGGCGAGATGATCGCGGCGGCCGTTCTGGTCGAGCTGGGTCAGCAGGCATTTGCCGATCGCGCTCGCGTGCGCCGCCGAGCGGAAGTCCACCCACTCGTTGACCTTCGGGGTGCGCGGGCCATCGGCGAACTGGGTGATCTTCACCTCTCCGTCGATGTACCGGCTGATGTAGATCGCCGCGCCGACCGAGTCGCGCAGCTCCGTGAGGGTCTCCTGGAGCCTGGCCTCCAGCGCCTGCTTGCGGGTGACGCCGGAGCCGAGCAGGACCATGGAGTCGCCGATCACATACGCGCCGTCCGCGACCTGCTCCACATAGCTCTCGTGGCGCAGCATCGCCAGCATGGGCGCGAGGTGCCCGGTCGGCAGCCCCGTCTCACGGGCTATCTGGACGTCGGTGACGCCGCCGCCGTGCTTGGAGATCGTTTCAAGAACCCGCAGGACGTATTGCACCGAGTGGAACGGTGCGGTCGGTTCTGGCTTAAGCGCCACGGTTTCCCCCCAGCAGGTTGTGACCGCAAGCTTCCGTACCACGATAGCGGTCAAGAGCCGTTTGAGGGGCGGCTGTTACCGAGAATGATGGTGAGCCCCAGCCCATAAGCTGGGGCTCACCACTCTGGCATATGCCATAGGCATTCGTGCCTCGCGGCTGTGGACGTCAGAGCGTCAGAGCACCGCGCCGAGGAACTCGCGCGTACGTTCGTGTTCCGGCGCGGAGAACATCTTCTCCGGCGAACCCGACTCGATCACCTTTCCCGCGTCGAACATCAGGACGTCGTCCGAGATGTCCCGCGCGAAATTCATCTCGTGCGTGACGCAGAGCATCGTGATGTCGGTCGAGCGGGCGATGTCGCGCAGTACGTCCAGCACCCCCGCCACCAGCTCGGGGTCGAGCGCCGATGTCACCTCGTCCAGCAGCAGCACCTGAGGCCGCATCGCCAGCGCCCGGGCTATCGCCACCCGCTGCTGCTGGCCGCCGGACAGCTGCGTCGGCTTGGCGTCGGCCCGGTCGGCGAGGCCCACCAGGTCCAACAGGCCCTTCGCGCGCTCCGCCGCCTCGTCCTTGGACAGGCCGAGCACTCGCACCGGAGCCTCGGTGAGGTTCCGCAGGACCGTCATGTTCGGGAACAGGTTGAACTGCTGGAAGACCATGCCGATCTGCTTGCGCGCCTCGCGGCGCTCCTTTTCGGCGGCCGGGAACAGCCGCTGGCCGCTGACCTCGATCGTGCCCTCGTCGGGCGACTCCAGGGTCATCAGCAGCCGCAGGATCGTCGTCTTGCCGGAGCCGGACGGGCCGATCAGTGTGACGTGCTTTCCGGGCTGTACGGAGAAGCAGAGATCGTCCAGCACGGTGGTGTCGCCGAAGCGCTTCGTCACATTGTGGAAGCGGATCAGTTCGCCAGGGGCGGGGGTAGTCGTGTCAGCGGACAAGGCGGCGCTCCAGGGCTCGTACGAGAAGGGAAGCCGGGTAGGCGATGAGGATGAAGGCGATGCCGATCACGGTCAGCGGTTCCGTGTACTGGAAGGTCGACGCGCTCTCCAGCCGCGACTGCTGCAGCATCTCCAGCACGCCGATCGCGGCGAGCAGCGGTGTGTCCTTCAGCATCGCGATGACGTAGTTGCCCAGCGCCGGTACGACGCGGCGGATCGCCTGCGGCAGGATCACCGCGATCCAGGTGCGGTGTGCGGGCAGGCTCAGCGCCGTCGCCGCTTCCCACTGACCCGCCGGTACGGCTTCGATCCCCGCCCGGTAGACCTGCGCGGTGTACGTCGAGTAGTGCACCCCGATCGCGACCGTGCCGGTGGTCAGGGCCGAGAACTGAACGCCCCACTCCGGCAGCACGAAGTACAGGAAGAAGAGCTGCACCAGCAGTGGTGTGGTGCGGATGAACTCGGTGACCAGGCTCACCGGCCACCGGATGAAGCGGGTCGGCGCGCGGAATCCGATCGCCCAGACCAGGCCGAGCGAGAAGGAGATCAGCGAGCCCAGCGCCAGGACCTGCAGCGTGATGAGCACGCCGTCCCAGAAGCGTGGCATGAAGTCCGCGACCGCGGACCAGTCCCAGGTCACTTGGTGCCACCTCCGATCACGGTGGTGCCCGCGATCTTGTCCGTTCCCCGCCCGCCGAACATCCCGCCGACCAGCCCGGCGATGCCGCCGCCCTCGGGCTCGATGCCGATGTTCCGCTTCGTCATCCGCTCCAGCGCCTTCATGGAGCGCGTCACGACGAAGGCGATCACGAAGTAGATCACCAGGGAGATGGTGTAGATCTGCGCGCTCTCCTGCGTCGCCAGCCGCACCAGATACGCGGCGAAGGAGACGTCCCCGACGCCCAGCAGCGACACCAGCGCCGTGCCCTTGAGCAGCTCGATGAGCAGATTGCAGAAGGACGGGATCATCTCGGGCACCGCCTGCGGCAGCATGATCAGCCGCATTCGCTGCGCGGGGGTGAAGCTGAGCGCCACCCCCGCCTCACGCTGCGCCGGAGACACCGCCAGCAGCGCGCCCCGCACGATCTCGGCGCCGTACGCCCCGTACGACAGACCCAGCGCGACCACCGCCGCCCACATCGGCACCAGCTGCCAGCCCAGCAGCGGCGGCACCACGAAGAACAGCCAGAACATCAGCACCAGCGCCGACGTGCCCCGGAATATCTCGGTGTAGAAGCCCGCGAGGAAGCGGACCACGCGCGAGCGGTGGGTGCGGGCGATGCCGACCGTGAAGGCGACGACCGCGGCCAGCGCCGCGCTGTAGACCAGCAGCTGGATGGTGATCCAGATGCCCGGGAGTACCCAGTTCTGCCATAGTCCGGCTGTCATCGGCACAGCTCCTTGGCAGTGAGTGTGGTCATCTCGTTCTGGGTGAAGCCGAACGGCTTGAGGATGCGGAAGAGTTCGCCGCTCTTCTTCATCTTGTGGATCTCGACATTGAAGGCGTCACGCAGCTCGGTGTCGGTGGGGCGGAAGGCGAAGCCGCCGCCGTCGATCTGCTTCTCGCCGTCGACCACGGCCGCGAACGGCTCGGTCGCTTCCGCCTTGCGGCTCTTCGCGACGACCTGGCGGGCGGTCAGCGCCGTACCGGCGAAGACGTCGATACGGCCGGACTCGACCGCGTTGAGCCCTGCCACCGGGTCCTGGAGGATGACGATGTCCTTCTCGGGGATGCCGGCGGCGACCGCGTATCCGATCTCCGCGTAGCCGGTGCCGGTGGCGAGCCGTGCTTTGGCCCGCACCACGTCCTCGTAGCTGTGCAGATCCTTCGGATTGCCCTTGCGCACGATGAACGAGTCGAGCATCTGGTACTCGGGGTCGGCGAAGATGACCTGCTGGCAGCGCTCGGGGTTGATGTACATCCCGGCCGAGACCACGTCGAACTGCTGCGAGTTCAGCCCGGGAATGAGCGAGGCGAAGTCGGTGGCGACGGGCTGGACGCTGTCGACGCCCAGCCGCTTGAAGATGACCCGGGCCAGTTCAGGGGCCTCTCCGGTGAAATCCCCCTGGTCGTCTACGTAGCCGTAGGGGGCCTCGCCCGCGATGCCGAGCCGCACCGTGCCCTGGGATTTCAGCCGGGCGAGGGCGTCTCCGGACGGCACCCGGCTGCATCCGGCCGCGCCGCCCGTGGCGCCGAGCGCGCCGAGAGCCGCGGAGCCGAGCAGCAGAGTGCGTCTGCGGAGCGATCCTGTCTGTCGTGGAGGAGCCTTTTGTGTGCGAGCCATGGGCGCGCGGCTACCCGCGACCACGCGGGGTATGCGTACGGGATGGCCGACCGATACCTGACCGTAGCCCTGGACAAGCGCGGCGTACGCTGCACCGCGCGGCTCCTGACCGACAAGGCCCCGCTGACGTGTGCGGCGGTCTGGGACGCGCTGCCGCTCGGCGGAGATGTCTATCACGCGAAGTATGCCCGTAATGAGATCTACGCTCTGCTCCCGGCTTTCGCGGAGCGGGAACCGCCGCTGGAGAACCCCACCGTGACCCCGATTCCGGGCGATCTGTGCTATTTCACCTTCTCCGATGTGCAGTTGGGCACGACGTCGTACGGATACGGGGAGCAGGCCGCCCACGCGGGACGGCCCACCGTCGTCGACCTCGCGCTCTTCTACGAACGCAACAATCTGCTGCTCAACGGCGATACGGGGTGGGTCCCCGGCATCGTCTGGGGCACGGTGGTCGAGGGCCTCGACCGGATGGCCGAGGCTTGTCAGGACCTGTGGCGGGCGGGGGCGCTGGGAGAGACCCTCAGCTTCCGCCGCGCTTAAAGGGCTTAAAGGCTAAAGGGGCTTAAAGGCTTAAAGGGCTGCCGGCGGGCCGGGGATCGTGGCCGCCCCCGACTCGTACAGCGCGTGCGCCGCCCGCAGCACCAGCGCGTCCGCGTGGCGCGCCCCCACCAGCTGCACCCCGATCGGCAGCCCGTCCTTGTCCACCCCGCACGGCACCGTCGCGGCGGGCTGCTGCGTCAGGTTGAAGGGGTACGTGAAGGGCGTCCACCCCGTCCACCGGCGGTGCCCGGAGTGGGCCGGCGTCTCGGCGCCCGCCTCGAAGGCCGTGATCGGCAGAGTCGGCGTGACCAGCAGGTCGTACGAGGTGTGGAACCGACCCATGCGCCGCCCCAGCTCCATCCGGACGTCCACGGCCGCCAGGTAATCCAGCGCGCTGTACTGCGCGCCGATCCGGCAGATCTCGCGCAGCCCCGGATCGAGCAGCTCCCGCTGCTCCGCGCGCAGCTGCTGCACCACCCGGGCCGCGCCGCTGAACCACAGGGTGTGGAACGCCTCCACCGGCTCGGCGAAATCGGGGTCGGCCTCCTCGATGTACGCGCCGAGGCCCGCCAGCGCCCCCACCGCCCCCCGTACCGCCGACGCGACCGCCGGGCGCACCGCGACCTGGCCGCCGAACGACGGCGAGTAGGCGATCCGCAGCCCCTTCACCCCGTCCGCGAGCCCCTCGCGGAAGCTGCCCGCCGGGCTGCCCAGCTGCGACCAGTCACGCCAGTCCTCGCCGCTGATCACATCGAGCAGCAGCGCCGCGTCCGCCGCGTCACGCGTCATCGGGCCCGCGTGCGCGAGCGTCCCGAAGGGGCTGGAGGGATACAGCGGCACGCGCCCGTACGTGGGTTTGAAGCCGAAAATCCCGCAGAAGGACGCCGGGATACGGACCGAGCCGCCGCCGTCCGTGCCGATGGACATCGCACCAGCGCCGAGCGCCACGGCCGCGGCGCTGCCGCCGCTGGACCCGCCCGAGGTGCGGCCGGGGTCGTACGGATTGCAGGTCACCCCGGTCAGCGGGGAGTCGGTGACGCCCTTCCAGCCGAACTCGGGCGTCGTCGTCTTGCCGAGGAAGACCGCGCCGTGCTCGCGCATCCGGGCCACGGACGGCGCGTCCGCGTCCCAGCCGCCTTCCGGGCGAATGGTGCGGGAGCCGCGCAGGGTCGGGGAGCCGCGCTGGAGGAACAGGTCCTTCACCGTCACCGGCACGCCGTCGAGCAGGCCCTGCGGCTCCTTCCGGCGCCACCGCTCGGCGGACGCCCGCGCCTGGTCCAGCGCCTGTTCGGCGTCGACCCGGACGAAGGCGTTGACCAGGGGCTGGACGACCTCGATCCGGTCCAGGGCCTCGCGGGTCGCGTCGACGGGCGAGAAGTCGCCTCTCTCGTACCCGGCGAGCAACTGGTGAGCAGTGAGGTCAGTCAGCGGAGACGTCATGCATGGGGACGTACCCACGTTTCTTGTCGACCACGTACGGGAACGGCCTCCCGGCCTCCCACAGCTCGTACAACTCCACGAACTGCTCACCCAGACGGTCGCGCCAGCCGACCGTGTCGCCGCTCATGTGCGGCGAGACGATCAGCCCGGGAACGTCCCAGAGCGGGCTCTCGGGGGCCAGCGGCTCGGAGGCGAACACATCCAGCGCCGCCCCCGCGATCCACCGCTTCCGCAGCGCGGCGACAAGATCGTCCTCGACCACCAGCGGGCCGCGCCCCACATTGATGAAGCGCGCCGACGGCTGCATCACGCCGAACCGCCGCGCGTCGAACATGCCGCGCGTCGCGTCGGTGAGCGGGGCCGCGCAGATGACCCAGTCGGCGCGCGCGAGCAGCGGATCGAGATCCCGCGCGCCATGGATCCCGGGCCGCTCGGTACGGCCCACCACCGCCACGGTGACGCCGAGCCGCTCCAGCAGCCCGGCCACGGCCCGGCCGATCGGCCCCGCGCCCACCACGGTCGCCCGGCTGCCCGCCACGCGCAGGCCCTCGCGGTGGTGCCAGCGCCGCTGCCGCTGGAGCTCCAGGGTGCCGGGGAGGTCCTTGGCCATGGCGAGGACCAGCCCGGCCACGTACTCGGCGATCGGCTCCTCGAAGACGCCGCGGGCGTTGGTGACCACCGTGTCCGAGGCGATCAGCTCGGGGCAGAGCAGCCGGTCGACCCCCGCGCTCGCCGTGTGCACCCAGCGCGGGCGCGGACCCTCGCCGGGCCAGGCGTCACGTACCGCGTCGGAAGTGAAGTCCCACACCAACAGCACGTCCGCGTCGGGCAGTTGACCGGCGAGCGTCCGTTCGTCGGCGTACCGGACGGTGACCCGGCCGGTGAGCCTGCCCAGACGCGGCGGGGGATCGGCGGCCAGTACGAGAAGAGTGCGTTCGGACATCGAGCGGAAGCCGTTTCGATGGGGGAACCTCCCGTGCCCGGAGGGCATACGGGGGAGTCTGGCATGTACGGATTGACCCACGCTCGCACCCGAACCTAACGTCGTCAACATACGTTCAAGGGGGCTCGCGATGGATGTCGTCTCCTTTCTCGGAGGACCACAGCCGCAACGTGGTGTCGGTGTGGTCGCCCCCTTCGATTTCGCGCTGGACCGGGAGCTGTGGCGCTGGGTCCCCGACGAGATATCGCTGCGCCTGACCCGTACGCCGTACGTGCCCGTCGAGGTCTCCCTCGACCTCGCCCGCCTGGTCAGCGAGCACGAGACGCTGGGCGAGGCGGTACGGGCGCTGGGCGTGTCCGAACCCGAGGTCGTCGCGTACGCCTGCACCTCGGGCAGTTTCGTCGGCGGCCTCGCCGGGGAGCGGGCCATGTGCGCGGCGATGACCGCGGCGGGGGCTGTGCCCTCGCTGACCACGTCCGGCGCCCTGCTCGCGGCCCTCGACGAGCTGGGAGCCCGCCGCATCGCCCTGGTCACGCCCTAATCGCCCTGGTCACGCCCTATACGGAATCCGTGACGCGGTCGCTGGAGGACTATCTGGCGGAAGCCGGGGTAACGGTGACAGGCCGCGCCTTTCTCGGGCTGACCCGGCACATCTGGAAGGTGCCGTACCGCTCGGTCGTGGACATGGCGCGGCAGGCGGTGGTGGGCGCGGCGGACGCGCTCTTCATCAGCTGTACCAATCTGCCGACGTACGACGCGATTCCGCAGCTGGAGGCCGAACTGAGGATGCCGGTGCTCTCCGCGAACCAGGTGACGATGTGGGCGGCGCTGCGTGGGATGGGCGTGCGCGCGGTAGGCCCCTACCAGGGGCTGCTGCTCCATGAGGAGCAGGCGCGGCACATCGAGCGGCTACCGCCGGTCCAGCCGATTCAGCAGGCCCAGCCGATCCAGCAGCTCCCGCAGATCCAGTCCGAAGAACAGGATGGGTGGACATGACGACGGTCGGACTCCTCTACCCCGGGCACGCCGCCGAGGAGGACTACCCGCGTATGGAGGTGCTGCTCGACAGCGACATCAGGCTGGCCGTCGTCCACACCGACATCGGCGAGGACGCGCACCGCGTCGACGCGCTGCTGCGGATGGGCGCGGCGGACCGGCTCGCGGCGGGCGTGGGCACGCTGGGGCTCGAAGGGGCGGAGTCCGTGGTGTGGGCGTGCACCAGCGGCAGCTTCGTCTACGGCTGGGAGGGGGCGCACGAACAGGTCCGCGCCCTCGCGCTGGCCGCCGGGATGCCCGCGTCGAGTACGTCGTTCGGCTTCGTGCACGCGGTACGGGAACTGGGCGCGGCACGGGTCGCGGTCGCCGCGACCTATCCGCAGGACATCACGGAGCTCTTCACCGCGTTCCTCAAGGCGTCCGGCGCGGAAGTGGTCGCGGACCGGGCGAGCGGAATCGTCACTGCGGCGGAGGTGGGGACTTGGGGCCGGGCGGAGGTGCTGGAGCTGGCGCGCGCCGGGGACCATCCGGACGCGGAGGTGGTGCTGCTGCCGGACACGGCCCTGCACACCGTGGCGTACCTCCCCGAACTGGAAGAGATGCTCGGCAAGCCGGTCCTCACGGCGAACCAGGTGACGGTGTGGGAGGGGCTGCGGCTGGCGGACCGGCGGACGTGGGAGGCGAAGCTGGGAACGCTGTTCGCCAAGCGGTGGTGACACCCGGGACCCGGAATAACCAGGAGGGTCCCGGCGGTTGGCCTGTGCTGAACGTACGTGAACGTATTTGTCGGCGCGAGAGGCTGAACGGTGGACGACGCGATAAGAGGCACGGCGGGCGGCACGGCAACCGTGCCCCTGTCCGTACTGGACCTGGTCACGGTCGGCAGCGGCCGTACCGCGACCGACGCACTGCGCACCAGCGTGGACATCGCGCGCCTCGCCGAACGCCGCGGCTTCCACCGCCACTGGGTCGCCGAGCACCACTCCATGCCGGGCGTCGCCTCGTCGTCCCCCGCCGTGATCCTCGCCCACCTCGCCGCGCACACCGAGCGCATCCGCCTCGGCTCCGGCGGTGTGATGCTGCCGAACCACGCGCCGCTCGTGATCGCCGAGCAATTCGGCACGCTGGAGGCGCTCGCCCCCGGCCGGGTGGACCTGGGCCTCGGCCGCGCACCGGGCACCGACGGCGCGACCGCCGCCGCGCTGCGGCGCACCGACCGGCTCCCCGAGGGCGCTGACGACTTCCCGCAGCAGCTCGCCGAGCTGACCCGCTTCCTGGACGACGACTTCCCCGACGGGCACCCGTACGCCCGTATCCACGCGGTCCCGGGCCCGGTCCAGGGCCCGTCGGCCCGCCCGCCGATCTGGCTCCTCGGCTCGTCGGGCTTCAGCGCCCGGCTGGCGGGCACGCTGGGGCTGCCGTTCGCCTTCGCGCACCACTTCTCGGCACAGAACACCGTCCCGGCCCTCGACCTCTACCGCGAGAGCTTCCGCCCCTCGGCGGTGCTCGACGCCCCGTACGCGGCGATCGGCGTCTCCGCGCTCGCCTCGGACGACGAGAAGGAGGCGCGCCGCCAGGTACTGACGGGCGCGCTGTCCATGGTCCGGCTGCGCACCGG
This sequence comes from Streptomyces sp. NPDC052236, assembly GCF_044548015.1. Classification (NCBI taxonomy): domain Bacteria; kingdom Bacillati; phylum Actinomycetota; class Actinomycetes; order Kitasatosporales; family Streptomycetaceae; genus Streptomyces; species Streptomyces sp. NPDC052236. The sequence goes on along the minus strand of NZ_JBIUBL010000040.1, from coordinate 48,008 downwards.
ACGCCCGGGGCTGATTCCGACTCCGGAGGAGGCGGCGGCGTACGAATTCACCGCGATGGAGCAGGAGTTCGTGTCCGGCTGGCTCGCGAACGTCATCCACGGGACGGCGGACGACGTACGTACGGGCCTGGACGAACTCCAGAAGCGCACGGGCGCGGACGAGCTGATGATCACCGCCACCGCGCACGGCGGCGACGCGCGGCTGCGCAGCTACGACCTGATAGCGGACGCCTACGAGCTGCCGAGCTGAACGCGCCTGCCGGAACTCGTGGTCAGACAGGGAGCGGACTGGTCCCGATCATCGCCGCGATGCGGTCCGGGGCCACCGCTCTCGAATACAGCCACCCCTGACCCGTGTCGCACCCGATCCGCCGCAGCCGTGACGCCTGGCCTGCCGTCTCCACGCCCTCCGCCGTGACCGTCAGGCCCAGCCGGTGCGCCAGCTGCACCATCGCCTCGACAATTGTCTCGTCTGCCGGGTTGGGGGGCGCCCCCTCCTGGAAGCCGCGGACGAACGTTCCGTCGAGTTTCAGGACGGACACCGGCAGCCGGCTCAGATACGCCAGGTTCGAGTAACCCGTCCCGAAGTCGTCGATGGCGATCTGCACACCCATGTCGCTCAGCGCCTGCAGCGCCTGGAGCGGGCGGCCCGCCGAGCCCATCACCGCGGACTCGGTGAGCTCCAGTTGCAGCAGCTGCGGCGCCAGCCCCGTCTCCGCCAGGATCTCCGCCACGTCCGCGACCAGGTCCGAGTCCCAGACCTGTCGTACGGCGACATTGACGCTCACAAACAGCGGCGGGTCCTTGGGGTGGTCCTTCTGCCACTGGCGGGCCTGGCGGCACGCCGTGCGCAGCACCCACTGGCCCAGCTGGACGATCGAGCCGTCCTCCTCCGCGATTCCGATGAACCGATTCGGCGTCAGCGTGCCGAACTGCGGGTGGTTCCAGCGCACCAGCGCCTCCACGCCCCGCGTCACCCCGTCCGCCATCCCCACCAGCGGCTGGTACTCCAGCGCGAACTCCCCGCGCTCCACGGCCGGGCGGAGCATGGAGGAGAGCGCCTGCCGCGTCATCCGGTGCGCGTTGCGCTCGGGGTCGAAGAGGGTCCAGCGGGCCTTGCCGTCCGCCTTCGCCCAGTACAGCGTGGTGTCGGCGGCCTGCATCAGACAGGTCGCGCTCGTCCCGTTCACGGACCGCTCCACCACCCCGATCGACGCCGACAGCGACAGCCGCTGCCCGGCCAGGTCGAACGGCTGCTGGAGCGCGGCCAGCACGGACCCGGCGAGCTCGGCGAGCTGTTCCGTACCGGTGGAGTCCTCGACCAGGATCGCGAACTCGTCGCCGCCGAGCCGGGCGACCAGATGGCCGCCGCTGCGCGGCAAGCCGTCGTCGTCGCGCGGGTGGCCGTCGCTGTTGGCGCACTCGGCCAGGCGCGCGGCGACCGCGGCCAGCAGCCGGTCGCCGACCCGGTGGCCCAGGGTGTCGTTGACGGCCTTGAAGCCGTCGAGATCCAGGTAGCACAGGCCGATTCGGCCGGTGGAGCCGTGGTCGTACACCGAGGACTCCAGCGCCGTCGACAGGCGCTCGAAGAACAGCGTCCGGTTGGGCAGCCGGGTCACGGGGTCGTGCATCTGGAGATGGCGCAGCCGGGCGTGCAGTTCGCGGCGGTCGCTGATGTCCGCGAGGGAGAGCAGCACATCGCCGTTGCCGGAGACGGGCGCGACCGTGACCTCTGCCCACAGCGTGCGCCCGTCGCTGTGTTTAAGACGTCGTGTGCAGCGGAACCGGGTACGGCGTCCGCGCAGTACGTCGCGGTATGCCTGCCAGGTTCGGCCGTCCGACGCGAGGTCGATCAGATCGGACGCCGGCTGGTCCAGCAGAACGGCGGGCTCGGTGCCGAGCAGCGCCGCGAAGGCCTCATTGGCGGTGGCGATGACGCCGTCGTCATTGACGACGGCCATCGCGAGGTGTGCGGCATTGAACGCGGCCCGGTAATCGCGCTGTTCGGCGGCAGCCCTGGCAATGCCATGACGCTCTGTGACCGACAGGGGGGCGTTACCAGGGACCGCGACTCCCGCCTGCCCTGTTCCTTCGGAGGTTCCGCTCACGCTCACTCCCGCAGTGCAGTTGTTTCGTACAGGGTCGAACAGATGTGATCGAGTTGGCCGCCTTGTCGTGTCGGCTGTCGTGTCGGCGATGGAATCCGGGCCGAAGTCCCGGAAGGAGTAGGGCAGAAGTAGGGAGAAGTTAGGGAAAGTGCGCCGATCATAGAGGCTGCCCCGGCGACCCTTCCAGCTTCTCCGTACATCGGTGGTCTACCCACTGGCGACGGACGATCGTTTCTGCACAGGTCTAAGCCCTGCCGGATTCCGCACTGACCGATTGTGACGTTCCGTGATCCATCGGAGTGTCGGTGGGTCTCGGGTCGGTGACGGCCTGGTGTCGGGTCGGTCACCCGGCTGGGGCAGGGCAACAGGGCGTAGTGCGACAAACCGGCTCAAGGTGGATGAGGTGTCCCGCATTCCGGAGCCGGAGGTCCACGTGGAGGGTCAGCAGTCAGCCGAGGGAACACCCGGGGGAGTGGCCGGGGGGGCGGGCGGTTGCGCGGCCGGGGGTGCCCGGGGGCCGGCGGAGGGGGTGGTCGAGGCGGTGGAGCGCTCGCGGCTGCGCAGTGCCGCGGCGGCCCTCACTTCCCTCGTGGCGCTCGCCGCCACCGGCCTGGTGGCCGGACCCGCCGTGGCCGATTCGGCGGCGGGCCCCTGTGCGCTGCGCCGCAGCCCCGCCCACCACTCCCTGGGCGTGGACACCTGGAACACCGCCTATCCGCGCCCTGCCCGGACCCTGGACGCGGTCATGATCTTCCTGTCGTTCCCCGACTCCGTACCGATGAATTCGCCCGACGAACTTGTGTCCGACCACTTCCCGGCCACCAGCCGGTACTTCGAGCGCGCCTCGTACGGGAAGTTCGCGCTGCGCCCGCATCCGCAGCGCCGGTGGGTGCGGATGAAGAAGGCGTCGACCGCGTACGGGATAAAGCGGGACTGGGATGCCCGGCGGCGTTCGGCGTATCTGCGCGACGCCATCTCCGCGGCGGACCCCACGGTCGACTTCTCCCGCTACGACATCGTCTACCTGGTCGCCGACCCGGACGCGCCCGGCGTCGACTCCGACGCGACGAAAGTCATCAACCTCGAACAGCCGGTGAGCGCCGACGGCGCGGACGTCACCCGGGTCGTCACCGTCTTCGAACGCCGTCCGCCCGACCGCAATGTGCTGGCCCACGAGACCGGGCACGTCTTCGACCTGCCGGACCTCTACCACCGGCCGACGGACGGCAAGGGCGACTGGGACACACATGTCGGGGACTGGGACGTCATGGGCTCGCAGTTCGGGCTCGCGCCGGATCTGTTCGCCTGGCACAAGTGGAAGCTGGGCTGGCTGAGCGGGCGGGCGGTGCGCTGCGTACAGCAGGCGGCGGAGGTACTCGCCCTGGAGCCGCTGGCCGCCGCGCCGGCGCGCGGTGGCAGCCTGGGCACGCGGCTCGCGGTCGTCAGGACCGGCGCGGACACGGCGCTCGCGATCGAGGCGCGCGGCGCGACCGGCAACGACGCGGCGACCTGCACGGAGGGCGTGCTGCTGTACCGCGTACGGGCCGAGAAGGCATCGGGCGGCGGGCCGGTCGAGGTGGTGGACACGCATCCGGACACCGGGGCGTGCTGGGACGAGTCGGTCTACCCGCCGCTGGCGGACGCGCCGCTGGGGGTGGGGGAGACGTTCACGATGCCGGGGGAGACGGGGGAGCGGACGCGGGTGGAGGTGGCGGACCGGACGAGTACGGGCGCGTGGATGGTCAAGATCACGACCGCGACCTGAGCCCTGACGCCGTGACGCGGCACGAAAAGGCCCCCCGCTGTCGCGAGGGGCCTTTTCCGTCTGTGCGCCGCCAGGGACTCGAACCCCGGACCCGCTGATTAAGAGTCAGCTGCTCTAACCAACTGAGCTAGCGGCGCGTGCTGACGTCGTAGACCCTAGCACCCGGATCGGGAGGACGAAAAATCGATATGCGAACGCCGGGACGCCAGGCCGGGGACGGTTTGCCGGGCGGCTGCGGGATGCCTGCGGGATGCCTATGGGGTGATGCCGCGGAGGAGGTCGCGGCCGAATTCGATCATCTTCCGCGCGTAGTCCTCGGTCCACTCCGCCCGCTCGGCGATTTCCGCAGGCGTGAGCCGGTCGAACCGCCGCGGATCCGCCAGCTGGGCCGCCGCCATCGCCTGGAACTCCACCGCCCGGTCGGTCGCGGCGCGGAACGCCAGGGTCAGCTCGGTGGCGCGGCTCAGCAGATACCGGGGATCCTCGATCGACTCCAGATCGAAGAAGTGCTCGGGGTCGGCTGCGGCTTCCGACGGTTCGAAGAGCAACGGTGCTGGTCGCAGCCTCCGCTCGCTCTGCTCGGGTTCCGCCATGTGGTTCTCCTCCTCGCACAGGTGCGGCCTCGTCCTGGCCGCGCTTTGCTGGCTCGTGCTGTCGTGCGTCGTGCGGGTGGCCTTGGACTCCGCCCGGTGTCTGGGGCCACCGTCCATTGTCCCGTTGCGCGCAAGAGGGCGACCGGAGCGCCTCGGGCCCTTGTCGGGGCTCCGCCCCGAACCCCGCGCCTCAAACTCCCCCTACGGCCTAGGGCGTGTTTGAGAAGTCCCTCCCCCTGGACTTCGTCCGGTGGGGGTCCCCTGGCTTCTCCCCCGTGCGAAGCCACGGGGGAGAAGCCAGGGGGAGGACCCCCAGCCCGCGACGCCTGGCACGCGCACTCGCGGTGTTGCACGCGCACTCGCGGTGTTGTCGGAGTCGCCCAAGTACTCCCCCAGAGCTTCGCCTGGGGGTGCCCCCCATCGCCTTGCGATTGCACGCACCAGACGCCGCAGGGCCCGCCCTACCGGGCGGACGGCGCTACTTCTCAAACACGCCCTAGCGGCGTGGGAGGTACCCCCAGCGAGGCTGGGATTTGCCGGAGGGGCTTAAGTTGCCGATGGCCCGGCAATTCAAGCCCGTCCGGCGATTGAGGACACGGCCGAAGGCCGTACGGGGCAAGGGGCGAAGGCCCTTGGTTATAGAAAGCTCACCCGGTGCTCCGCCAAGTGCGCCAGCACCGCGTGGTTCGCCTCCCATCCATCCGGGAATTTGACCGTGACCCCCAGCTGGACCGGCTCCGTCGACGGGTGCTCGTCCAGCAGGTCCGTCACGCCCGCCCGGCACACCACGACGCACGCGTGCCGGTGGCGCGAAGCCAGCACGCACAGGCGGCCCGTCTCCAGGTGGAACGCCGTCGCGTCCGGGCGGCCGGACAGCGGGTGCAGGACGACCGTGACGTCGTACTCCCGGCCCTGGAGGCGGTTCGCCGTGTCCACCGTGACCTCCGTGACGCCCGTCTCGGCCAGCGCCGCCCGTACCGCCGCCGCCTGGTCGCGGTGGGCCGTGCCGACGGCGATCCGGTCCGCGGTGAGCGGGACGGGGTCCGGCGAGCGCTCGCTCGTCGCGGCGCCCCCGCGGTCCAGCAGCCGCCGGACGACCCGGGCCACCGCCCGTACCGCCTCCGGGTCCGTACGCGGCGTATGGCGGGCGGGCAGTTCCAGCAGGCCCCAGCCCGACTCCGCCGCCTCGTCCACCACGCGGTCCACCGCCGAGCCGTCCGACTTCACCCCGAACGCGAGCGTCCGGTCGCCCGGCCCCGTACCGCTGCGGAAAGGGGTGTACGGGTAGAACGCGTCCGACACGAGCGGCGCGGCCGACGCCGGGAGCCGCCAGGAGACGGGCAGCCGGTGCTGCGGCAGCTCCGGATTGTGCGCCAGCAGCGTCGAGACCGCGCTCGCGGACGGGTCGTACGAAAGACCCGCCCACTGGTCCGCGCCCACGATCGAGAACGGGTCCAGCTGGCCCGGATCACCCACGAACAGCGCACGTTCGAAGAGCCCCGCGACGGCGAGCAGCGCGTCGGAGCGCATCTGGTACGCCTCGTCCACGATGGCGTGGCGCCAGGGCTCCACCCCCTGCACATGCGCCCACTTCGCGGCCGTCGAGATGACGACGTCCAGGCCCGCGAGGTCACTCGCCTTCGCCGACTTGCGGACGTTGTCCAGCTGGTCGAGGGCCTTGTCGTACGGATCGGATTCATTGCTGTGCAGGCGGCCGACGGGAAGGTCCGGATCCTTCTCGGCGAGCCGCAGCACCAGGTCGTCCACCTGCGCGTTGGTCTGGGCGATGACCATCAGGGGCCGTCCGGCGGCGGCCAGCTCACGGGCGGCGTGGACGACGAGCGTCGACTTGCCCGCACCGGGCGGCGAGTCCACGACGACGCCGCGCGCGGTCCCCTCCAGCGTGTCGGCGAGGATCGCGGCGGTGGCGCGGGCGGCCGCGGCGGCCGGGTCGAAGGGCCCGGAGCCACCAGTGTGCGGTCGGGTCACAGAATGTCCTCCGGGGTCACGGGGTCCGGGCTCTCCGCGTCCGTGCGCGGCGGGCCGCCGTGGGTCCACGGGGTGTCCTCCGGGTCCGGCAGTTTCGGGCCACCCCGCTGGTCGTGTTCGAACAGGGTCCAGGCGATGCGGTCGCCCACCTGCGGGACGGAGCCTTCCGCCGGGTCCTTGGCGCGGCCCATGCGGTCGGTCAGCCGCACCACCAGGACGCCGTCCGCTTCACACCGTACGAATTCGGCCGTCTGCGGTTTGCCCTCCAGCGAGCGGTACACCTTCGTCCGCTCGCCCAGCTGCGGCCGGTCGTCCGTACGAACGGTGATCAGGGGGCGCGGGCTCGGCCGCTTCGACTCCGACCACGCCATCACAACCTCGACGACCTCGCTCACGAACGCCTCGCCCGCGAGTCTGCGCCCCGCCAGCACCAACGGGTCGTCCAGCGCCTCCTGCGCCTCCAGCTGCGCCTGGGCCGTCTCGCGGGAGGCGAGCTTCTGCGCGGCCGTCACGGCGTCGTCGCGGCGTGGCTGGGGCGGCTCCCCCGCCCGTACGCGATCGCGGTGGGCCGTGAACGACCAGCGGTCGCGCGTCCAGCGGTCCGCCGCTCTGGCTCCCTCCGGCAGCTCCCGCAGCAGCTCCAGGCTGCGCCACACCGCCGTCCACGTGGGGTGCAGCTGACTGGCCAGGAGCCGGCGGATCTCCCGCTCCGCGCCGGTCAGCTCGCCGAGCCGCGCGTCCGCCGTCGGCCCGTCCTCGGCCGCCGCCAGGGCCTGGCGCGCCCGGTCGTAGCGCTCCACGGCGGGGGCGAGCAGCCTGTTGTCGAAGGCCGGGTCGGTGGCCGGTCCGGCGGGCGGGCAGAGCAGCTGCCCGGCCCGGTCCCGCGCCAGCTCGGCGCGCAGCGCCGCCTCCGCGCCCGATTCACCCTCGGGAGCGGCGATCCAGGCCAGCAGCGCGCCCAGGTGCTGGTCCTCCAGGCTGGACTGGCCGGTCGCCCAGTGCTTGCCGAGCAGGTCCGTCGCCGCGAGCAGCAGCGAGGAGCCGGGCACCCGGGCCCGCTCGCCGTAGTGCGTCAGCCAGCGGCCGAGCAGCGGTACGCGCGGGGGCGCGGGGTAGGGCACGTCCGGGTCCTGCTCCGCCGTACGCCGGAACCGCATCGACCGGCCGAGCAGCCGTACGAAGTCGATGGCGGCCCGCCCCGGAACGATCAGCTGCGGCGCGTCCGCGCACAGCTCCACCTCGACCTTGACGCGCTTGCCGGTCGCCGGGTCGGTTTCGCTGCGCTCGGCGGGCTCGACGTCGTCGGCGTACGCGTCCAGGTGGGGCAGTACGGCGTCGGCGAGCTGCGCGAGGAAGGCGAACCGCAGGTCGCGGTCGCGCGGCTGCGGCACGATCAGCAGCCGGGGCTCGTGGGGATCGGTCCCGACGAGCGCGCCCAGCGGCGCGCCCGCCTCACCGGCGGTGGTGAGCGGTACGAAGACCAGCGGCCGGTCGGTCAGGTGCCGGTGGCGCACGGTCGCCAGGGGGGTGGCCCGGCCCGACTCGACGGCCTCCAGCCGGGCGAGAGTGGAGATCAGCGACATCCGGCCGCCTCCTTCAGGGCGTCGGCGCGCAGTGCGGCGGCCCGGCGCAGCGCGGTGACCGCCGGATCGTCCGCGGGATGATCCGTCCCGCCGCGGGCCGCCGCCAGGACCGCGCCGACGGTCGTCAGGCCGCCCAGCTCGCCGCGCACCGCCCGCCCCAGCGCCTCGACGGCGCCCGACTCGCGGGCCCGGTCGCGGCAGTGGAAGGCCAGTTCGCAGGCGGCCAGGCACTCGGGGGCGTACGCCGCGGACACCGACTCGACCGCCGCCGTCAGCTCCTCGGCCGGGCGCTCCAGATCGAAGGTGGCCCCCTCGGGCAGCGCGGCGGCCAGGTCCTCGATCCGGGTCAGCCGGGCCAGCTGGCGGCGGGTGACCGACAGCTGCTTGCGTACGTCCACGACCGACGCGGTCGGCAGGTTCGAGAAGTCCTTCGGGCAGACCAGCAGGACGGTGTGCGCCACGCTCGCGCCGCCGGTCAGCGCGGCGACCCGCTCCAGCGCCAGTACGTACACCGCGGCCTGGCGCGCGGCGGCGCCCACCTTCGCCGCGTCCGCCGAGCCGTCGATCATCGGGAAGGACTTGATCTCGACCACGGTCCACCGGCCGTCGGGGCGTACGACCACCACGTCGGGCTCCAGATACGCGGGGGAGCCCGCGACCTCCAGCGCCAGCATCGGATGGTCGAGCAGGGTCCAGCCGCCGGTGGCGGTCGCCTCGCGCAGGGCCAGCGCGGTGCGCGCCGCCCGGCCCTCGGGCCCTGCCGCGCTCAGATCGGGGACCCGGACGGAGGCGACCTCGGCGGGCGAGTCGAGACCCAGCAGCCGCACCAGCTCCTTGCCGCCGTCGGCCTTCACCTTCGCCTCGAAGGCGTTGCCCCGCATGAACGCGAACTGCGATTGCCCGTACGCCGCCGGGGACCCCAGGGCGGAGGCGAGCGCCGTCTTGTCCACGCCCGCGCCGTCCAGCAGCGCGCGCCGCTTGCAGCCGGGGTTGGCGGCGAGGGCGGCCAGCGCGCGGGCGTCGAGCGGATGCGGCTGCGCGGCGGGGCCGCGCAGCTCAGCGAGCCGCTGCCGGAGTGGAGTCGTCGGCGTCGGCGGATTCGGCGCCTGCGGAGGAGGTCCGCTGTCCAGGGATTCGCTCACCCGCGGAAGTCTCGCATCCGGCACTGACAATCGAGGATTTCCAGCCGGAAACCAGTCCGGAAACCAAGGGCGAGAGGTGCGCCCGCAGCCGGTCGGCGAGGCGCATCGCGGGACGCGTCAGCAGCGCGCCGAGGCCCATCACCGCTCCACCCGCGACCGCGTCCAGGAAGTAGTGGTTCGCGGTGCCCATCACCACGAAGACGGTCAGCAGCGGGTAGGCGACGCCGATGGCCTTCATCAGCGGCGTACGCCCGTGCCGCCACAGCAGTACGCCGCACCACAGCGCCCAGCCCACATGCAGGCTCGGCATGGCCGCGTACTGGTTGGTCATCCCGCCAAGACCGCGCGGCGCGCTCGCCTCGGCGCCCCACCAGCCGTACGAGCTGTACTGCGCCATCGTGTCCACGAAGCCGTGCGCGGCGTCCAGGAGCCGCGGCGGGGCGGTCGGCAGCAGTGTGAAGCCGACCAGGCCGAGCAGCGTGGAGAGCATCAGCCAGGTGCGGGCGGCCCGGTAGCGGGCAGGGCGGCGCCGGTAGAGCCAGATGAGGATGGCCGGGGTGACGAGATAGTGCAGGGAGGCGTACGCGAAGTCGGCGGGTATGCCGAGGGCGGGAGTGCTGGTGAAGAGCCGGTTGAGCGGGTGCTCGGCGTTGAGGGAGAGCGCCTGCTCGACGCGGAGGATCGCCAGTCCGTGATCGACCGCGGTCGTCACATCACCCCGCACGAGCAGCCGGCCTGCCGAGTACACGGCATAGACCACGGCCAGCAAGGGCAATTCGCTCCACCAGCGGTGCGGGTGGTGGCGGGGCGCGGTGTACGGCGACGATCGCGACGTCATCCGAACGTTTCTCCATTTGATTCAGGCTTGTTCGGGCGGCTATAGGCCCTCGTAACCGTACGGTGTATGACGCAGGCGTTCCGCACAGGGTCCGGGTCCTTGTCCGGATCACTGCTCCGGCCTGTACGAGGACGCTGAGACCATCCCGGAGGTTGCCTCTCGTTCAGGTGAGCGATGATGAGACGTCATCGCACGTGAACCTCAGGAGAGCCCTTCATGGCACCGCGCATCCTGCTCGCCCGGCACGGCCAGACCGAGTGGTCGCTGCTCGGCAGACACACCGGCAGGACCGACATACCCCTGCTCGAAGAGGGCCGGCGCGGGGCGAAACTTCTGGGGGAGCGGCTGCACCGGGGGCCGTGGGTGGCGGAACTGGAGTCGGTCGAGGTCCGCACCAGCCCGCTGGTGCGGGCGAGCGAGACGTGCGAGCTCGCGGGGTTCGGGGCGCGGGCGTCCGAGTGGGACGCGCTGATGGAGTGGGACTACGGGTTGTACGAGGGCCTGACCCCGGCCGACATCCGGTCGACCCGCCCGGACTGGTTCATCTGGCGTGACGGCGTCCCCAGCGGCGAGACGCTCACGGAGCTCTCGGCCCGGGCGGACGAGGTGGTGGAGTGGGCGCGCTCGGCGGACCGCGACGTCCTGGTCTTCGCCCACGGGCATGTGCTGCGGGTACTGGGCGCGCGCTGGCTGAACCTGGACGCGTCGTTCGCGGCACGGCTGCGGCTGGACCCGACGAGCCTGTCGGTGCTGGGGTGGGCGTACGGGGAGCCGGCGGTGGAGCGGTGGAACGACACGGGCCACTTGGAGGGGTGAGGGTTCCCCACCCCGCCCGTTCCCTTAACTGGGGGCTGCGCCCCCAGACCCGTACCGCCCTTCGGGCGGTGTCCTCAATCGCCGGACGGCTGGATTTCCAGCCCCGCCGGCGTTTGAGGCGCTGGGGGTCCCCCCACGCCGCTAGGCGTAGGGGGAGTAGGGGGAGGGTTCCGGGGCAGCGCCCCCGACAAGGGCCCGAGGGCAAAATCAGCCCCGCCGGCGATTGAGGCGCGGGGTTCGGGGCGGCGCCCCGACAAGGGCCCGAGGCTCACGCCCTGCGGACCGCCCCCGCGTGCCGGTCCAGGAAGAACGCCACCCCTCCCGTCCTCCGCTGCGGCAGCAGCGTCCGCGCCGTCGTCGACAGCAGCAGGTGGACCCGCGACGACTGGACCCTGTCCAGCAGGTCCAGCACCCGGTGGCCCGCCTCCGCCGCCTCGTCAGGGGCGCCCGCGCGTGCCAGGTCCGCGGCCAGTTCCGCCCGGTACAGCGCCAGGTTCCTGGTGAACCGGTGGTCCTGGAGCGTCGTGGCCCGCCGGGCATGGCGGGCCGCCCGCGGCCATTCGCCCAGCGCCGCCCAGCACTGCGCGTGCAGGGCTTCCAGCTCCGGCTCCCCGAAGAACGACATCCACTCCGGGTCCGCGCCCGCCGGCCCCTGGTCGAAGTGCGAGAGCGCCCGCGTCAGCGACCACTGGCAGGCCGCACGGTCCCCCAGCCCCGCCCACCCCCCCGCCTCCCGCAGCGAGAGCAACGACAGCAGCCGCGGCGAGGCCAGCTGCCCCGCCGCCCGCTGGCCCGCCTGTGCCGCCCGCACTGCCTCCCGGTAGCGCCCCGCGTCCCGCGCCAGGAACGACGTATTGCAGAACGCGTGCGCCTCCAGCCCCGCGTCACCCGCCATCCGCGCCGTCGCCAGCGCCTCCGCATAGTGCGAGCGCGCGTCGTCGAAGCGGCCCGAGTCGTGGGCGAGCCAGCCCACCGAGATGGCGAGCTCGCCCGCGCCCGTGTGCAGCCGGTCCGCGGTCGACCTGCGGACCGTCGTCCCCGCGTCGAGCAGCGCGTACGCGGCCCGCAGCGGCTGCGCCGCCCGCCGGTAGAGGCCGTCCGCGCCGTGCCGGTCGTCCAGCAGGCGGATCCGCCGTACCGCCTCCTCGACGGCGCTCACCTCCGCATCGCCGACCTGCCGCTGCGTGGGCACGGAGCCGAGCCCGAGTCCGACCCCGAGCCCTGCCCCGGAGCCGCTGATCATGAATGCGCGACGCAGCACGTCGCTCTCCTCGTCGCTGTGCGTGTCATAAATGTCGCTGCCGAAGGGGCAGCAGGGGTGCACGCGCACGGACTCGGGCAGCCGGTCCATATCCCGGCCCCGACCGCCGCCCCGCACCCGCTCCCGCGCGGCGAACCCCAGGTCCGCCAGCGTGAGACCGGGAAACATGTGCAGAAATACCCGCTCGTACGCGTAGTTCGGGCAGCGGATCTCACCCGCCTCGACGCGCCCGATATAACGGGCGTCGCACGAGACCTGCTCGCCGATCTCCCGAGCGGCCTTGCGTACCGCCGCCGCGAACTCCGCCGCCGAGCGCTGTCCGCGCAGCCCGCGGAAGGCCAGGTTGGGAACCGCCCGTGAAGCCTGTCGTGGTGTCTGCGGCGACGACGCCATGGCCGAGCCCTCTCTTGGTGCAGCCGGTGCGGCCGGTGAAGCCGCGTTTCCGGCCAATTTCGGCCGGTTGCAGACCGACCGCCGTGTTCCGGCGGAGCAAGAACGTACCTGCTGTGACGGGTCGCGCACACAGAGTTTGGCTACAAAAGGGATATCTCCCCCGCGATCTGCCATGAACTGCCATCCTTTGCGGCGGCATGTCGCCGTAGCCATTGACGCGAAACGCACGTTGAACCTCTTGGAGGCGCGGTACGTGTCTCCACTCGAGCGAGGTAGGGGGATCCCCTTGTTGGAGGTCGGCATGGAGACCAGCGTCAATGGCGGCTCACGAACGACTGCGACAACTGCTCGGCACAGGCCCACCCAGGACAGCAGCGCAGCCCCAAGGGGCGACGCCGGCGAACCCTGCGACCTGGTGACCGTCCCCGCCCGGCAGGGCCTTGAGGCGGTGGACATCCTGCGCCGGGGCGCGGATCCGGCCATGGGCCCCGTCCTTCATGACGGCGCCTGCGACACCCTCGGCTTCCTCGTGCCGCCCGGCACCGCCGACGGCTGGGACATGCCGGGCAGCGCGTGTACGCAGACCTCGGGCCGGGGTCTGCGGATCCCGGAGGAACCGCCGGTCAGCGGCACCGGCTGGCTGCTGCCGCCGCACGACGGGGACCCGGTCACCGACCCGGCGGTGCTGCGCGAGGCGCTCGGCGAGGCCGCCCGCCTCATCGAGGCCGCCGACAACTGCCGCTGACCGGGGCTGAGCCCACGCGCTGAGCTCACGCCCTGAGCCCGCACCCTGAGCTCACCCGCTGAGCTCACACCCCGATAATGGGCCCATGGCGAAGAGCAAGCGGCGCGGCCGTACGGGCGGCGGGAGCGGCGGCCCCGAACCCGTCGTGGAGCAGGTCGACGGCGCCGTCGCCGAGCTCATACCCGACCGTGAACGCCCGCGCGGCTGGACGCTGCTGCTCGACGGCGCCCCGCAGTCCCACGTCGACCTGGACGACCCCGCGTATCTCTCCTTCGAGTACCAGCGCCGCCTCGGCCATGTCGCCGACCTCGCCGCCCCGCCCGGCCGCCCCCTCCAGGCCGTCCACCTCGGCGGCGGCGCCTTCACCCTCGCCCGCTACATCGCCGCCACCCGACCCCGCTCCACCCAGCAGATAGTCGAGCTGGACGCCGCCCTCATCCAACTGGTCCGCAAGCAACTCCCGTTGGACCCCAACGCGCGTATACGAGTCCGGTCCGCCGACGCCCGCGACGGGCTCGGCAAGATCCAGGACGGCTGGGCGGACCTGGTGATCGCCGATGTGTTCGGCGGCGCCCGCACCCCCGCGCACCTCACCAGTACGGAGTTCCTCGCCGAGGTACGCCGCGTACTCAAGCCGGGCGGGTTCTACGCGGGCAACCTCGCCGACGGGCCGCCGCTCGCGCATCTGCGCGCCCAGATCGCCACCGCCGCGACCGTCTTCCCCGAACTCGCGCTGGCCGCGGACCCGACGGTGCTGCGCGGTCGCCGCTTCGGCAACGCCGTGCTGCTCGCGTCGGACGTGCCACTGCCCGTCGCCGAATTCACGCGGCGGATCGCGAGTGACCCGCACCCGGGACGGGTCGAGCACGGAAGGGGGCTCGCCGACTTCACGGGCGGCGCGGTCGCGGTCACCGACGCGAGCGCGAAGCCCTCGCCCGCACCGCCGCCGGCGACGTTCGACAAGCGCCAGCGCTAGCGCTCGTCGAACTCGACTGTCGGCGGGTGGCCGTTCCAGGTGTAGAACACCGAGCTCTCGCGGCCGTCCTTGGTGAAGGTCACCCGGATCCACTCAGGCTGCTTCCACACCTGCATCTGCCAGCCCGCGTCCGGGGTCGCCGAGACGAGCTCCGCCGACGTCTCGCCGACGTCGAAGACGGCCCGGCCGCCCGAGACGGTGTAGCCCTTCACGGTCCCCGTCCTGGCGGCCGACTGCTTCGCGGGAGGCGTACTCGACTTCGGCGGTGTGGGCGCCGGTTTCGGGTTCGGCGTCTGTTTCGGCGTCGGGGACGCCGACGGTGTCGGTGTCGGTGAGACCGACGGGCTCGGTGCCCGCCGCGTCGAGGACACCTGCGGCTTCACTGCCTTCGCCTCGTCAGAGCCGATCGGCAGCGCGCGCGGCCGGTCGTACGCCGTCCCGGACATGACACTGTCGACGCCCCACCACGACAGCGTCATCGCCGCTCCGGTGGACAGCGTCCACGCCAGCGCATGTACGAGCCCTCTTCGCATCCGGGCCATAGTGCACCACGCCCCCGCACGCGTCCCGAGAGGGCCCGCCTCACCCGTATGGCGTACGGTGCCGCCCATGCCCAGTGTGCTCGTGGTCGAGGACGACCAGTGTGTGCGCTCCGCTCTCATCAGGCACTTGACCGAGGCCTCCCACACCGTACGGAGCGTCGGCACGGCCCTTGAGGCGCTGCGCGAGGTGGCCCATTTCCGTTTCGACCTGGTCATCCTCGACCTCGGCCTGCCCGATCTCGACGGCGCCGAGGCGCTGAAGATGCTGCGCGGCATCACCGACGTACCTGTGATCATCGCCACCGCGCGGGACGACGAGACGGAGATCGTCCGCCTGCTCAACGACGGCGCCGACGACTACCTCATCAAACCCTTCTCGGTGGAGCACCTGTCGGCGCGGATGGCCGCTGTGCTGCGCCGCTCGCGCGCCGCCGGGGACGCCCCGCCGCCCTCCCGCGTACTCCAGGTCGGCGGGCTCTCGATCGACCCGCTGCGCCGCCAGGCCGAGCTGGACGGGGTGAGCCTCGACCTCACCCGCCGCGAGTTCGATCTGCTGGCCTTCCTGGCCGGGCGGCCCGGCGTCGTCGTGGCGCGCAGGGAGCTGCTCGCCGAGGTGTGGCAGCAGAGTTACGGCGACGACCAGACCATCGACGTGCACCTGAGCTGGCTCCGGCGCAAGCTCGGCGAGACCGCGGCGCGCCCCCGCTATCTGCACACGCTCCGAGGCGTGGGCGTAAAACTCGAACCCCCGAACGGACAACCGAACGGGCACCGGCCATGAGATGGGCGCTGGTCAAGGTGTCCATAGCGGTGACGGCGATGGTCGTACTGGCCTTCGCCGTGCCGCTGGCGCTCGTCGTCAAGGAGCTGGCCAAGGACCGGGCCTTCTCCAACGCCGAACGGCAGGCCGCCGCCCTCGGCCCCACCCTCTCGATCACCGCCGACCGCGATCCGCTGCAGCGGGCCGTCCTGTCCACCCCGTCCGGTCTGGCCGGGCGGATGGCGGTCCACATCCCCGCCTCCGACGAGCCGGGCGGCGGCACGGCCGTGGAGATCGGCACCCGCCGCGCCACGCCCCAGGACCTGGCGACCACGCAGCGCCTCGGCCGCGCCTCCATCACCGAGGTCGCGGGCGGCTTCGCGCTGCTCCAGCCCACCGCGATCAGCACCGGCCAGATCGCCGTCATCGAGGTTTTCGTCCCCGAGGGCGACGTCTCCAACGGCGTGGACACGGCCTGGCTGGTCCTCGCGGGCGTAGCCCTCGCGCTGATCGTCGGCTCGGTCGCGGTCGCCGACCGGCTGGGCGTACGGATGGTGGAGCCCGCCCAGCGGCTCGCGGGCGCCGCGCACGACCTGGGGGAGGGAAAACTCGGGGCGCGCGTCCCGGAGGAGGGCCCGACCGAACTGCGCTCCGCCGCGATCGCCTTCAACTCCATGGCCGACCAGGTGGTCCAGCTCCTGGCCAATGAGCGCGAGCTCGCCGCCGACCTCTCGCACCGGCTGCGTACGCCCCTCACGGTGCTGCGTCTCAACGCCGCGTCACTGGGCGAGGGCCCGGCCGCCGACCAGACCAGGGCGGCCGTTGCCCAGCTGGAGCGCGAGGTCGACACGATCATCCGTACGGCCCGGGACGCCAAGCCGCAGACCGCGGCGGCCGGTCCGGGCGCGGGCTGCGACGCCGCCGAGGTCGTGCGCGAACGGATGGAGTTCTGGTCGGCGCTCGCTGAGGACGAGGGCCGCAAGGTACGGGTCGCGGGAGTCGACCGTCCCGTACGCATTCCGGTCGCCCGCCCCGAACTGGCCGCCGTGCTCGACGCGCTGCTCGGCAACGTCTTCCGCCATACGGCAGAGGGCGCGGCCTTCTCGGTCGACGTGCACAACGGCGACGACGCGGTCATCATCCTGGTCTCGGACGCGGGCCCCGGCATCACCGACCCGAAGGCTGCGATGGCGCGCGGCAACAGCGGGGGCAGGGACGGGTCGACGGGGCTTGGCCTGGACATTGTGCGCAGGATGGCGGAGTCGACGGGCGGGGACGTACGGATCGGCAGCTCGGTGCTCGGTGGCGCGGAGATAAGGATCTGGATCGGCCTCGATCCGCGCGAGGCGGGGCCGGGAGTGCGCCGCAGGGGCCACCGCGGGACGGCGGGACGGGCCGGACGCCGCAGGCGCGCTTCGGCGTCCTGACTGCCGCGTCTTACCGATCTCTTACGTGGCGGCTTATGCGGCACCTGCCGTGTCCTCGCCTCCTAGGGTGCGGACATGGCCACCCGCGAAACGTCCCCCGTTGTCCTGCGCGACATCGTCCTTGTCAGCGCCACGCCCCTCCTGCTGGCCGGGATCGGCCTGGTGCACCCTCACAGCCTCACGGCGGCAACCGCCGAGCAGTGGGCCGGTCTGCACATTTGGCTGCTGCCGGTGTTCCCCTTGCTGACGCTGGGGCTGGTGGTACCGCTGTGGGGGCGGCCCGGCCGGGATGTCGCCGGTGTCGCCACCGTCGTCGCCTGGGTCGCCGCCTTCGGCTACGCGGCCTACTACACGGGGCTGGACGCGGTGGCCGGCATTGCCGCCGGTACCGTCCGCCACCACGCCGGTGCGCAGCCGGCCTCCGGCGTGGGCGACCTGTTCCGAAGGGGGGATGCCCTGGGGGAGGCGGGCGTCTACGCGCTGGCAGTCGCCGTGCTCGCGACGGCGGTCGCGCTGTTCCCGCGCCACGGGGCACGCGTCATGCCCGGCACGGTGGTGCTTCTCGCCGCCTGCTGGTTCTTCACGGACGGCCATATCTTCTGGCCCGAAGGCGTGTTCGCCATGCTGGGCTTCGCGCTCGGCTTCGCCCTGCTGGCGGCTATGGCGCCCAGGTCCCGCCCCCACAGCTCTTGACGGAGTCGAGGAGGGCGGCGAGAGCGGCGGGGGTGGCGGTGGCGATCTGGGTGGGCCGGTCGCTTTCCCGGAGGTGGACGAGTCCGGTGGGTCCGGACGCCAACTCGGTGCATTCACCCTGACCACCGGTGCTGTACGACGACTTCTGCCAGGTGAGGTGGGACATCTGACTTTCTCTTCTTACAGTGTGGCGTCACATTGGTCAGTCGGGCGCTTGATCAGCCGTAGGAGCTGCCTGCGCATGGTGTGGGTGCCGCCTGTGTGGACGCGAAGAGCAGCCTCGTGGCCGACTGCGTGATACGGAATCGCATCAGGGCTGGTCAGGATGCGCTGACGGGCCAGCCGGAACGCGGCCATCCGATCGATAGGGTCACCATCGCTCCCGACCGTCGTGATGACGGCTTCGGCGTCCTACGCTGACGCCCCGTACGGCCCCGCCCTAGGCGGCCGTACGGGGCGCGATCAGGCAGTCGAATCGCTTCCGCGGATGGTGATCACTGGGTGGTGTTCACTCCACGGGTACGTCCGGCAGCACCCCCGTGCGGGCCAGTTCCGAGTACCAGTACGCGCTCGACTTGGGCGTACGCGTCTGGGTCTCGTAGTCGATGTACACCGCGCCGAAGCGCTTCGTGTAGCCGTAGGACCACTCGAAGTTGTCCATCAGCGACCACAGGAAGTAGCCGCGTACGTCCGCGCCGTCCTCGATCGCCTGGTGGACCGCCGCGAGGTGGCCGTGCAGATAGCGCATGCGCTCCGGGTCGTGGACCCGGCCGTCGGCCGACGGCTTGTCGTCGTACGCCGCGCCGTTCTCGGTGATCATCAGCGGCAGGCCCGGCGCCATGCGGCTGTAGTGCATGAGCACCTCGTGCATCCCCGTCGGGTCGATCGCCCAGCCCATTTCGGTCCGGTCACCCGGCGCCTGGTGGAACGAGACCGCGTCCGCGGCCGGCCACGGCGAGTGGTCGCTCACGCCGTGGTTGTCGTTGCGCACGACGTGACTGTCAGTGGCAGACGATACAACTGTGGGTGAGTAGTAATTGATCCCGAGCGAGTCGAGGGGGTGCTTGATGATGGCCAGGTCGTTGCTTTCGACGAACGACCAGTCAGTCAGGCGCGCGGTGTCCGCGAGCAGATCCTGCGGATACGTGCCGTTCAGCAGCGGATCCGCGAAGATCCGGTTCGCCAGCGCGTCGATGCGGCGCTGGGCGTCCAGGTCCGCCGGGCTCTGGGTCTTCGCTCTGACCGCGGCGGGGTTGAGGCTGATGGAGACCTGGGCGCGGGCGGGCAGTGTCGAGCGCAGCGCCTGCGCGGCCAGGCCGTGGCCCAGGTTGAGGTGGTGCGCCGCGCGCAGGGCCGCGACCGGGTCGGTGCGGCCGGGGGCGTGGACCCCGGAGCCGTACCCCAGGAAGGCGCTGCACCAGGGCTCATTGAGCGTCGTCCACATATCCACCCGGTCGCCGAGCGCGTCCGCGACGATACGGGCGTAGTCGGCGAACCGGTGCGCGGTGTCCCGCTCCGGCCAGCCGCCCGCCGACTCCAGCTCCTGGGGCAGGTCCCAGTGGTACAGGGTGAGTACGGGCTTGATGCCCTTGGCGAGCAGGTCGTCGACGAGCCCGCGGTAGAAGTCGAGGCCCTGCTGGACGGCCGGGCCCCGGCCGGTGGGCTGCACACGCGGCCAGGAGACGGAGAAGCGGTACGCGCCGACGCCGAGGCCGGCCATCATCTCTACGTCCGCGGCGCGGCGGTGGAAGTGGTCGACCGCGACGTCCCCGGTGTGGCCGCCCTCCACCTTGCCCGGAGTGTGGCTGAACGTGTCCCAGATGGAGGGCGTGCGACCGCCCTCCTGCGCCCCGCCTTCGATCTGGTACGAGGCGGTCGCGGTACCCCAGAGGAACGTGGGGGGAAAACTGACAGGCATGGGTGAGCTCCCAACTGTATGTGTGAGGGTTTGGGAAGGTGAGGGTGCGTCAGCCCTTGACGGCGCCCTGCATGATGCCGCCGACGATGTGCTTGCCGAAGAGCACGAAAGCGATCAGCAGCGGCAGGGTGCCCAACAGCGCGCCGGCCATGATCACCGACTGGTCGGGGATATAGCCGCGGCCGAGCCCGGTCAGCGCCACCTGGACGGTGGGGTTGCCATTCTGGGTCAGCGCGATGATCGGCCAGAAGAAGTCGTTCCAGGACATCACGAAGGTGAGCATCCCGAGCACGGCCATTGCGGGACGCGCGGCGGGAAAGACGATGTGCCAGATGATGCGCATGCTGTTCGCGCCGTCCACGCGTGCCGCCTCGATCAGCTCGCTCGGCAGCGCCCCGGTGAGGTACTGCCGCATGAAGAACACACCGAACGCGCTGACCAGGGTGGGCAGGATGACCGCCTGCAACTGGTCGGTCCAGGACAGCTCGGCTATCAGCATGTACAGCGGTACGACGCTGAGCTGCGGCGGCACCATCATCGTGCCGATGATCAGCACCATCAGGAGGTTCTTGAAGCGGAAACGGAGCTTGGCGAAGGCGAAGCCGGCGAGCGTCGAGAAGATCACGGTCCCGGCCGTGACCGACCCCGCGACGATCGTCGTATTGAGCAGCGCCTGGCCCATATTGGCGTCGGTCCAGGCGATCTCAAGGTTCTTGAAGAGGTTTCCGCCGAACCAGAAGGGCGGGGGAGTCTGGGAGAGCCGGGCGGAGTTGCGGGAGGCCGCGATGGCCGTCCACACCAGCGGAAAGAGCGAACCGATGGTGAAAATGGTCAGTACGGCATAGGTGATCCGGCCTGCGTACATGTGGCGTCCGGCGCCGCTCTTGCCGCGGGAGGCCTTCTTGGCCTTCGGGCCACTGCTGCCACCAGCACTGGAGGTGCTAGTGACATCTTCGGTACCGTCGGTGCTTTCGGCGGGTTTGGTGCTCAACATTTCAGCCCCCTACGAGCTCTTGCTCAGACGACGGGCGATCAGCCAGTTCACCGCGCCCACCACCAGCAGAATCAGGAACATCGCCCAGGCGATCGCCGAAGCACGGCCGAGGTGGAGATTCACCCAGCCCTGTTCGTACAGATAGAGCCCGAGCGTCTGGAACTGATTCTCGGAGCCGCCCGTGGCGCCCGCGCTGCCGTTGAACAGCAGCGGCTCGCCGAACAGTTGCGTCGCGCCGATCGTCGAGACCACAACGGTGAACAGGATCGTCGGCCGGAGCGCGGGGATCGTCACATGGCGGAACTGCTGCCAGCGCGAGGCCCCGTCCAGCGCGGCCGACTCGTACAGATCGCTCGGGATGGCCTGCATCGCCGCCAGATAGATCAGCGCGTTGTATCCCGTCCACCGCCAGATCACGATGGTGGAGACGGCCAGCTGGGAGGTCCATTTGCCGTTCTGCCAGTCGACGCCGTCGATGCCGACGGTCCCCAGCGCCCAGTTGATCATCCCGTAGTCGCGCCCGAAGAGGAGCACGAAGACGAGCGTCGCCGCGGCCACCGAAGTGGCGTACGGCGTCAGCGCGGCCACGCGGAAGAACATCGAGCCGCGCAGTTTGTAGTTCAGCATGTGCGCGATGGCCAGCGCCATCATCAGCTGAGGCACTGTGGAGAGGATGCCGATGGTGACGGTGTTTCTCAGCGCGTTCCAGAAGAACTCGTCCTCGAGCAGCTTGGTGAAGTTCCGCAGCCCCACCCACTCCATGTCGTTGGGCGCCGTCAGCTCCACCCGGTGCAGCGAGGCCCAGCCGGTGTAGATCAGCGGGAAGAGCCCGAAGGCCAGGAAGAAGATGAAGAAGGGCGCGACGAAGGCGTACGGGCTCCACTTCATATCCAGCCGGTAACGGAAGCTGCGCCGCTTGCGGCGGCGGTCCTCGCGAGCTGGGTCGCCGGGTGAGTGGCCGGGCGTGCGCGGGGCCGCGCCCTCCTTGGAGGGCGCGGCTGCTGGTGCGTTACTCGTCATTCGGGTCACTGATCCAACGCGTTGTCGATGGCCTTCACCGCCGCGTCCCAGCCCTGCTTGGATGTCTTGCCCTTCTGGTCGACCTGGAGCATGCCGATGTCAGACAGGGTCTGCGCGATGATCAGGTCCTTGGGTCCGATGACCTGGACCGGGATGCCCTGGGCGGCCTTCGAGAAGATTTGGCCGATGGGCGCGTTGGCGAAGTACTCGTGCTTGGCGCCGGAGACTTCGGGCAGGGAGTACGTGGACTTGGCGCTCGGGAAGCTGCCGCGCTTGGCGAAGAACTTCGCCTGCTGCTCGGGCGCGGTCAGCCACGCCACCAGCTTCTTGGCCTCTTCCACGTTCTTGCCCGCCTCGGGCACGGTCAGGAACGCGCCGCCCCAGGCGCTGGGCTTGGGCGCGGGAGCGATGTCCCACTTGTCCTTGCCCGCGGGGCCGGCCTTCTCCTGGATATAGCCGAGCATCCAGGACGGGCAGGAGATGGTGGCGAAGGCGCTGTTCGCGAAGCCCGAGTTCCAGCCCGGCGTGAACTGCTGGAGCTTGCTGGTCAGACCCTCCTTCGCGAACGATGCGCCGAGCTCCCACGCTTCCTTCAGGGCCGGGTTGGTCTTGTAGATGACCTTGCCGTCCTTGTCGTAGTAGCGGGCCGCGTTGGAGCCGGTGGCCGACCGCAGCACGCCGCCCGCCGAGTCGACGAACGCCGCCTTCGACTTGTTCTTGGCCTTGTACTGCTTGCCGACGGCCAGGTACTTGTTCCAGTCGCCAGCCCACAGCGCGCCGACCTTCTCACGGTCGGTGGGCAGGCCCGCCGCGGCGAAGAGGTCCTTGCGGTAGCAGATGCCCTGCGGCCCGATGTCGGTGCCGAGCCCGACGGTCTTGCCGTCCTTGGTGGTGGCCTGCGACCACTTCCAGTCCAGGAACGCGTCCTTCTGGACACCCTCCACCTTGCCCAGGTCGGCCAGCTTGGCCGACTGGGTGGAGGTGATCTCGGAGATATTGTCGACCTCGACGGCCTGAATGTCCGCGAGTCCGGTGCCGGTGGCCAGGTGCTGCAGGAGCGGCGGGTAGTAGTTCTCGTTCCGCTCGATCGAGGTCTGCTCAATCACGATGTTCTTGTTGAGCTGCATGTACTCGTCGTAGAGGCCGGCCTCCTTGAGGCCGAAGGCCCCGAAGACCCCGACGGTGAGCTTGGTCTTGCCCTTGGCGTCGCCGCCGCCGGCGCTCGATGTGCTGGCTGTCGGCTCATCGCTGTCCTCGGAACAGCCGGCCAGCAGGCCGACTCCAAGTGTTGCGACTACCGCGAGGATTACTGCCCTGCGCATTACGTCCTCCTTGTGCACCGACGTACTACCCCCCCGGCCAAACTGGGCGCGCTGTCCCTGTGTTGGCGTTCTGCGGCTCGGGCGGAAACGTGCGGGATGTGTATGGGTCAGATACGGTGGGAGCGCTCCCATGCGTGATGTGTTGAAGGGTCGCGGCTCTCCGAGAGGGTGTCAAGCTTCCGGACACGTTATGTTCTGGATGTTCTCGAACGGATATGAATGCATAAGGTTGGGGAGGCGGCGATGGTGTCTCGGACGATCCGTACGCGGAACGGGGGGCGCGGTACGGGCCGGCCCACACTCGAAGAGGTGGCCGCCCACGCCGGAGTGGGACGCGGCACGGTCTCCCGCGTGATCAACGGATCGCCCCGGGTCAGCGAGCGCACCCGGGCCGCTGTCGAGGCGGCCGTCGCCGAGCTGGGCTACGTACCCAACCGGGCCGCCCGCGCGCTCGCCGCCAACCGCACCGACGCGATCGCGCTCGTCGTCCCGGAACCGGAGGCGCGGTTCTTCGCGGAGCCGTACTTTTCCGACATCGTCCGCGGTGTCGGCGCGGCCCTCGCCGATACGGAGATGCAGCTCCTGCTCACCCTCGCCGACAGCGACCGTGAGCGCCTGCGGCTGGCCCAGTATCTGGCCGCCCACCGCGTCGACGGCGTCCTGCTGGTCTCCGTACACGCCGACGATCCCATCCCTGACATGCTGGAACAGCTCTCCATCCCGACCGTGATCAGTGGCCGGAGATCCGAGCAGGAGACGCTCGCCGCGGTCGACTCCGACAACTTCGACGGCGCGCGCAGCGCCGTCGAACACCTGCTCGGGCGAGGTCGCCGCACCATCGCCACGATTACCGGCCGCCTTGACGTCTACGGAGCCCAGCGCCGCCTCGACGGCTACCGCGCGGGCCTGGTGGCGGCGGGGAAGGCCCCTGACGCCCGCCTGACGGCCAACGGCGACTTCACCGAGGAGGGCGGGCGCCGGGCGATGCGCGAACTTCTGGAGCGCTGCCCGGACCTGGACGCGGTCTTCGTGGCCTCCGACGTGATGGCGGCGGGCGCGCGCAACGTGCTGCGCGAGGCGGGCCGCCGGACCCCGGACGACGTCGCGCTCGTCGGCTTCGACGACTCGGCCGTCGCCCGTCATATGGACCCGCCCCTTACCAGCGTGCGCCAGCCGATCGAGGAAATGGGCCGAACGATGGCCCAGGTATTGCTTCAGGAAATAGCGGGCCGTTCGACGGAACCGCCGCAGATCGTGCTCCCGACAGAGCTGGTCGTACGCGAGTCATCGTAGGAGTCGCGGCGTGCCGGGAACAGGGGGTCCCCCCAGGCCCTCCGGGCCGAGGGGGCGTTCCGGAGGGCACCGGAAGGTGCCCGAAGGTGCCGGGCGGATGCTGAACGATGAAGGGCCCCGGTCTTGCGACCGGGGCCCTTCATCGTTCACATCCTGCAAGGGTGAGTAACGGGACTCGAACCCGCGACATCCTGGACCACAACCAGGTGCTCTACCGTCTGAGCTATACCCACCATGACCGGTCCACTTACTGACCGGCCGAGAAAAAGTGTACAGGGTCAGGGAGGGTGCTCGCGCCCGGGTTGTTGAGGCCCTGACACGAGGCTCCCGGCCTGTCCCCCTACTCCGCGGGCAGCACGTGCTTCGCCGCGATCTTCTTCGCCGTCTCCGAGTCCGGACCGGGCTGCGGCACGAAGACCGCCTCGCGGTAGTAGCGCAGCTCCGCGATGGATTCGCGGATGTCCGCCAGCGCCCGGTGATTCCCGCTCTTGGCCGGACTGTTGAAGTACGCCCTCGGGTACCAGCGGCGGGACAGTTCCTTGATCGAGGAGACGTCGACGATCCGGTAGTGCATGTACGCCTCCAGGGTCGGCATGTCACGCAGCAGGAACCCGCGGTCCGTGGAGACCGAGTTCCCGCACAGCGGCGCCCTGCCCTGTTCCTTGACGTGCTTGCGTACGTACGCGAGAACCTGCTCCTCGGCGTCGGCGAGCGTGATGCCTTCCGCCAGCACATCGAGGAGGCCCGAGGCGGTGTGCATCTGCCGCACCACCTCGGGCATCGTTTCCAGCGACGTGTCCGGCGGCCGGATCACAAGATCCACCCCGTCGCCGAGCACGTTCAGTTCCGAGTCGGTGACCAGTGCGGCCACCTCGATGAGTGCGTCGTCCGTCAACGAGAGCCCGGTCATCTCACAGTCGATCCACACCATACGGTCGTTCATGCGTCCTACCTTAGGCCGACCGGCGGTCGTGGCACGCCCCGGTCGCCGGTCGGCCTAAGGCGCACTCCGCTGGCCCGGCAGGCTGGGACGGCCGTGCCCACCTGTCGCGTACGCATCAGAACTGCCCCTGCCGAGCTCCGGCGGCGCCGCCGACGTGGCGGCAGGACCGGTGGGTCCCGTCGCCGCAGCCGCCCGCCTCGCCTGCGGCCCCAGCGCCTCGACCACCACCCCGGGGGACGAGTCGCTCTGGGGTCTGCGCACCCGGTACGCGGCCCGGTACGCGGCCGGGGACGAGCCCAGCTGCCGCCGGAAATGGCCGCGCAGTGCCACCGGCGAGCGGAAGCCGCAGCGGCCCGCGACCTCGTCCACCGAGTAGTCGGAGGTCTCCAGCAGCCGCTGCGCCTGGAGCACCCGCTGGGTGATCAGCCATTGGAGCGGCGCGCTGCCGGTGAGGGAACGGAATCGCCGGTCAAAGGTGCGCCGGCTCATGTACGCACGCGCTGCCAGGGTCTCCACGTCGAACTGCTCATGGAGATGCTCCAGCGCCCACGAGACGACCTCCGCCAGCGGATCCGACCCGATTTCCTCTGGTAAAGACCTGTCCAGATAGCGCTCCTGCCCGCCACTTCGCCGCGGCGGTACGACCAGCCTGCGAGCCAGCGCCCCCGCTGCCTCGGTGCCGTGATCCGTACGCACGATGTGGAGGCAGAGGTCGATTCCGGCCGCTGTGCCCGCGGAGGTGAGCACATCGCCGTCGTCGACGAAGAGCTCGCGCGGATCCACATGGACGGACGGATAACGCTTGGCCAGCGTCGGCGCGTACATCCAATGGGTGGTCGCCGGGCGGCCGTCGAGCAGACCGGCCGCGGCAAGCACGAACGCGCCCGTGCACAGCCCGACGATCCTGGCCCCCTCCTCGTGCGCGCGGCGCAGCGCGTCGAGTGCCTCGACCGGCGGCGGCGAGGTGATCGACCGCCAGGCCGGTACGACGACGGTGCCCGCGCGGCCGATGGCGTCCAGGCCGTAGGGCGCGGTCAGTTCGAGCCCGCCCGTGGTCCGTAGCGGTCCCTCCTCACCACCGCACACGAGCAGTCGATAGCGGGGAACTCCGGCGTCCTGACGGTCAATTCCGAACACCGAGAGCGGGATGGAACTTTCAAAAATGGGGCCGCCGCTGAACAGCAGCACTGCGACGACTTCCCGGCGCCGGCGCCCAGAGAGCTTCCGTGCTGCCTCCGGTGCGGCGGAGTCCTGACTCATGACGCTAAGCCCCCCTCGGTGTTCGCGTCTCCCCGTTCGTTTCGGGCCTTTCGCTCCTGCACGTTTCCCCTCGGTTTTGCACGAGTCCCCCGGACCTTCGATACTCATGATCGAATCTACTGCGTCCCATGGCGCCGGCGTGACAAGTTCTGCATGCCCCGCTATGTCGACTTGGCAACTTGGCGCGAAGCATTCGATCACGAAGCGTTCCACTTGGGGGCCGTGCAGGGAAGTGCGCGTGGCATGCATGGCCCGTCCGCGTAGGGTGCAAGCGTCGTGAATGGCCCTTTCTTGCCTGGTGGCAAGGGGGTTTGCAGGCCATTTCGACAAGGAAGGGCCAGTAGCGTGAAGTTGGCTGAAAACATACGGGCGTGAGTGTGCGAACGGGTCAGTCGACCGGTGCACTCCCTGCCTCGCGGCGACCGCCCCGGTGCGCCCCCTGGGTGGTCCTGGAGCGCCGGCCTGGGAGCCCGTCGGACTGATGTGCGGACTGTCGCTCGGACTGACGCTCGGACTGACGCAACAGCATCCGGCAGGCGGTCGTCACGGCGGCGAGACCCAGGGCCGCAGCCGCCGCGCCGCCGGCGGACGTTCCGTAGACCACCAGTACGACGGGGACGAGTACGCAGCAGAACGCCGCCCAACGGACCACCTCGCTCGCCGACTCGGCGGAGGCGGGCCGGGAGGGGGAAGGGGCGGAGGCCGGGGCGGACGGTCGTGCGGGCACGGTGGCTCCTTGACGGCGGCGGGGAGACCGGGGCGACCGGGGTGACTGGGGTGCGAACGAGGGACGGAACCCTCCGGTCACTGCGGGGCGCGGCGGGGCGACCTTAGCCCGTAGACGGCTGTAGACACCAAGCGGCATTGCCATAACGGGCGGGCTCGGGCATGCTCCCTGGAACGCCGCGTACAGGGCGGGCGACTCTGGGCATGAGGAGGAGTGTCGCCGTACCCTGAGGGTATGGGCTGGGGAAGATGATTCCCGGACACAGCCCACGACCCACCGACGCACCCGACGCACCTTTCCTTGACGATCCTGATGATTCGTCCCACGAGGACCTTCTTCGCCGAGACACCGATGGCCGGTCACGAAATCCCTGAACCAGCGGACCGCGAGCAGTCAGTAGCCGATCCCCCGGCGGACCTGCAAGCGGCGGAAGAAACATGTCACTCCGTCGATCCTGCCTTCCAGCACGGAGTGGTCGTCGGCTTCGACGGATCGACCTCCAGTGAGCGGGCGCTCGCGTACGCCATTGGCATGGCGCGGCGGTCCGGCTCCGGTCTGATCATCGTCCATGTGGCCAATCGGCTGCCGACCACGGTCTGGGCGGGCTGCGAGCCCCCGGTCTTCGTGGATGTGCCCGATCACCGTACCGAAGTGCTGGGCCTGGAGCTGGCCTGTGCGGACTATCTCGCCGAGGTGCCGTGGATCCTGGTCGAGCGCGGCGGCGACATCTGCCACGAGCTCGAAGAGGTGGGCCGGGAGTACTCGGCCGACGCGATCGTGGTCGGCTCCACGCACGGCATCGTCGGGCGCATCTTCGGCTCGGTGGCGGGGCGGCTGGCGCGGCGCGCGCAGCGCCCGGTCGTGGTGATCCCGTGACCCTGTGATCCCGTGATCTCGTGACCCCGGAACCCTGTGTCCTCCCGTGATCCCGTAAAACAAAGACAGGCGGCCCCTCAGCACGTGAGGGACCGCCTGTCTTCGTGCTCGGCTACTCGACCGTGACCGACTTCGCCAGGTTGCGCGGCTTGTCGATGTCCCGGCCCATGGCCAGCGCCGTGTGGTACGCGAAGAGCTGGAGCGGGATGCCCATCAGGATCGGGTCCAGCTCGTGCTCGTTCTTCGGTACGACGATGGTGTGGTCGGCCTTCTCCTGCTCGCGGTGCGCGACGGCGAGGATCTTGCCGCTGCGGGCCTTGATCTCCTCCAGGGCCGCGCGGTTCTTCTCCAGCAGGTCGTCGTCCGGGACGATCGCGACCGTCGGCAGCGCGGGCTCGATCAGCGCCAGCGGGCCGTGCTTGAGCTCCGAGGCCGGGTACGCCTCGGCGTGGATGTAGGAGATCTCCTTGAGCTTCAGGGAGGCCTCCAGCGCCACCGGGTAACCGCGCACCCGGCCGATGAACATCATCGACTTGGCGCCCGCGTACTCCTCGGCCAGCTTCTGGATGTCGGCCTCGGACTCCAGGATCTCGCTGATCTGCGCGGGCAGCTTGCGCAGGCCCGCGATGATCCGCTTGCCGTCGGTGACGGACAGGTCGCGGATACGGCCCAGGTGCAGGGCGAGCAGCGCGAAGGCGACGACCGTGTTGGTGAAGCACTTGGTGGAGACGACGCAGACCTCGGGTCCTGCGTGCACGTACACCCCGCCGTCGGCCTCGCGGGCGATCGCCGAGCCGACGACGTTCACCACGCCCAGGACGCGCGCGCCCTTGCGCTTGAGCTCCTGGACGGCGGCCAGTACGTCGTACGTCTCACCCGACTGCGAGACGGCGATGTAGAGGGTGTCGGGGTCCACGACCGGGTTGCGGTAGCGGAACTCCGACGCGGGCTCGGCGTCCGCGGGGATCCGCGCGAGGCCCTCGATCAGCCCGGCGCCGATGAGCCCCGCGTGGTACGAGGTGCCGCAGCCCAGGATCTTGATCCGGCGCACCCCGCGCGCCTCGCGGGCGTCGAGGTTGAGCCCGCCCAGGTGCACGGTGGAGAACCGGTCGTCGATACGGCCGCGCAGGACGCGGTCCACGGCGTCGGCCTGCTCGGAGATCTCCTTGTGCATGTACGTGTCGTGGCCGCCCATGTCGTACGACTCGGCCTCCCACTCCACGGTGGTCGGCGTGGCCGTCGTGAGGGAGCCCTCGGTGGTGTACGTACGGAACTCGTCGGCCTTGAGGGTGGCCATCTCGCCGTCGTCCAGGGTGACGATCTGGCGGGTGTGGGTGACCAGCGCGGCCACGTCGGAGGCGACGAACATCTCCTTCTCGCCGATGCCGAGGACGACCGGGGAGCCGTTGCGGGCGACGACGATGCGGTCGTTGAAGTCGGCGTGCATGACGGCGATGCCGTACGTGCCCTCGACCAGCTTCAGCGACTGGCGGACCTTCTCCTCCAGGGTCTCGGCCTGGGAGCGGGCGATGAGGTGGACAAGCACCTCCGTGTCCGTCTCGGAGAGGAAGACGATGCCGTCGGCGATGAGCTTGGCGCGCAGCTCGGAGGCGTTGTCGATGATGCCGTTGTGGACGACGGCGACCTTGTGGTCGGCGTCCAGGTGCGGGTGGGCGTTCTCGTCGCTCGGCGCGCCGTGGGTGGCCCAGCGGGTGTGGGCGATGCCGGTGGTGCCCGCGAAGCGCTTGGGGACGCGGGCCTCCAGGTCGCGGACGCGGCCCTTGGCCTTGACGACCTTGAGGCCGGTGGCCTTGGGGCTGGTGATCACGATGCCCGCGGAGTCGTAACCCCGGTACTCCAGCCGCTGCAGGCCTTCCAGCAGCAGCGGTGCCACATCACGCTTGCCGATATATCCGACGATTCCGCACATAAAGTGTCTGCCCCTCCATAGTTCCCGTGTGTGCTCGGCACCGCTGAGCGGTTGATCAGCCGTAGACGATGCGGCGCAGCTGGCGGAGCGAGAGCTCCGGCGGCGCCACGGCGCGGTGCGGCAGTTCGGCCGCGATCCGCTCGAAGATCACCGAGTTCACGGCGCCACCGGACTGAAGCTCACGGTGGCGGCGGCGGACGAACTCCTCGGTCTTCTCGTCGAAGTACGCCAGGACGTCGAGGACCACCCGGGTCGCCTCACCGCGCTGGAGCGCGGTGCTGCGCACCAGATGATCGATGAGTTCGTCGTGTGAGGACGGGCGACCCGGCGGGCGATATTCGAGCACCCGTAGATATTGAGGGGTTACCGCGGGCATTTGCAAGAATCCTGCCCGGTTTAGGGCAGCAGGAGCTCAGAGGCGCTTCAAGATGGCCCGTTTGGCGGTGGTGAACTCCTCGTCCGTCAGTATCCCGGACAGATGCAGTTCGCCCAGTTCGCGCAGTCGCCGCAGCATGGCGTCCTGATCGTCGCCGCTGCTGATGCCGGTCTCCGGTGGGCGGGCGTCGGCGGGCGCGGTGTCGAGGGGGGTCGGGGCGTACGGATGCGGCAGGCGCGCCACCACGGCCGCCGCGACCAGCGCCATCAGCGGGTCCTTGCGGAATCCCCACAGCTGCACGGCGTGCGGGTCGTACTTCGGCGCGGGCTTGGCTGGGGCCTTTGTCACATTGAAGCGGAGATAGCCGTTCTCCAGGCCGATGTTGGGCAGCCACTCCACCGACTCCACATCGCTCAGCGCGAGAGTGCGCGGGCCGCCGGAGGACTTGGCTTCCTCGGTCTTCCAGTTCCACTCCAGACGGATGTTCTCCCCGTCGAAGGTGACCGTGGCGTCACCGGCGCCGACGGTGATGGGCACGGCGGGCCCGGGCAGCAGATAGCGGTGGACGGGGGTGGTTCCCACCTGGTCCAGCAGCAGGGCGTTGCGCACCTCGTCGGTGAAGTACTCGGCGACGCCGCTGCGGTCGTTCTCGACGGCGAGCTGGTACGGGTCGGAGCTGTCCTCCAGCTTGCCGCCGGTGATCTGGAGGAGCGGGTCCGCGCCGTTGCGCAGGCGCAGCCGCAGCCGTCCGGATTTCCTGCCCGACTCGTAGGCGATCCCGGCCAGCGCCTCCAGCGGTACGGCGACCTCGCCGAGGGTCTTGCGCAGCAGACTCACGCTCTTGTCCCGGCCGGGCACGATGCGCACGGTGTCCCCGTCGAAGGTCCAGGTGCCGTCCTTCTGGATGATTTCCGCCATGCGGGGATTGTTGCACCGTGGGTGCGGGTCCTTGTCGGGGCGCTGCCCCGAACCGTCCCCCTACGCCCTGCGGGCGTGGGGGACCCCCCGCGCCTCAATCGCCGGCGGGGCTGGAAAGGTCGGGCACTCGTCGGGGCTCCGCCCCCGAACCCCGCGCCTCAATCGCCGGCGGGGCTTGGTTTCACGCGGCGGGGCTTGAGGCGGCTTCCTCGCGGAGGCCGTCCTCGCTCACGCCCCGCTTCCAGTAGCCGACGAACGTGACGCGGCGGCGGTCGAGTTCGCGCTCGCGCACCAGGTGGCGGCGCAGCGCCTTCACGCTGCCCGACTCGCCCGCGATCCAGGCGTACGCGGTGCCCTCGGGCAACTCCGCGGCGCTGACGGCCTCCAGGGCGGACGGCGCGCCCTCCTCGCGTACGAGCCAGGTGATGTGGCAGTCCGCCACGGTCCGCAGGTCCAGGCGGTCCCCGGCGTGCGGGACCTCCAGCCAGACCCGGGCCCGCATTCCGGCGGGCAGCCACTCCAGGATCGCGGCGGCGGCGGGCAGGGCCGTCTCGTCGGCCCAGATCAGCACCCAGTCGGTGTCCTCGGGCGGCCGGCAGCGTACGGCGGTGTTGTCGGCGACCGCGGGGCCGAGGACCATCACGCGATGGCCGGGGGCGGCCTGGGCGGCCCAGCGGCAGGCCGGGCCGCCGTCCTCGTGGAGCGCGAAGTCGATGTCGACCTCGTTCGGGTCCTGGCGCTGCTCGCGCACCGTGTACGAGCGCATGACGGCGCGTACGTCGTCGGGGAGTGCCCGCCAGGCCGCGAATACGGCGCTGCTGTCGCCCGCGTCGACGGGCACGACGGGGGCGTCCTGGCCGGGCTGTGGCAGGAACAGCGAGAGGGACTGGTCGCGGCCTCCGGCGGCGAAGTCCTTCAGTGCCTCGCCGCCGAAGGTGACGCGGACCATGGACGGGCCGAGCCGCCTGGTCCGTACAACGCTGAGGTCGAAGAAGCGGAACGGGTCGGGCTCGGCCGTCGGTGTCATGGTCAGGCGGCCTTCTTCGCGTTCTCGATGGCCTTGGCGAGGTCTTCGAGGATCGGCGCGCACTTGTCGTACGAGTAGATGGGCTCGGTGACGCGCGGAATGACCTGGCCGGCTTTGACGGCGGGGAGCTTGGCCCAGGTCGGCTTGGAGGTGAGCGCGGCGGGCTGGAGGGCGGAGGAGCGGTTGTCCATCATGATGATGTCCGCGCCGTACTTGCCGACGTTTTCCCAGCTCAGCTCCTCGAAGAAGCCCTGGGCGTTCGCTTTCGGCTCGACGAACTTCACGCCGAGCTCCTGGAAGTACAGGGTGTCGGCGGAGGTCTTCGGGACGGAGATGTAGAAGAGGTCCTGGCTGGCGGAGCCGATCAGGATCGTGATGTTCGGCTTGGCCTTGGCGGCGGCGCGCAGCCGGGCCGCGGCCTTCTCGAAACGGACCTTTGCGGCGGCGGCCTCGGTGCCCTTGACGTCGCCGCCGAGGGACTCGGCGAGCTCGGCGTGGCGCGCCAGGGCCTTGGCCATGGTGGTCTCGGCGGCCCACAGCAGAACACTGGGGGCCATCTTCATGATCTTGTCCTTGGACTGCGGCGGCACGTACCACGGCTCGTTCATGGACCACATGTTGGTGATCAGGAGATCGGGGGCCAGGGCGGCGTACTGCTCGATCTTGAACTCGCCGTAGACGTTGCCGATGATCTCGACCTTGTTGATGTCGAGGTCACCGGCCTGGACGTCGGGCTTGTCGTCCGCGGTCTTGGTCGGCCCGAAGACCCCCTTGACCTCGACGCCGTAGTCGTGGAGCGCGGCGGCGGTGCCGGTGAAGGCGACGATGTTCTTCGGAGTGGACTTCAACTCCACGGTGGTACCGCGGTCGTCCTTGAAGGACCAGGGCCCGGCGTCGGCGGTCTTGTCGGCCGTGCCCGAGCCGGTGTTCTTGTCGTCGCTCCCGCAGGCGGAGAGCGCGGCGCCGAGCCCGAGGGCGCTGCCGGCGGCGAGCAGGCCGCGACGGGAGAGATGGGAAGCTCGGGCGTTGGGCATGAGGGAGTCCGCTTTCGTACGTGCCTGTTCGGCCACTGGCTGGTTTTCAGAGTAGGTTAGCCTAGCCTAACCTCAACTCAGGTCCGCAGGTGGTGGCCAGCCCTCCCCAGGCGTCAGCCGGACAGGCCCAACTCCCTCGCGATCAGCACGCGCTGGATCTCGCTCGTGCCCTCGCCGATTTCCAGGATCTTCGAGTCCCGCCACATCCGCGCCACCGGATACTCGTTCATAAAGCCGTAGCCGCCGTGAATCTGCGTCGCCTCGCGGGCGTTGTCCACCGCGATCGTCGACGAGTACAGCTTCGCGACCGCCGCCTCCTTCTTGAACGGCTCTCCCCGCACCAGCCGCGACGCCGCGTCGCGCCAGCCCACCCGGGCCATGTGCGCCCGCATCTCCATGTCCGCCAGCTTGAATTGGATCGCCTGGTGGTCGCCGATCGGGCGGCCGAAGGCGTGGCGCGTCTTCGCGTACGACAGGGACTCGTCCACGCAGCCCTGGGCCAGGCCCGTCGCCAGCGCCGAGATGGCGATCCGGCCCTCGTCCAGGATCCGCAGGAACTGCGCGTAGCCGCGGCCCTCCTCGCCCAGCAGGTTCGCCACCGGCACGCGGACGTCGGAGAAGGACAGTTCGCGGGTGTCCGAGGCGTTCCATCCGACCTTGGAGTACGGCGCGGCGACCGTGAAGCCGGGGGTGCCCGAGGGGATGATGATCGCGGAGATCAGGGGCTTGCCCTCCGGAGTGCGGCCGGTGACCGCCGTGACCGTGACCAGGGCCGTGATGTCCGTACCGGAGTTGGTGATGAAGCACTTCGAGCCGTTGATCACCCACTCGTCGCCGTCCCGCACGGCCGTGGTTTTCGTGCCGCCCGCGTCCGAGCCGCCCTCCGGCTCCGTCAGCCCGAACGCACCGAGGTTCTCCCCCGAGCACAGGCGCGGCAGCCACTCCCGCTTCTGCTCCTCCGTGCCGAAGCGGTAGACCGGCATCGCGCCCAGCGAGACACCGGCCTCCAGCGTGATCGCGACGGACGAGTCGACGCGCGCCAGCTCCTCAAGGGCGATGCCCAGCGCGAGATAGTCGCCGCCCATGCCGCCGTACTCCTCGGGGAAGGGCAGGCCGAACAGGCCCATGCGGCCCATCTCGCGGACGATCTCGTACGGGAACTCATGGCGTTCGTAGTAGTCGCCGATCTTCGGCGCGACCACGTCGTGGGCGAACTGCTCGACCGTACGGCGGAGCTCTTCGTGTTCGGCGGTGAGCCGGTGGTCCAGGGACATGGTCAGTCACTCCTTGTGGGAGACAGTGCTGGGAGAGACGGCGTTGGGGGAGAGGGCGCTTACCGTGCGAGAAGGGCTGGGGCGGCCCAGGTGCCCGGCCAGCCACACGCTGGTGGCGGTGAGCAGGCCGAGATCCACCCCGGTTTCGATGCCGAGGCCGTCGAGCATCCACACGAGGTCTTCGGTGGCGAGGTTCCCGGTCGCGCTCTTCGCGTACGGGCAGCCGCCGAGGCCGCCCGCGGAGGCGTCCACGACGGTCACGCCGTGCTGGAGCGCGGCGAGGGTGTTGGCGAGGGCCTGGCCGTAGGTGTCGTGGAAGTGCACGCCGATCGCGGACGTGGGCACGCCCTCTTCGTTGAGCGCGGCGAGCAGGGCGCGCACATGCCCCGGCGTGGCCACGCCGATCGTGTCGCCGAGGCTCAGCTCGTCGCAGCCGAGGTCCATCAGCCGCCGGGCGACCCCGACCACCTGCGGGACCGGGACGCGGCCCTCCCACGGGTCGCCGAAGCACATCGACAGATAGCCGCGGACCGCGATCTTGTCGGCGCGGGCCCTGGCGACGACCGGCTCGAACATGGCGAGCGACTCGTCGACGCTCCGGTTGAGGTTGCGGCGCGCAAACGTTTCTGTCGCGCTCCCGAAGACGGCGATCCCGCGCGCGCCGTGCGCCAGCGCCCGCTCCAGGCCGCACTCGTTCGGTACGAGGACGGGCAGGGCTACGCCCTCCAAATCACTCAGCAGCGGGAACAGCCGCTCGGCATCGGAGAGTTGAGGCACCCACTCGGGGCGGACGAAGCTGGTCGCCTCGATGGTGGTCAGGCCGGCGTCGGCGAGACGGTGGATGAACTCCGCCTTGACCTCGGTCGGCACGACCGTCTTCTCGTTCTGGAGCCCGTCGCGCGCGCCGACCTCGTGGATCCGGACGCGGGACGGCAGATTCTCCATGGGCACGGCCATGGGCAGTCCCTCGGGCATCATTCCTCCTGTTCCGGTACGACTACGGCCAGTACCTGGTCCATGGCGACGGTCGAGCCCGCCGTCACATCGAGCTCGGTGACGGTCCCGGCGTGCGGCGCGGAGATGACGTGCTCCATCTTCATCGCCTCGACCACCAGCAGGCTCTGACCTGCCGAGACCCGGTCGCCCACCGCGACCTTGACGACGGTGACGGTGCCCGGCATCGGCGCGGCCAGGGCGTCGACCCCGGCGTGCGCGCGGCCGGTGAGGGCGGCGGCGACCGGGTCGTAGTCCTGGACGTGCCAGGAGTCCCCGTCCCGGCCGAGCCAGTCGCCCGCGCGCCAGAAGGTGTGGACGACCCCGTCGACGGTGACCGATACTCGGTCGGGTGCCACCCGGTGGCTGCTCCGGTGCTGTGCCACGAATGTCGCGGGTTCGAGTCCCGTTACTCGCAGCCAGTGGATCAGGGGAGCGGGCCGGCCGCCCATGCGCCAGCCGCTCGGCACGGAGAACGGGTCGGTCCAGCTGCCCACGCCCGGTCCCTGTTCGGGAGCCAGCGCGTCCAGACGTACCGCGGCGGCGGCCTCGTACACCTCCGGCGGCACTCCCTCCGGGATCAGCCCGTCCGCCTCCCGCTCCACCAGCCCCGTGTCCAGGTCGCCCGCGACCACCGAGGGATGGGCCAGCAGCCGCCGCAGGAAGCCCGCGTTCGTCGGCACGCCCAGGGTGACCGTGTCCGCGAGGGCCGCGCGCAGCTTGCGCAGGGCGGTCGCGCGGTCGGGGCCGTACGCGATGACCTTGGACAGCATCGGGTCGTACAGGCTGCCGACCTCCGTGCCGTGCGACAGGCCGGAGTCGGTGCGTACGCCGTCGCCCTGCGGCTCGCGCAGGGCAAGGACCGTGCCGCCGGAGGGGAGGAAGCCGCGCGACGGGTCCTCCGCGCAGATGCGCGCCTCGACCGCGTGGCCGGTGAAGGTGATGTCGTCCTGGGTGAACGGCAGTGGCTCGCCCGCCGCGATCCGCAGCTGCCACTCCACCAGGTCCACGCCGGTGATCAGCTCGGTGACCGGGTGCTCGACCTGGAGGCGGGTGTTCATCTCCATGAAGAAGTACGCGGACGGATCGGCGCCCGGGACGATGAACTCCACCGTGCCCGCGCCCCGGTAGCCGCAGGACTTGGCCGCCTGGACGGCCGCCTCGCCCATCGCCGCCCTGGTCTTCTCGTCCAGCAGGACGCTCGGCGCCTCCTCGATGATCTTCTGGTGGCGGCGCTGGAGCGAGCATTCGCGCTCGCCGAGGTGGACGACATGGCCGTGGCCGTCGGCCAGGACCTGGATCTCGATATGCCGGGGGCGGTCGATCCACCGCTCCACCAGCAGCGTGTCGTCGCCGAAGGAGGCACGGGCCTCGCGCCGCGCCGCCGCGATCTCGTCGAGGAGCGCGGACTCGACCCGGGTGAGCCGCATGCCCTTGCCGCCGCCGCCCGCCGAGGGCTTCAGCAGCACCGGCATGCCGATCTCGCGGGCGGCGTCGGCGAGCTCGGCGTCGGTCAGGCCGGAGCCGGACGACCCCGGCACGACCGGGACGCCCGCCGCCTGCACCGTCTCCTTCGCGCGGATCTTGTCGCCCATCAGCGAGATCGCGGAGGCGGGCGGGCCGATGAAGACCAGGCCCGCGTCCGCGCATGCCTGCGCGAAGCCCGCGTTCTCGGCGAGGAAGCCGTAGCCCGGGTGGACGGCCTGCGCGCCGGTGCGGGCCGCCGCGTCCAGCAGGCGGTCGATGGACAGATAGCTCTCGGCGGCGGACGCGGGGCCGATGCGGACCGCGGTGTCCGCCTCCCGTACATGCCGGGCATCGGCGTCGGCGTCGCTGAACACGGCGACGGAACGGACGCCGAGCGCGCGCAGCGTACGGATGACGCGGACCGCGATCTCGCCTCGGTTGGCGACCAGAACAGTGCTGAACATGGAGTTCATGGAGGTCATGGAGGTCCTCACATCCGGAAGACGCCGAAGCGCGGTTCAGCCAGGGGGGCGTTGGCGCAGGCGGTCAGGGCCAGACCCAGCACCTGCCGGGTCTCCAGCGGGTCGATCACGCCGTCGTCCCACAGCCGCGCCGTGGCGTAGTAGGCGTTGCCCTGCTGCTCGTACTGCGCGCGGACCGGCTCCTTGAAAGCTTCCTCATCGGCGGCCGGCCACTCCTCACCGCGCGCCTCCAGCTGATCGCGCTTGACCGTCGCCAGCACCGACGCCGCCTGCTCGCCGCCCATCACCGAGATCTTGGCGTTCGGCCACATCCACAGGAAGCGCGGGGAGTACGCCCGGCCGCACATCGAGTAGTTCCCCGCGCCGTACGAACCGCCGATGACGACGGTCAGCTTCGGCACGCGCGCGCAGGCCACGGCCATCACCATTTTCGCGCCGTGCTTGGCGATGCCGCCCGCCTCGTAGTCCCGGCCGACCATGAAGCCCGAGATGTTCTGGAGGAAGAGCAGGGGGATGGCGCGCTGGTCGCACAGCTCGATGAAATGCGCGCCCTTCTGGGCGGATTCGGAGAACAGGATGCCGTTGTTGGCGACGATGCCGACGGGGTGGCCGTGGATTCGGGCGAAGCCGGTGACCAGCGTCGTCCCGAACTCCGCCTTGAACTCGGCGAAGCGGGAGCCGTCGACGAGCCGGGCGATCACTTCCCGTACGTCGTAGGGCGTACGGGAATCCACCGGGACCGCGCCGTACAGCCCGGCGGGGTCCGCCTTGGGCTCCTCGACCGGCTCGACCGGCCAGGGGAGCGGGGCGCGCGCGGGCAGCGTCGAGACGATGGTGCGGACGATCCGCAGCGCGTGCGCGTCGTCCTCGGCGAGGTGGTCGGTGACGCCCGACGTACGGGAGTGGACCTCGCCGCCGCCGAGCTCCTCGGCGGTGACGACCTCGCCGGTGGCGGCCTTCACCAGGGGCGGGCCGCCGAGGAAGATCGTGCCCTGGTTCCGTACGATCACGGCCTCGTCGCTCATCGCCGGGACGTACGCCCCGCCGGCGGTGCAGGAGCCGAGGACGGCCGCGATCTGGGGGATGCCCGCGGCCGACATCCGGGCCTGGTTGTAGAAGATCCGCCCGAAGTGGTCGCGGTCGGGGAAGACCTCGTCCTGGAGGGGCAGGAAGGCGCCTCCCGAGTCCACGAGGTACACGCAGGGGAGGCGGTTCTCCAGGGCGACCTCCTGGGCGCGGAGGTGCTTCTTCACCGTCATCGGGTAGTACGTGCCGCCCTTGACGGTCGCGTCATTGGCGAGCACGACCACCTCACGGCCGCTGACCCGGCCGATCCCCGCGATCAGCCCGGCGGCCGGGGCGGCCCCGCCGTACAGGCCCTCCGCCGCGAGCGGCGCGAGCTCCAGGAAGGGCGAGCCCGGATCGAGGAGGGCGTCCACGCGGTCGCGCGGCAGCAGCTTCCCGCGCGCGGTGTGGCGGGCGCGGGCCCGCTCGCCACCGCCGAGCCGGGCCGCCGCGAGCCGGGCGCGCAGCCCTTCGGCGAGCTCCTGGTGCGCCGCCTCGTTGGCCTGCCAGGCCGGGGAGGCGGGGTCGGCCGCGCTCGTCAGCACGGGTGCCTGCTGCATCGTTGTGAGCCCCTTGCCCGTACGAGAATGAGGTTAATGAGCGTTAACGTATGGCAAACAGGTTAACGATCGCTAACCCGCTTGTCTAGAATCAATGACATGAGCACCAGGACGGATGCCCCGACGCGCCGTGAGCAGATCCTCAAAGAGGCTGCCCGCCTCTTCGCCGAGCGCGGTTTCCACGGCGTGGGCGTGGACGAGATAGGCGCGGCGGTCGGCATCAGCGGCCCCGGCCTGTACCGCCACTTCCCGGGGAAGGACGCGATGCTCGCCGAGCTGCTGGTGGGTATCAGCGAGCGGCTGCTGAGCGGCGGACGGCTGCGGGTCGCGGAGGCGGAGGCGGCAGAAGCGGCGGCGGATTCGGAGACGGATTCGCAGACGGCGGCGGATTCGGTGGCCGGTCCTGGGGCGCTGCTGGCCTCGCTGATCGACGGCCATATCGACTTCGCGCTGGACGACCGCCCGCTGATCACGCTCCACGACCGCGAGCTGGACCGCCTGCGCGACAGTGA
This sequence comes from Streptomyces sp. NPDC052236, assembly GCF_044548015.1. Taxonomy (NCBI): domain Bacteria; kingdom Bacillati; phylum Actinomycetota; class Actinomycetes; order Kitasatosporales; family Streptomycetaceae; genus Streptomyces; species Streptomyces sp. NPDC052236. The sequence goes on along the minus strand of NZ_JBIUBL010000040.1, from coordinate 8,386 downwards.
CCGCAAGCGGGTGCGGCAGCTGCAGCGGCAGTACGTGGAGCTGTGGGTGGCGGTGGTACGGGATGTGCACCCGCAGCTTCCCGAGGCGGAGGCGAGGGCGGCGGTCCACGCTGTGTTCGGCCTGCTCAACTCGACGCCGCACCTGGGCTCGTACGGGAGCGGCCTGCCGGGCCGGGCGGCGACGGAGTCGCTGCTGCGGCGGCTGGCGCACGGGGCGTTCGGTTCACTGGCGGGCTGAGCTCGCGGGCCGAGTTCACGGGCCGAGTTCACGGGCCGAGTTCGCGGGCCGAGGTCATCGGCCGGGTGCGTCCAACGTGCGGGACGGGGGCTGCCGGCCGAGCGGCTGGCGGCACAATGGGGGTCATGCCGATACCAAGCCGTGCCGCGCTCGTCGATCACCTCGTCCGCTCACGCATCGCGGGAAACGTCGCCACCCCTCGCGACAACAACCTCTCCCACTACCGCAAGCTCGCCAACGGCGACCGCCACTACTGGCTCGGCCTTGAGCTCGGTGACCGGTGGACGGACGAGCAGGATGTGCTGGCTGTGATGGCCGAGCGGTGCGGAGTCAGCGACGACCCCGAGCACCGACTCGGCCAGGACACGATCGACCCGGAACTGACGATCGACGCGCTGGACCGGCTGGCGGCCCGCCTGCGCAAGGCAGCGGCCGGGCGGGAGAGCGTGCTGTTCGCGACCGGGCACCCGGGTGGGCTGCTGGACGTGCACCGGCAGACGGCCGACGCGCTGCGGGGAGCGGGCTGCGAGATCGTACGGATCCCGGGCGGGCTGACGGCGGACGAGGGCATGGTCTTCCAGTTCGCGGACGTGGCGATGCTGGAGCGGGGCGCGACCTTGTGGCACACGCACTCCCCGGCGCCGATGGCGGCGATCCTGGACGGCCTGGAGCGCGACGGCCGCGCCCAGCCCGACCTGGTGGTGGCCGACCACGGCTGGGCGGGCTGCGCGGGCCAGCGCGGCCTGGACTCGGTCGGCTACGCGGACAGCAACGACCCGGCGCTCTTCATCGCCGAGGCGGAGGGCACGCTTCAGGTGACGGTGCCGCTGGACGACCATGTGATGGACCCGCGCTACTACGACCCGATGACGGCGTATCTGCTGGAGGCGGCGGGGCTGACGGGCGAGGCCTGAGCCGCTCGGGCCGCCCAGTACGCGCGAGTCGCTTCAGGCGCGGGGCACCCGGACCACACCCTCCTGGATCACCGAGACCGCCAGCCGGCCGTCCTGCGTATAGATCCTGGCCTGGCCCAGACCCCGGCCGCCGGACGCCGACGGGGACTCCTGGTCGTACAGCAGCCACTCGTCCGCCCGGAAGGGCCGGTGGAACCACATCGCGTGGTCGAGCGACGCGCCCACCACGTCCCCGACCGCCCAGCCGCCGCGGCCGTGTGCCAGCAGCACCGAGTCGAGCAGCGTCATGTCGGAGACATACGTGGCCAGGCAGACATGCAGCAGGGAATCGTCGGCGAGCTTGCCGTTCGTCCGGAACCACACCTGTGAGCGCGGCTCGCGCGGCTGCCCCACCGTGCCGTACGGCGGGGCGTCGACGTAGCGCAGATCGACCGCGGCCCGCGTATCCAGCAGGCGGTCCACTGTGCCGGGGTCGCGGAAGTGCTCCGCGTACCGCGGCAGGATCTCGGCCGCCGTCGGCAGCGTCTCCGGCGCGGGCGCGGACGGCATCGCGGACTGGTGCTCCAGCCCGTCCTCGTACGTCTGGAAGGACGCCGAGAGATGGAAGATCGGCTGCCCGTGCTGGACGGCGACGACCCGGCGCGTGGTGAAGGAGCGGCCGTCGCGGATGCGGTCGACGGTGTAGATGATCGGCGCGTCCGGATCACCCGGGCGCAGGAAGTACGCGTGCAGCGAGTGGGCCGTACGGTCCTCGGGGACGGTCCGGCCCGCGGCGACCAGGGCCTGGGCGGCGACCTGGCCGCCGAAGACGCGCGGTACGAGGGCGGAGCGGGATACGCCCCGGAAGATGTCCTGCTCGATCCGCTCGAGGTCGAGCAGATCGAGCAGGTCGTCAAGTGCTGTGGTCACGGGAGAAGTTCTACGGCCGGCCTACGGCGTCTAAAGGCCCATGGACTTGGCGATGATCATCTTCATGACCTCGCTGGTGCCGCCGTAGATGCGGTTGACGCGGTTGTCGGCGTAGAGACGGGCGATCGGGTACTCGTTCATGTAGCCGTAGCCGCCGTGCAGCTGGAGGCACTTGTCGATGACGCGGTGCGCGACCTCAGTCGTGAACAGCTTCGCGGACGCGGCCTCGGCGGCGGACAGCTCGCCCGCGTCGTGCGCCTCCAGCGCCCGGTCGACCACGGCCTCGGCGGCGTCGACCTCCGCCTTGCAGGCGGCCAGTTCGAACTTGGTGTTCTGGAAGGAGGCGACGGTCTTGCCGAAGACGGCGCGCTCCTGGACGTACTGCTGGGCGAACCGGACGGCGGCGGAGGCCTGTGCGTACGCACCGACGGCGATGCCGAGACGCTCCTGCGGGAGGTTCTGGCCGAGGTAGTAGAAGCCCTTGTTCTCCTCGCCGAGGAGGTCCTCGACCGGGACCTTGACGTCGGAGAAGGAGAGCTCGGCGGTGTCGGAGGTCTTCAGGCCGAGCTTGTCGAGCTTGCGGCCGACCGCGTAGCCGGGGGCCTTGGTGTCCACGACGAGGAGGGAGATGCCGTGGCGGCGGTCCTCGGCGGTGGGGGCGGCGGTACGGGCGCAGACGATGACGCGGTCGGCGTGCACACCGCCGGTGATGAACGTCTTGGAGCCGTTGAGGACGTAGTGCGTGCCGTCCTCGGAGAGCTTGGCGGTGGTCTTCATCCCGGCCAGGTCGGAGCCGGTGCCGGGCTCGGTCATGGCGATCGCGTACATGGCGGCGCCGGAGACGAAGTCGGGCAGCCAGCGCGTCTTCTGCTCGTCGGTGGCGTACGCCTTGAGGTAGGGGAGGCAGAGCGCGACATGCACGCTGGAGCCGCCGAAGGAAACCCCGGCGCGGGCGGTCTCCTCGGAGATGATCGCCTGGAACTTGAAGGACTCCTCGCCCGCGCCGCCGTACTCCTCGGGGACCTCTATGCCGAAGATGCCGAGCTCACCGAGGGTGTAGTAGAAGTCGCGGGGGACCTGACCGGCCTCGTACCACTTGTCGTAGACGGGGACGATCTCGGCCTCGATGAAGGCGCGAATGGTCTCGCGGAACGCCTCGTGGTCCTCGTTGTACACGGTACGTCGCACGGGGCACTCCTTCGCGGCTGAACCGCCGCCGCTCTCGCGGACGTGGTTGCTCTTGGTGGGGGTTGCTCAATTGATGGTTGTTGTATTAAGTACTGCACTAAGCGCTTGCTCAGGCCCAAGTTACCTGGTGGTCATCTGGGGTGTCCAGGGTGATGTGCCCCACGCCCACGGCCATCCATACAAGGATTCACCGGGCAAGTGGCGGATCAGGACGAAGCTTCAGCAGACGCTGCGAGGAGCGTTTACGACTTGGCCCATGCGCGCTACGTTGCTCTGGGAGCGCTCCCATCAATCGCCCCATCAATCCCCCCACCATCCCTCACGCCAGACTCTCTGTCAGGTCGATCGCTGGGTCCGGGACGGCCCAGGACATGCAATCGCACCCGCGTTGCGGGCCCTGCTCGCTGCTTCAGCCTGCCTTTTTCCTGTTTCCTGGCTGACTCCAGCGGCACAGGGCAGCACCCGTGGCAGGTTCCGGCCGTCCGGTCAGCGCTCGAGGGAATCCCGAAGGAGATCAACACATGGCAATCAACTCCATCCGGGTCCGGCGCATGCTGGCCCTTACCGGTGCCGCGGGCGTCGCCGCCGCAGTGCTGTCCGTGCCGTCCCCGGCATCGGCGCACGGCGTCAGCATCATGCCCGGCTCCCGGACCTACCTGTGCTACAAGGATCTGCTCGCGAACAGCTCGACCCAGATGCCGTCCAACCCGGCTTGCGCTGCGGCGGTCCGGCAGGCCAGCACCACTCCGCTGTACAACTGGTTCGCCGTTCTGGACTCCAACGCCGGTGGAAGGGGCGCGGGTTATGTCCCGGACGGGACGCTCTGCAGCGCCGGCAACCGGAGCCCGTACAACTTCTCCCCGTACAACGCGGCCCGCACCGACTGGCCGAAGACGCGCCTGACCTCGGGCGCGAACATCCAGGTCAAGTACAGCAACTGGGCTGCTCACCCGGGCAGGTTCGAGGTGTACCTCACCAAGAGCGGGTGGAGCCCGACCAAGGCGCTGGCGTGGAGCGACCTGACGCACCTTCAGACTGTGGCCAACCCGCCGCAGTCGGGTGGTCCGGGCTCCGAGGGTGGCCACTACTACTGGAACCTCCAGTTACCGCAGCGGAGCGGTCAGCACATGCTCTACATCCACTGGATCCGCTCGGACAGCCAGGAGAACTTCTTCTCCTGCGCTGACGTCGTCTTCGACGGCGGCAGCGGTCAGGTCACCGGTCTGGCGGGCGGCGAGCAGTCGGCGGCCGAGGTTGAGGCGCTCGGGGCGGACGTCAAGAACACGAAGGCCGACCCGGTCCACGCCGACCACCACGCCGGGCACGCCAACCACGCCGCGGCCGGTGAGGAGCTGGTGGCCTCCACCAACGAGTCGGGTGTCGCCGTGCCCGCCGCGGTGGGCGGGCTGGGTGCGCTGGTCTTCGCCAGTGGCGCGATGGTCTTCAACCGGCGCCGCTCGGCCAAGCAGCACGGCTGACCTCGGCGTTTCCTCTCTCCTGGAGGGGCGGGTCACCCGGCGGTCGACGGCAAGGCTCAGACGGGGAAGTCCCCGTTCTTGAGAGCCGTGATGAACGATGACCAACCGGCCGCCGGGAAGGCCAGGGCGGGGCTGCGCGGGGTCTTGGAGTCGCGGACCGGGACGCCGGTTGGGTGGCCGTTCAGGATCTCGACGCAGCTGCCCCCTTCGTGCGGCTTCTCGACCCACTCGGCTGGGGTCGCACACGCGACCGCTACACAATGTAGGCGGGTCGGTACTCGGCGGGCAGGGGTTCGCGCCGCGTCGCAGCAAGCGCAGTGCGAACCAGCGCACCCATCCGTACGTCCGCGTCGTCCAGCCGGCTGAGCCTGCCGCCGCCGCCGCCGCCGCCGCCGCCGCCACCGTGCACGACGGGAACGGCCGGACAACGGTTACCTTCGAAGACGCACGAAAGAAGAAGCGCCGGAAGAAGGAAAATGCAGATGAGCAGCAACGAGCAGCCGCGCGGTCCGGTCGACTCCTCCCGTATCCCGCGGTACGCCGGACCCGCGACGTTCGCCCGGCTGCCCCGGCTCGACGAGGTCGGCAGGGCCGATGTCGCCGTCGTCGGCGTTCCCTTCGACTCCGGGGTCTCCTACCGGCCCGGCGCGCGCTTCGGCGGCAATGCCATCCGTGAGGCGTCGAGGCTCCTGCGTCCGTACAACCCGGCGCAGGACGCCTCACCCTTCGCCCTCGCGCAGGTCGCGGACGCGGGCGACATCGCCGCGAACCCGTTCAACATCAACGAGGCCGTCGACACGATCGAGGCCGCGGCCGACGACCTCCTCTCCACCGGCGCGCGGCTGATGACCCTCGGCGGCGACCACACCATCGCGCTGCCGCTGCTGCGGTCCGTCGCCAAGCGGCACGGCCCGGTGGCGCTGCTGCACTTCGACGCGCACCTGGACACCTGGGACACGTACTTCGGCGCGGAGTACACGCACGGCACGCCGTTCCGCCGGGCCGTCGAGGAGGGCATCCTCGACACCGAGGCGCTCTCGCACGTCGGTATCCGCGGTCCGCTCTACGGACGCCAGGACCTGACCGACGACGAGAAGCTCGGCTTCGGCATCGTCACCTCGGGCGATGTGTACCGGCGCGGCGCCGACGAGATCGCCGACCAGCTCCGGCAGCGGATCGGCGACCGGCCGCTCTACATCTCCATCGACATCGACTGCCTCGACCCGGCGCACGCGCCCGGCACCGGCACCCCCGAGGCGGGCGGCATGACCTCCCGGGAGCTGCTGGAGATCCTGCGCGGACTGGCCTCCTGCCACCTCGTCTCGGCGGACGTGGTCGAGGTCGCGCCCGCGTACGACCACGCCGAGATCACCTCTGTGGCGGCCTCCCACACGGCGTACGAGCTCACCACGATCATGTCCCGCCAGATCGCCGCGGGACGTTCGAAGTGACGCACGACCACGACGTGGAGCTGCGGCCCACCGCCGCCCAGACCGAGGCCGCGCTGAACCCGCCGCCCGGCCGCAATGGCGGCGACCTTGTCGTCGAGACGCTCCACGGCCTCGGCGCGACGACGGTCTTCGGCCTGCCCGGCCAGCACGCGCTGGGCATGTTCGACGCGCTGCGCCGCTCCTCGCTCTCGTACGTCGGACTGCGCGTCGAGAACAACGCGGGCTTCGCCGCCGACGCGTACGGCCGGATCACCGGCGAGGTCGCCCCGCTGCTGCTGTCCACCGGGCCCGGCGCGCTCATGTCGCTGGCCGCGCTCCAGGAGTCGGCTGCGGCGTCCGCGCCCGTGCTCGCGATCGGCAGCCAGGTACCGACCGCCGGTCTCGGCGGCGGACGCCACGGCTATCTGCATGAGCTGCGCGACCAGCGCGCCTCGTTCCGCGACATCGTGAAGTCGGTGCACACCGTCCGTACGGCCTCGCAGATCCCGTCGGCGATCGCGGCGGCGTGGGAGTCCGCGCTGACCGCGCCGCACGGCCCGGTCTGGGTCGAGATCCCGCAGGACGTACTGCTTGCCGCCACGGTGCTGCCGGTCGTCACGGCATGGACGCGACCCCGCGCGAGGTCGTGCCGCGACCCGAGCTGACGGCTGTGGCGGCGCACCTGCTGTCGACCGCCGAGCGGCCCGTGATCATCGCGGGCGGCGGAGTCGTACGCGCCGACGCGTCCGGCAAGCTGCGCGCCCTCGCGGAGCGGATCAACGCGCCGGTCGTCACCACCTTCGGCGGGAAGGGCGCGTTTCCGTGGACGCATCCGCTGTCGCTCCAGTCCTGGCTGGAGGACCGGCACACCACGGACTTCCTCGAAGCGGCGGACGTGCTGCTGGTGGTCGGCTCCGGGCTGGGCGAACTGTCCTCGAACTACCACACGTTCACGCCGCGCGGGCAGGTCATCCAGATCGAGGCCGACGCGGGCAAGCTGGAGTCCAACCACGCGGGTCTTGGCATCCACGCGGACGCGCGGCTGGCGCTGTCGGCGCTGCTGGAGACGGTGGAGACGGTGGAGAAGCGCGCGGATGCGGACGCGGCGGAGTCCGTACATGAGTCCGTACGTACGGTCCTGGGCCGGGTCCGGGCGCGGATCGAGGCCCAGGACCTGACCCTGGAGCAGGAGATCCTGGCGTCCGTACGCCAGGCCCTGCCCGACGACTTGCCCAGCTTCTGGGACATGACGATCCTGGCCTACTGGGCCTGGTCCGCCTTCGACGCGCGCCGGCCGAACACCATGCACTCGGCCCAGGGCGCGGGCGGCCTCGGCTACGGCTTCCCGGCGGCACTGGGCGCGGCGGCGGCCGACCGTACGCGTCCGGTGCTCGCGGTCTCGGGCGACGGCGGCGCGATGTACTCGATCGCGGAGCTGGCCACGGCCCGCCAGTACAACCTGCCGGTGACCTGGCTGATCGTGGACGACGGGGGCTACGGCATCCTGCGCGAGTACATGAACGACGCTTTCGGCGAGGCGACGGCGACGGCGACGGCGACGGCGACGGGGACGGGGACGGCGACGGAGCTGGCGCGCCCGGACTTCGTGGCGCTGGCGGAGTCGTTCGGGGTACCCGCGGTGCGTACGAGCGCGGGGGCGCTGCGCGCAGACCTGGCGAAGGCGCTGGCGGCACCGGGCCCGTCGGTCGTGGTGCTCCCGGCGGTGCTGCGCATGTTCGCGCCGACGCATCTGCCGGGGGAGGAAGAGCGGCAGCGGCGGATGACCGCGCTGGGGGAACTGGCGGCGATGGGGGAGGGCGGCGACTTCGACGTCCTGCTGGACGGGAGCAACGACCGCCGCCGGGGACGGCAGGCTCCTCGTCCTTGAGCGCGGCTTCACGCCGGGGGTCGGCAACACCGTGCGGCTCTACCTCGCCGTGCCGTGCCGTGCCGTTCCGTGGACGTCAGCTCCGTCCCGTACCCCTCGGCGCACCCGCCGCCCAACAGCGCGCCTGTACCGGTTGACCGTGCGACTGCCGCGCAACTGAGACCTGAATTCGCCGAACTTCTACAACCTTTCTGTCCGTCGTGAGTCATGTGTGGCGGGGGCGCCCATGAGCGCGCCCCCCCCACCCCACGGGGCGGGGAGCCGCCAAGACACACCCCCCCAAGGCCCCGCGCGCCACCCGCCCCCAATAACGCCGGATATAAACCCACCGATACCGGAGC